>NZ_JABUYE010000002.1:0-429625 GCF_014897485.1 Brevibacterium sp. FME37
TCACTCGGGCTTTGGCCCGTCACGGCATCATCGGGTCGATGGGACGAGTCGGCGCAGCGGGCGATAACGCGGCTATGGAATCGTTCTTCGCCCTGTTGCAGAAGAACGTTCTCGACCGTCGCCGGTGGGTCACTCGCGACCAGTTGAGAATCGCGATCGTGACCTGGATCGAGCGGACATATCACCGACGTCGCCGACAAGCCCGGTTGGGTCGATTGACGCCAGTAGAGCACGAAGCAATCATAGAGCCAGCTGCCCTCGCAGCATGACACTCACGCTGTCACCGATCCTTGCATCAGTCCCTACCGCTCGTGAACTCACTGGTGGGAACTGCCAAGTTCCCCATTGCAGCAATTGCTTTCTGAGCGCCTCAAGTCAACAGAGGCAGCGTAAGGACAAGCTATTGCTGCGACGGGGCAGGAAGTTACTACCTCGGCATCACGCGCAAACGCCAGGAACGACAAGTTGAGCGTTGAGATTCGCTCGGCGATCGTCGAAGAGCTGGAGCCCGGCTCGACGAACCATAAGGGGGCACGCGACAATCTCTTGACGCACTACCTGTAGCCCAAGAATAGGCCCAGAACACAGCGTCGTTCCTATCCTACGAGGATGAGAGCCAGCTTGGCGCTCAAACGGGCGTTGCGTGCACTGAAGATGAGAAGATAGAGCTGGGCTCGCCCCTCAACTCCGAGTCACGCTTCTTGCGATAGTGCCTGTGAGATAACGTTTGCTACCTGGTCAATGGCGCTATTCGATATATCGCTGTGTAGGACAAGCCTCAGCTCCTGTCCCGAAGGTCCACCGAGCAGAACCCCCTGTTTGGCGGCCCGAGCTCGAACCCGAAAAGCTGGATCAGAACCGTCTAAGAACCGCGCACGTACGATGTTGGTCTTGATCTCGTCATCGACCTCTACTTCTGGAATATTCCGTAACAATTCTGCCAGCCGCATAGCCCGTGCCTGATCGGCTTCGAGCCGATCGCGATAGCCGCGCAATGCTGTCAGCCCAGCTGCTGCGACAACGCCAACCTGCCTTAGTTGCCCGCCGAGAAGCTGACGTATTCTTCGTGCCTCGGCGATCCATTCGGTGGAACCGGCGAGAATAGAGCCCATTGGTGCACCAAGACCCTTGGACAGGCACACCATGACGCTGTCACCAACGGAAGCCAACTGACTCAGCGGCACACGAAGTGCGACTGACGCATTGAAAAGGCGGGCCCCGTCGAGATGGATACTGGGAAGACGCGCTTGCTGCGTACGCAGTGTTTCGACCCTGTCAGCGTGCCAGGCGACGCCTCCAGCTGCATTGTGCGTATTTTCCAGACAGAGAACCTGAGCTCCGTCGAGGCCCCCTGGCGCAACTTCGGGAAATCCGCAAGAATCCGCGATTTGGCGCGCGCGAAGGCCGAATACTTCTGGATCAAAGGCCCCTCGTTCGAAACGAAGGATATGCGAATTGGTGCCCACAGCGACAGTAGCATCTCGCTTGCACCACGTCCGGAGCGCGATCATATTAGCCAGCACACCAGTTGTAACGAATATTGCAGCTGGCTTGTCCAGCTCGAGCGCGACAGCTTCCTCAAGCCGACGAACTGTGAGATCTCCGTATTGGCCATCGGGCAGCATCCGGCCGTCATCGCCGACCTCGGCTGCGGCCATGGCTGCCCGCATCTCACTAGTCGGCTTGGTGACAGTATCACTGCGCAGGTCGATCCACTCAACCATCGCTATTCCCCCTTACTGGCGTGATGCAGTCGTCGGATGATTGGCATGCAGGCTCTTCCGACTTAGCTACGAAGAACCGTTCGTTGAGGAACCCTGTGACTGCCCTATACCATTCTCGAGTACCGTGAATCGTCGAGATGCGGTGTCCTTCCGTTGGCAAGTAAAGGAAACGGTGCGGCGATTGGCCTTGATCGTCTTCAGAGAGATTCGATGAAGAGAGAAGCTCCGACCACTGTAAGAAGGCCTGTTCGCGTGGCACGCAAGTGTCCCGACCGCCCTGGCTGATGAGCATCGGTATGTCTATTTCGTGTACCCACCAACGCGGCGAGTGAGGTCGTCTCATCGCTGCTGGCATTCGCCTTCGGAAGCGGGCAGGGTCATCGGTTGTGGGGTGAAAGAGCTCGAGGTCCCATATTCCGGCGTGACTGATCGCGGCTTGGAATTCCTTGGTGCGAGCAGCCGCCCATGTCGCCAGGTAGCCACCAAAGGACGTTCCAATGACCGCCTTTCTCGTTACGTCAATATCGGAGCGTTGACCAACTTCGCTAGTGACGTCCAGGAGGTCATTTAGCGGAGTACCTCCCCAATCTCCCCAACCCCGATCTATGAAGTCTTGGCCATATCCGGTAGACATCGCAATGTCCGGCATGAGTACGGCCATGCCCTGAGCGACTAGTGGCCATGGAGACCGGGCCCAGCGCCAACCGGCCCACGACACCGCTGGTCCGCCATGGACCCATACAACGAGTGGAACTGGTGTCTCGCTCCCGGCTGTATGGGGCAAAGTGAGCCAACATTTAATCGGGATCCCGTCGCGATTCAATATTGTGATTGCGTGCTGCTTGCCTTCGAACTGAGGCTGATCTTCAGGTATCCCCAGTGTTGTTGCTATGCGATTCCGAACCCGTGTGAGATGACCCGAGTTTCGCATTGTTGCGTGGACTGAATAGATGTCGAATGTTCGCGGGTGGATCAATGAGGTGCCGTAGGCACCTTCGTCATCCGCAAGTTTCTCAACGCAGTCACGATCGACAGAGGCTTTGAAAAGAGAGGTATTCCCGTCGTCGTCGGCTCTAACTAGAATCGATTTCTCCTTGGGATACCAGGCAAGTGGGGTTGGCCATCGGTCCCAGCCTGATACTAGAGAACTGCGGGAAAATGCAACCAAGTCGACTACCGTGAGCGATCGACGTTCGCTCCGCTCGTTGAGATGCATCTCTTGCACCGCCGCATACTTCCCGTCCATTGAGATCGGACCAGCAAGGAGCCGGCTGTCTGCCTCCTCGTGCACCACTTCGACTGTGCCATTGATGAGGTCGGCAAGTACTAAATCGATCCTGATCTCGCCCCTTGAATGGCGAACGCGGTTGGCCAATACTCTGAGCCCGTCCGGGTGCGGGAAGACCTGATGTTCTATAGACAGTTGGGCGAGGTCCTGGTGGTGGCGACGTAGCTTTCGTGTCACAGTATCGAGTGTGAAGATTTCGAGTATCTCGACTGCGCCAGTGTCATTCGTTCTCACGGGGTAATGCTGGCGCAATCGATGCTGCAAATAGTCGGACGTTCGTCGGTCAACTCGATCTGGTGCGATGCATTGAATGAGAACAGTCCCCGTGTGTTCATTCGAGTCCATCGAGAATACGCGCTCTACGCGCGCAATCTCTCGTCCTTCCCCATTCTCTTCGATTTCAACGACGATGTTGCCGGACTGCCCCGCGAGTTGTTCGCTGAGATAGATTTTTTCAGCTCCAGCGGCACACACAGAGGTTACGCGTTGCTGTCTGCTCGCGAGCAAAATCGGCACCTGTTTCTCTTGATCGATCTGATAGAGCGCCGATGAAACTTGACCAGAGACTTCGACGGTGTCGACCACGGCAAGTATTCGGGTTCCATCTTTGTTCATGGCAACATGAGTGAGTCGGGACGAATTGAGGAAGTCGTCGATTGCTTGAGTAGATTTGGTCATAGTGCATTACCTGTTCGATCAGATTGAAAATTGGTGTTTAGGCCCGCCGGCTGTCACCGATTGGTTCGACATCACTCTGCGGTGAACGATCTGCAGCTCCCTCTACTAGTGATGTAATAGCTGAAATTCGGGTCGCAAGCACCCCGAGTACGACTACCGTGACAACCGTCGCAGCAGTGAGAATGTAGTAGAACACAGAATCGTTGACTCCGGCCAGCAGGCGAATGATTACTGCGGCTAGACCTTGAGCGAGCGCGTTGTTAAGTAGCCATACGGCCATGCCCTGGCCTTTGAACGCCCGGGGCATCAGCAGTGTCGTGGCCGCAGCTCCGACTGGTGAGATGAAGACGATGCCAGTCGTCTGGACTACGAACACCAATGCGAGGTACCACCATGGGGCAAGCGACTCGCCACCAGTCCATGTCGCAAAGCCCACGCCCATGAGGAGCGCAGAAATCCCGAGTAGAACCGTGCCAAAAATGAACTTGTGGATCACTCCTGGAAATTTCCCGGCTCGTCGAGTGAACCAATAGGCAAGGATCGGAGCAGCAATCAGACAAACCCACGGATTAATAGATTGGTACCACTCAGGAGGAATGCCGAAGCTCCCTAAGTTTAGTTGAGTGTTCGACAGTGCGAAGGAAGCCATCTTCACTGCTGCTTGTTCTTCGATCATCCACACAACCATTGCCGCCAGCCACAAGGGCAGATACGCGCGTAGATTGCTGCGTTCATCCGCGTTCACCTTTTTGCTACGGAACATTGTGACAAAGTACGCAACGGCTACAACTGCGGCCACCGTTGCTACTGTGCCTACGATCGCATCGGTGATGTTCGGCAGAAGAGCGATGAATCCGAGAAAGAGGGCCGCCACGGCGACCGCTGAGCCTAGGGTGTAAGAGAACAGTCGGCGTTGTCCACTATTGCTTAGCGGTTGAGATGCTGCCATCACCGATTCGGGCATCCTGGACCGGCCAACGATAAAGATGACCAGCGATAGAGCCATGCCGATTGCCGCCGCTGAGAATCCCGCGTGATAGCCACCCGCTGCTCTCATGCCACCGATTACAAACGGTGCAAGGAAGGCTCCGATGTTGACTGAGAAGTACATGAGTTGAAAACCGCCGTGTCGACGTGGATCGCCCTCTGCATAGACCTCTCCGAACATGGCTTGAAGATTGGGTTTGAGCAGACCGGTTCCGAGCGCGATGCAGCAAATTCCCACCCAAGACATCGGCGATGTCGGCAAGGTAAGTGCGAGATGACCGAACATGATCACAACCCCGCCGTATAGTGTCGCCTTCCACAGCCCAACCACACGATCAGCGAGGATTCCGCCGACAATGGCCAACAGATATGCGCTTGCTCCATAGGCGGCAACCAACGCCTGGCCAATTGGCTCAGAAATGCCGAGGCCGCCGTTGATTCCTTCGTCAATAACGAAGTAGAGAAGGATGGCACGCATTCCGTAATAGGAGAAGCGTTCACACATCTCCATTGAAAACAGCCACCCTAGCCCTGAAGGATGACCGAAGAACCCTCGAGGGGACTTCCCGATCTGATAACTCGACATGGCGTCATTGCCTTTCTCTGACGTGGACTCCGGCCACATGCTCAGTGCAGCACGGGTATGTATCTGTGCTTACATCAAGATAGACGATCAACTGAAAAAACATGCGAGAATTCGGGCCTGCCACCGGCTCAAGTTTCTATACAGGTGTTTAATTCTTCTAATACCCACCGGCCAGAACCCTGCTATTTTGGACAGCATGCTGAACATGGATTGGTTACACTGCCTGATTGAACTCGACCGCACGGGGAGCGTTAGTGGTGCCGCCAGAGCTCTCCATGTGACACCGTCAGCCGTGTCTCAGCGGCTCAAAGCGCTGAGTAAGGCACTTGGTATCGAAGTTGTGACATCGTCTACCTCCGGCAGCTCGTGTACAGAAGCTGGTCGCGTTCTTGTCCAACATGGCCTGCAAGCGTTGTCGCATCTCACGGCCGCGGAAGAGGCAGCCCGCGCCCTTGCTTCCACACAGCAACATGAGATCGCGGTAGCCTGCTTTCCGAGCGGCGTTGGATCGCTACTGCCTCGAATCATGAAGCGGATCAGCAATGAAGATGAACAGTTGCGAGTACGTTTTGACGTAATGACGAGCCATGAGATTGTAAAAGCCTTGCAAGACGGGTCCGTCGACATCGGCCTTCTTGCTCGCTATCCCTTTGATGACCCCGCCGGACAAGGGCTTCACGAGGTCCAACTTGGTCGAGATGAGCTTCAGGTCCTGCTCCCGCGAGAACACAGTCTCGCGTTGACAGATACGGTCGATCTGAGTGATCTCGAGGGGGTGCCGGTTATAGTCGAAGGTAAGAATAGCCAGTCGTGCAGGTCTTTCCTTCAGACTTGTGACACTGAGAGCGTCAACCCAAAAGTGGTAGCGTACAGCCCTGACGCTGGCGTTGCCATCGAAATGGTGGCGCAAGGAACTGGCATCGCAATAGTTCCTGGCCTTGCTATAAGCTGGACGTCCCCAAATATGGTCCTGCGCCGCCTCCGTCCTGAGGTTTCACGATCAATAGTTGTGTCGTGCCGAACGGAGGCTGCCGAAAGACCGCAAACTCTGGCGTTCACCGTTGCGGCGCACACGTCCTGGCGCGCGTACGAACTTATTTCTCGAATGAACAGACATAGTCTGCCTTATCGCTGACTGCAAACTACGCATTTCCGTAACGTTGTCGAGGAAATTATGACGATCATCGAGATCTAGGCGTCACACACCAACATTCTATAAATGACTTCGTGCACAAGCGCTCGTCGGCTTCGGGGATTCTCCGATAGGCAGCCAACCGAGCGCACCCGCTGCGATATTCCTTGTCGTTCTGCGCTGATCCGTCGCTAGGCACCATCTATTAAAACCCCTGCGCAT
Source organism: Brevibacterium sp. FME37 (assembly GCF_014897485.1). Lineage (NCBI taxonomy): Bacteria > Bacillati > Actinomycetota > Actinomycetes > Micrococcales > Brevibacteriaceae > Brevibacterium > Brevibacterium sp. FME37. Next base: position 6,618 of record NZ_JABUYE010000002.1, read on the forward strand.
TCAAATGCCGCAGCAGTCGTGCCACACTCGCTCTTATGTGTGGCAGATACACGGTAGACGTGTCCTCAGCAGAGCTCGGCCGGATGCTCGAAGCCGATGTGGCCGCTGAGTGGACTCCCTCATGGAAAATCAAGCCCACACAGCGCGTCCCTGCCTTCTTCAAGACCATCACCGACGATGGCGAGATCACGGGAAAAGGCGAGATCGCCCGGTGGTCGCTTCTGCCGCCGTGGGCCGAGTCCCCAAAGTTGAAGTTCCCCACCTTCAACGCCCGCAGTGAAGGGCTGGCGTCGAAGAACACATGGCGGGGACCGATCAAGCATTCCCGCGCAATACTTCCGGCGACTGGTTACTACGAATGGAAGACTGAGGGGAAGACGAAGACCCCGAACTATATTCACTTGCCCGATGGTCCGCTGCTCTTCGCCGGACTCTATTCATGGTGGCGGCCGAAGGGCTCAGATGACGCTTGGACTCTGACGACGACAATCGTCACCCGCCCCTCCACCGGTGACGTCGCCGAGCTCCACGATCGGGCGCCGGTCATCCTTCCACCCGACTTCGTCGACGAATGGGTTGATGCAGGAACAGAAGGCGACCAGACTCTCGTCGACGCCGCAGTCGCGGCCTCCACCCCACAGCTTGAACAGCTGGAATTCCACGAGGTCGCCAAACTCACCGGTGACGGACCCGAGTTGGTGAAGCCCTCAAGTTGAGATCGCGTTAAGTGCAGCGCCTTTCAAGCTTCCTCACCCTTCCATGCCGCGCGGATGTGCTGCCACAGTGAGCGATGCTTTGGCTCCTTGATCTCCTCCTCATCAACGACAACAGTTGGTACGGTGTCGACGAACTCCGGGTAGACCCGCGCATACGCCTCATTGATGCGCTGGCGCTTGGCATTAGGTTCCAGAGCCCATGTATATGGGAGGTCAATTTTCAGCCGCGGTGAGAACATGTGGCTGTACTTCGGCGGCTCTTCGTCGATCCACCCTAGCTTGGCAATCGCCTCCGCATGGCGACGCTCCTCGTCCGAATCAAGATTGATCACGACCTCATCTCCTGCCGCCAATGGTGAGTACTCAAACTCAACTCGAGCCGGAAACCGGCTCAGCCGCAGAGCTTTGACCGTGTGCACTCGATGGCGAGAATTCCCGGTCTCATAGATCGGGCCTTCTGGACCGTGATGGCGAAACAGGCGCAGTCGACCCATATGCGAGAACCAATCATCGAAATCCGGATCACTAGAGTCGACGAGGCCCTGGACGATCTGACGGTATGAGTCGCCGCGGTTATTCACTCCACCCCATTTGACTGCTTCACCCCCATCGACAATCGAGTCCACGTGAATATCTGTGGATTCATTCACCGTGCGCTGGTTGCCGTAGTTGCCTGTCATCAGCACAACGGGCGGGTTGGCGTTCATCTGAGCCCACCGTGAGTCCAACCATTCTTGGGCCGTGCCGAAGGCGACCACTTCACTCTTCACTTGCGCCAGCTCTTCGATCACTTCAGTCATGATTGGTTCGCCTCCTCTGCTTCGACAGCCTGCGATTTGCAAGCTCTCAAAACCAGTCTGGCATCTGGCAGGGGCAACCTTCGTGTCATCGCGGCGCAGCGACTTTTCAAGACGCCAACGACCGACAGTTGCGGCGGTTACGCTCTCGCGCGTACTAAGCGTCTCGATGAGACAGTATGATCTCCCTCGCGAAGGCCCGAACATCGTCAAAACTGGCGTCTGGTCCAAGCGGACGCAGATCAGCCTTGTTGACACCCTGGGCCCGGAGGATCTTGCTCGGCTGCACGTAGCCATCGGCATCGTAGAGTGCAGTTCCGTCTGTCCACGCCATGTATTTGCGATCGGTCTTGCGTGATGGAGTTTTCGAGGTGATCTCGCTGGCAACCTCGACGATGCGGGCGCGCCGGCATCTCAAAGAGACCCCAGCTGGGTAGTCGTCGTCGTGAGAGGTCGCCCCTTCTGGCCGGACTCGGTACACGGCGGCTGTGCCGAGACCTTGAGCCGAGCGGACCGCAGTGTCATGTGCCAGGTCGTAGTCTGTCGTGATGTACGCGAAGTTGGGGTCGTAGTCGTAATGGTCACCGATTTTCGCCCATTCAGCTTCGACGATCTGGCTCATCGGTATGATGTCATCTCCGACGCGCAGTCCGGTGATGCCGCCATGCCAATAGCTCGTGACAGTATCCGCCATTGCCCTGATCTTCCGAGCACGTGCGCCTTTGCCCATGTTCCCACCTATCCTGAGCTGTGCCTTCTGCAATTTACGCGATAAGGAGTCATCCTGGCCTGCCGGACAGCATGGATACCAGTCTATTGGGTCAGCGCCCGTGAGCGCCGGTAGAACGTGGCCCTCGACATCCCGAGATCGCGTGCGACCGCGGCTGCCGGTTCACCGCTTTCGACCAAGCGAACAGCGTTGCGGATCTGGCTGTCAGTAATTCGGCGAGGCCGGCCTCCAAGGTCGAGGCCTGCTTCTCTTCGTTTCTTGACTGAGTCGGTGACGCGTTCACGTTTGATCTCAAGCTCCATCTGCGCCAAGGCTGCCATGATCGTGAACAGCATCGACCCCATGGGCGATGATGTGTCGACGTCTCCCCCGCCGAGGTTGAGGACTCGCAATCCGGCACCACGAGTCCTGAGGTCTTCGGCAAAGGCGAGCATGTTCTGTGTGGACCTGCCGAGGCGATCGAGCGTCGTAATCACGAGAGTATCGCCTTCGATGAGCGCCTCCAGCGCAAGATCGAACTGTGGCCGTGAGGCCCGTGAACCGGAGACGCCGTGATCAACATAGAGGTCGTCATGGCGAACGCCAGCCTTGAGGAGATCCGCCTGTTGTCTGTCAGTGTCTTGGGCTCGTGTCGATACTCGTGCGTATCCGATCAGCTTCGCCATGGGCCGCTCCTGTGTGTCTCGTAACCAACTACGTGCACGCCTTGTGCAGCATCAGGTTACAAGACATAGTTCTAAGAATCTGAGGGTTCGGACGTAGCCCCGGAAATCCGCGATTGCCACCTCAATCGACAACAGCGAATTTTCAGACCGGTGAGACGCCTCAATTCCCACGGGATATGAGGCGCTTGAAAGGTTGGCGCCCCCGACCGGATCCCTCCGTCGGGCGGGTATTGCCATCCTGCCGGTTCGACCGAACAATGGAAGCATGAACTTCGACGACGACAGCGGCCCGATTACTCCTGCCCAAGAGACGTGGCTGAGGGAATTCAACGAAGCGTTCTCCTCGCTTCCGTCGTCGGCAGACCTTGATCTTGCCGAGGGCGGCATCGACGTCGAACCTTTGCCAATTGACCAGCTGCGCCGCGAGTCTGCGTACTCTCATATGCTCGCGGGCATCGATGTCATGGACTACGAGGTACAGAAAGCGAAAGCTATTCGGGACCTCCAGCAGTGCAGCGTCAGGGACCAGAGACGATCCACTTTCGCAGATCTTCGGGCTGTCGTCGCCCTTTCGCCAGTGTTGACGACAGTGCTGACTGAAGACGCTGCCGATGACCTTCTCGACCGACTGGCCCCTCTTGTCCGGCCCGCGTCGAGTCAGCTCGCCCAAGCCCGGATGATGGTCAAGGTCGCCGCCCGCAGAGCCATTTCCACTGACGACGGGATCGGATCATTCGGACATCGAGGGCGCGGGGAACTCGACCACACAGTCATCGGTGACGACTGTGGAAACAACGTCACGCCCTTGCGTCGGAAATAGTGATTCAGGAGCCTCGCGGAGCCAACCACTCGGACTGCGCCCCCTCAAACGCCACAAATCATTCGTGAGAGAGGAAGGGACTACACACCCGACCCTTTTCCAACATCGCCCTCCATTTGTGGGTAATGGTCCGGTCAGCTGACCGGATATCGCTGCTGAGACTCGAAGCGCAAGGACGCCCTCGCAATGGCATACCTCTTAGAAGTTCCACCGTCCTGCCGCCGGGGTTGGGCCGATCCAGCATCGTCAGGCATTCTCACAGCAGTATCACGATTCCAACGTATGAATCAGCTCAAACGCTGGTCAGGGCAGGCCGAAGGTCAAGTAGCGTTCACAAGTTGAACGAAACGGTCGACATAACCCCTGATAAACGTCTCTGTCCTGTCTTGGGCGATGGTGCCAGTCTCATCCAGAAGCGTTGGTGACTGACCGAGAAACACCTCGGGTTGACCGGGAGTGGGCATATCGAAATAGGACAGAGCCAAGCGAAGGTTCTTCTGCGAGCTGTAGCCTCCCATCCGCCCGACGGAGTGACTGATGATCCCTGCGGGCAGATTCTTCCATACGACGTCGCTGTTAGGTTTGGACCCAATGTCGATGGCGTTCTTCAGGCAGGCAGGAATCGTGCGGTTGTTCTCGGCGGTGACGAAGAGGACACCGTCGGAGGCTTTGATGGTCTCGCGAAACTGCGTGTACTCACCCGGAGTCGGTTTGTCTACAACGTCGGGATCGTCGTAGTCGAAGTCATAGAGTGGTAGATCGCGGATTTCGACGATGTTCGCGTTATACCCTTCGGGGAAGTAGTCGATCACGTTGTGAGCTATTTTCCGTGCAAAGGAGGCGCGCCTGAGGCTGCCAATGAGCACTGAGATGTTCTTCGTCATAGAGTGGATTCCTTCGATAGTTGGGTGCGAATGTCTTGACACGGTCGTCTAGAAGTCCCAATCGTCATCACTTGTGTTTTCGCCTTTGCCGATGACGTAGGAAGATCCCGAGCCGGAGAAGAAGTCATGGTTCTCGTCCGAGCCGGGTGCTAAAGCAGCAAGAATCTCTGGATTGACTTCGGTCTCCTCCGCCGAGAATCGGGCGGGATAGCCGAGGTTCATGAGCGCTTTGTTCGCGTTATAGCGCACGAAGACGGCAACGTCGTCCATGAGACCAAGTGGTTGGTACAACTCACCGGAATACGCCAGTTCCAGTTCGTAGAGTTCCTCGAGAAGTTCGAAGGTGAAGTCGCGCATGTGTTCCTGCTCTGACGTCGAACGAGTCTCTAGCCCGCGTTGATACTTGTACCCGGAGTAGTAACCGTGAACGGCTTTGTCTCGCAGAATCAGCCGAATCATGTCAGCCGTATTGGTCAGAGTTGCATGCACGGAGAAATGAAGCGGCAGATAGAACCCGGCGTAGAGCAACAGTGAAGACAGCAAGGTCGAGGACACCTTGCGTTTGAGCGGGTCGGGCCCGTAATAATGTGCCAACACTTTTTTGCACCGTTGCTGGAGAAATTCATTGTCGACTGCCCAGCGATATGCGTCGTCGATCTCGGCAGTGCTCGTCAAGGTGGAGAACACCGACGAATACGAGCGAGCATGAACGGACTGCATGAACGCAATGTTTGTATACACGGCTTCTTCGTGCTCGGTACGAGCGTCTTGGATCTGGCAGATCTCGCCGACAGTGGCCTGCACCGTGTCGAGCATTGTCAGCCCAGTGAATACCCGCATGGTCAGGGTGCGTTCCTCCTCAGTGAGCCTCTGCCAGGCCTGCAGGTCGTTGGACAACGGCACCTTCTCCGGCAGCCAGAAGTTAGCAGTGAGACGGTTCCATACTTCGAGATCCTTGTCATCACCAATACGATTCCAATTGATCGGTCGCAGCGGTGTAGTCGGATCATGGCGGTACGCTGGCGGAGTCGCGGACATCTCCGTGAGCGGAAGGTTGACATCAATCTGGGTCATTACAAATCCTTTGCAGGGAATAGGTGGGAGGTTAGAGGGCGCAGGAGACACAGTTTTCAATCTCGGTGCCTTCAAGCGCGGGCTGGCGCAGGCGGATGTAGTATAGGGTCTTGATCCCGGCTCGCCAGGCATAGATCTGTGCCTTGTTGATATCGCGAGTCGTGGCGGTGTCATGGAAGAACAGCGTCAGAGACAGACCTTGATCAACATGACGAGTGGCCGCTGCATAAGTATCGATGATCTTCTCGTAACCGACTTCGTAGGCGTCTTCAAAAAACTCACGATTGTCATCACTCATGTGCGGAGCTGGGTAATAAACACGGCCGAGTTTGCCTTCTTTGCGGATCTCGACCTTCGCCGCGATTGGGTGAATGGACGCGGTGGCATTGTTAACATAGGAGATAGACCCAGTCGGCGGAACTGCCTGCAAGTATGCGTTGTAAATCCCATACCTTCTGACAGAATCGCGAAGTAGCATCCAATCATCCCTAGTCGGAATGGCTATGCTGGCCTCGGCGAACAAGTCACGAACGCGCTGAGTGGCAGGCTGCCAGTTGCCCTCGGTGTACTTATCGAAGTAGGAGCCATCAGCATACGTCGAGTTCTCGAACCCAGTGAAGGCCTGGCCTCGTTCGATCGCGAGTCTGTTTGAGGTGCGAAGTGCGTGGTAGCTGACGGTGAGGAAATAGATGTCTGTGAAGTCGATCCCTTCTTCGGAGCCATAGTGGATGCGCTGGGAGGCGAGGTAGCCGTGCAGGTTCATCTGGCCTAGTCCGATCGCGTGGGAGGCGTCGTTGCCGGCAACGACTGAGGGAACAGCGACGATCTCGGTTTGGTCTGACACGCTGGTCAACGCTCGTACTGCGGCTTCAACAGTGGCGCCAAAGTCCGGTGATGCCATCGCCTGTGCGATGTTGATCGATCCGAGATTGCACGAGATGTCCCTTCCAACTTCCTGGTATGCAATAGCAGGGTCGTAGGTTGACGGCGTATTGACCTGGAGGATCTCGCTGCACAAGTTGGACATGTTGATCCATCCCTCGTTCGGGTTCGCACGGTTGACCGTGTCTTCGAACAGAACGTAGGGATAGCCTGATTCAAATTGCAGCTCGGCGAGAGTCTTGAAGAATTCTCGAGCGTTGATCGTTCTCTTCTGAATCCTTGGGTTGGCGACGAGATCGTCGTAGAGATCACCGACCGAAAGATCGGACAGCGATTTGCCATATTCTCGGCTGACGTCGTATGGGCTAAATAGGTGCATTTCCCTGTTTTCCTTCGCTAGTTGGAAGGTGATGTCGGGAATGACGACCCCGAGCGAGAGGGTCTTAATGCGAATCTTTTCGTCGGCATTCTCGCGTTTCGTGTCGAGGAATCCCAAAATGTCGGGGTGGTGGGCGTGGAGGTAGACCGCGCCTGCGCCTTGACGGGCACCGAGCTGGTTGGCGTAGGAGAATGAGTCTTCGAGGATCTTCATCACAGGCACGACTCCGGAGGCCTGGTTCTCGATTTGCTTGATCGGTGAGCCAGTCTCCCGCAAGTTAGTCAGCAACAAGGCGACGCCGCCGCCGCGTTTGGATAGTTGCAACGCGGAGTTGACGTTTCGACCTATGGACTCCAGGTTGTCCTCGACGCGAAGCAAGAAGCAGGAGACGAGTTCACCGCGCTGTGCTTTTCCTGCGTTGAGGAATGTTGGTGTGGCTGGTTGGAACCGGCCGGAAAGCATTTCCTCGACCAGCCAGTCGACCAAAGTCTCATCACCGCGTCCGAGGTAAAGAGCAGTTGCGACAACGCGATCGTCAAAACCTTCCAGATACGTCGTACCGTCAAAGGTCTTCAGTGCGTATGAGGTGAAGAATTTGAAGGCTCCGAGGAATGTGGCGAAGCGATGCCCCGTGGCCTTGGCCTTTTCGTACAGGGTGTCTAGGAAATCGGGTCTATAAACGTCAAGAAAGTCCTTTTCGTAGTAGTCATTGGCCACGAGCCAAGACAAACGCTGCTGCACTGAATCAAAAGCCCGCGTATTCGGGGCGACGTGTTGCTGAATGTACGCGACAACAGCTTCCTGATCCTTGTCGAATTGGATCGACCCGTCCGGGGCAAAGAGGTTGAGCTGTGCGTTGAGCGCATGATAGTCCTTCCTCGAGCCGATGCCGGTCTCTGCAGGGACGCCTGCAACGGTTGCTGTCATTCCATTTTCCTCTCATCGTTGACCTGATCCCAGAACCGGGTCAGACCGGTGTTGACGTTGTCGACGTCGTATTGGGTCCCAAGTAGCTCGAACCGGTAGAGCTCGGGCACCTTGCATTTGCGCGAGATCACCGGCCCGGCCAGGCAGTAATGTTCACCGAAGTTCGTGTTGCCCGCTGTGATCACCCCTTGGAGCAAGTCCCGGTTGGTGGGGTCATTGAGGAATGTGATCACTTGTTTGGGCACCGCGCCGGCATGCTCACCTCCGCCATAGGTCGGCACGACCAGCACGAACGGCCGGCATACACGGATCATGCCTTCCTTCCTGGGCCGCAGAGGGATCCTTATCGCAGGCCGGTTAAGCCGCTGGACGAAACGATGCGTATTCTCTGACACGCTCGAGAAGTACACGAGATCCACTGACTGCTCAGGACTGAGCACCGTTAGCCGAGGCGTAGCCTCATCTGAGCCCGGTACATCTAGCATGAGAGCTCCTCCCCTAAGCGATCCGCGGACCTCTGGCCACGGGCTCCATTTGGCCTTGATACGGCAGCACGAATCATTTGTACCACCGACCCCGTACTGTTGTCTACGTGGTAACGTATCTTCAACTACGTACAGACGTACTCTACCGTGGCGATGTTTAGGAGCTTGTTCATGCAAGAGCGCAGCGAGGGCACCTGGCTGGAGGCGATCGCACTATTTGAAACCGTGCGAAAGGGTCATCAAGCAGCCTCAGCTCAACTTTTGTCGACTGCAACGGAGCCAGACATCGTGATGCTCCATCTACTGCGCATGCTTGGGGTCTATTTGCGCGGTGAGGACAAGGACAAGCTTGAGAGATTCGTTGCAGCCGCCCGCCGTGCAGGCCCACCCCCGCTTCCCGGCCCGGGGGCTCGGGGGCCTCTTCCCGATTGATGGCGGGCGATGCATAAAGCATAGCTACGCCGCGCGCGAGCTTTCCACGCTCGGAAGTCTCAGATGATAGTCACTTGTGCTGGAATGCTGAGCCTCTCAGTTGGCGCCCTCAGCCAAATAGAGACTAACAACAGACACGTACAGTGCGTCGGATGCACTTCTACCTAGCACCACGGCCGGACCGGTACCTCCGACTCGGACGTTCAATGCATCGGAGAACGGAGCACCATTGTCGACTTCGAGTCTGACACCGACTCCGATTCCGTTCTCCGCAAAGAACTTCAGCAGTGCAGGATCCGAATCCGAGGTTCGTTCGACCACGACAATTTTGCCCGCACCTACCTCGGTGAGCTTCTTGGCGTCTGGGATCTCAATAGATCCATCAGCAGCAGGAATTGGATCGCCATGGGGATCGCGAGTGGGGAATTCGAGTAGGGCATCGATCCTGTCGATCATGAAGTCGGAGACAGCGTGTTCGAGAATTTCTGCCTCATTGTGAATCTGGTCCCACGAATAGCGGAGAACATCAACCAGGAATGATTCGATCAAACGATGACGGCGCACCATTTCCAGTGCATAGGACCGCCCGATTTCAGTCAGCTCGACAGCTCCATAAGGAGTATGGGCCAACAGTCCTTGCGCGGTCAGTCTCCGCACTGCGTCGGAGGTAGACGACAGCTTCAAACCCGTTCGTTCCGCAATCAGCGAAGCTGTGACGGGGTTGGACGACCACTCGGTCAGCCCCCAGACCGCCTTGAGATAGTTCTGGGCACTTGTTGACAACTCAGAAACAGACACGTTGATAGAATACATGCCAACTCTCAACAACGCCGGGACGCCACTGCGAAATACGCTGCGCCGTACTCCATCCTTGCCGCTACTTCAGATCGCGGTCGATTTGAGCGGTGCATCTGTTCGTCGGGCTACCGGCCCTCGCTAGCCGCGAGGTCGACCCCCAGCAGGAGCCACGCTTTGGATCTGATTCTCTCAACCACGATACGCGAGCATACCCGGAGCAGTCCTCCGCTCTTCCTCTGCTCGGAGCGTCGAGCCACTGTAACAACCCACGTCAGTAATGAGTATGACGGGACTATCACTTGCAGACATCGGCTTGACGCCCTCGGTGGCGGTCAAGGAATCAACGACCGACGACCAGACCGGCCAGCCGAAGAAGACGGCCAAGAAGCCGCTGATCGGGCCAATGCCCATTGAGCCCGGCTCGGTCTTCGCCCACGCCCTCTACAACGTCTGGAAGGGCACCAGGACCACCATCATCAAGTCACCTCCCGGTGCTGGCAAGTCCACCCTTGTCGCCCGACTGGCCTACTACCTCCATTCGGAGCTGCCGACACTGCCAGTGACAGTGGTGACACCCACCAATGGCTCCGGCCAGGCACTCATCACCCGCATTGCCGAGGCATTCGGTTCCGATTCCGTCGTGGCCGCGTCGTCGAAGATCATGCCCGAAGCCTGGGCTGAGCGCGTCGGGTTCGGCAGCGCATTGGGCACCGGTGCTATTGCCGTTCAGACCATCGCCTCTGCTGGCATGAGTCGGAAGAACACTGAGAAGGGCGACGGTGGCCTCTACATCGTCGACGAGGCCTACCAGTCCTCGTTCTCAGACACCATTGCCGCAATCGACAAGGCTGATCAGGTGCTCTTCGTGGGAGATCCCGGCCAGATCGGTCCAGTCGTGACTGTCGACACCACAGTCTTCGACCGTGCTCACACTCCCCCGCACATTCCGGCACCGATCGCGTTTGAGCGTGATCCCGAAGCTGTTGTCCTGTCGCTGGACCACACCTACCGTCTTGGCCAGACCACAACTGACATCATTCAGCACTTCTACGACTTCCCATTCGACTCCAAGCGCTCAGAGAAGTACGTCGAAGGTCATGCCGAGGTCGAGACCTCCGTTGTCGCCACAGCCCCAGTCGCCCACGATCCAGACCTCCTCGATGAGGTCTGTGACAAGGTCGTCGAGCTGTTGGGCAAGAAGTACGTTCAAGTCGACGACGAAGGCAACGCCGAGGACATGTATCTCGCTGCTCGCCACATGGCCGTTGTGGTCGCTCATAATGCCCAGCGGTCCTATATTGAATCGCGGCTGGCAGGATTGCTCGACCCTTATGACAGTGCCATGATCACTGTCGGTACGGCTGACAGTCTCCAAGGTGGCCAATGGCCAGCTGTGGTCGCCCTTGATCCGTTCGCCGGGGTCAAGGCCGTCACCGATCACCATTCGTCGCCGGGTCGCCTGTGCGTGATGCTTTCGCGTCACACCGCGCACCTGTCGTTCATCACATGTGAGGATTGGAAGCTGTCGATCGCATCGGCCGATGTCTCCAGCTCGGAGCGCAAGGCCCATCGGAAAGTGCGACGGATGCTCATCAACGCCTGAGGGCTATTGAGCAATAGAAAAGGCCGACCAGCGATTGCGCCGGTCGGCCTTTTCGTTGTCGCCATCCTGAGCTGGTGCAGTGAGCATCTCCATGCATTCGAATGATTGGGGTCAACTAGTTCGTTATCGGACCGATGAGATCGTTGACGTGCCAATATTTGATTGCCTGGCGCTCACTGCTCACCACACCGTCTCAGGCTGGTTGTCTTTCATTCTTCAACATCAGCGTCCATCGCCCAAATCTCGTCGTCGCCTGCCTTGGGAACGGTCCACACATCGTCATCGACGGCACCGTCTACGGCGTTGACTGGCGCTGCTTTGATCGCCTCGCTCTCTTCAATGTTGGCCGAGGCCGGCGCCTGTCCTTTCGGCACGAGAGTGGCCTTCTTCGACTTGTGGATCGTCTTCTCGCCGCAATCCATACTCATGCGGCATCTGGAGCCGTAGTCGTTGGCCGAATAGCAGTGTTCGCCACACGTCGAGCAGTAGATGAGGTGGACGAGCGGTGCGGCCGTCAGTGGAGCCAGCATCGCCGAGTGCTTTGTCATGGCTTCCATCTGCCAGTCGGTGAGCAGCGTTTTGCGAATCCCCTGAACTGCGTTGTTATCCCCGCGATCAAGCGCCCGATTGAGGTCAGGCAATGACTTTGCCTTTGTTCGTGACAATAGAGTCAGCACGACCCCGGCAATGCGGATGACCTCCGGGCCCTCGTCTGCCGTGGCGATGTACTGAGCCGATTTCAAGAAGTCCATACCTTGTCCTATGCCTTAACTAGCCATCGCAGTCGCGCGTTCGGCCCGCCATTGGGCGAGCTTGCCCTTCTTCTCCCCGATGATCGCCTGGTCAACGACATCGACGATGATGTCCGTCAGCGACATGGCCGCACCTTTAGTCCCAGTGGTGACCATGTTGTCGCCTCCGACGACTACGTCTTCAAGTATTGACCCCTTGGTCTCCAGGGAGGCGTGGAGCCGCTCGTCAAGTGTGTCGACAGCTGCATAGGCGGTGACGATGACGGGCCGGGTCTGACCGATCCTTGCCGCGCGATCTTCGGCCTGCGAGATCTGGGGCGGGCGCCAGTCAGTTTCAGCGAAAATCATGTCTGATGACCGAGTGAGCGTGATGGCGGTGTTGGCAGCGGTGATCGAGGCGATGAGCACCCCAACTCCCCCGGCTTGGAAGGAGTCAATGATGCCGTCGCGTTCTTCAGGTCCAGTCTTTCCACTGATGAGGCGGACGTCTGGAACCTTCTCGGCAGCCAGCTTATCCATCATGGCCTCGGCGACATCTTTGTGATGAACCCAGGTGATGAGGGGCCGGTCGTAAGTGTCATCGTCGGCTTCGGTGGTTGATTCCAGATGTTCGGTAATGGCCTCGGAGACGATGTCGACCTTGGCCATTCCTGCCGCCCGGCGCAACGGCGATGAAAGGCTGATGAGGTCCGGAAGTTCGGCCATCAGGGCTTCGACGCTGGGCCACCGACCCTTGGTTTCATGGAATTCGGCAGCGACCTCGCCGATCTTCATCAGCAACTCACGGTGGGCCTGTCGGTAGTCACGCATGGGGACATCGATCCACTCGACGCGGCGGGTCTTCTTCGGTAGGAACGGCAGCACATCACCTTTGGTACGCCGCACCCACACGTGTGCATCAAGGATCCGGCCAAGTTTCGGCAGTTTCTTCTTCACCGGCATGAACGCATTGAACCGGTTGCGGGAGCAGTACTCGTTGAGGAAGGCGTCTTTTCCGCCGAAGACCGGAGAGAGGTGGCCGGTGATCTCAAGTTGATTGGCCAACTGGTCTGGTGACCCATCGAGCGGGGTGCCGGAGAGGCCAATCGTGAGATTCTGGGTGGCATAGGAGAGTCTGCGCACCGCCGTCGACTTCCCAGCCTCCCACGTTTTCTGCCTGTGGATCTCATCGACGATGAGCACTTCAGGGGACCACTTCTGCAAGTCAGAGAGCACCTGTGGGCGTGAGCGAAGCATGTCGTCGGAGACGATGACGATTCCAGCCTCGGGGAAGTCTTTGACTTTGCGGCTGGAGACAATCTTGTTGATCGGCAAGGCCTCGAACTCACCGTCGTCACCGTGAATCGGGAAGTGGGCTGCGCTAAATCCCCCGTCGTCCTTGGGCTGACCAGACTCCGTCACGGTGACGTCCCTGCCGATAGCACCGGCACAAGCGTGGGCCAGGCCGGAGAAAGTAGTCTCGCGTTCCCAGTTGGTCAGGGATACAGGAGGGCCGACAACAACAACTCGAGACGGCTTGACGATGGCGGCTGCGGCCAAAGCAGAGCGGGTGTTGTGAACCCACATGCCTTCGGCGACGTAGGAGCGTGTGCTTGGAATCGTCAGGTCATAGATGAAGCCGCGGAAGTCTTGAGTCTCGTGCACGGATGTCACGCCAACGCTTGTGGTGTTCGAGCTCTCATCCTGGCCCAAGTGATTCGGCACGCAGATCTCATCCGTCCCGGCGACGATTGCCGAAGCCATCTTCCAGCCGCTTGGAGTGAGGAACTTGTGCCTGGGCGAGCAAGTCAGGCGTGTGCCATTGTCAGCATCGATCGTGAACATGCGGCCCCGATAGGATTGACGGTAGAGATGGCTGGCCGAGGCCCAACGAGATTGACCGGTTGAGGCGTCAATGCTCAGCACCGTGATCTCGTTGTCCGAAAGGTCGATGAGTTCGCCGTTGTCGCCGTCCGGGTCGACATATGACCGACGTTGTCGGGCAGCCCACAATCGTTGAATCTCGTGCCCACCGTTGATGGTTTCGACTCTCGACTGCCCGACAACGCACTTCCCGAGGCCGGGTTCGTCCGCGATATAGCCTTGTCCAGATGCGGCCGCCAGGGCGCCAAGGCGCTGGTAGGCGAAGAGATCAAGTCCGAACCAATCAGGCACGTCACCGACGTGGCCGATGAGCTCGTTCATGTGTTCGCCGGCTTCAGCGGAGTCTTTGGCTGAAGCCAAGACAGTCACCGACTCAGCAACTGCCTCATCGACTCTCACACGGCCTTTGGCGTCACGGGCAGCTTCGATGGTCTCGTCGTCGAAGTCGATACCTTCGATGGGTTGACCTGCGCGAAGGATGTCGGCCACAGGGATCGTGAAACGCTGCCTCTCCCGGTCCCAGGATGCCGAGAGTCCAAGTAGGGCCAGGGTGGGTTCGTACCCGAGCAGTCGTGGTCGGATGAAGACTTCACGCTTGTTCTTGGCTAGTTTGCTCACCGGTTCGACTAGATCATCGAGGTCGATGATGTCTGCGAACTCGTCATCGCCGAGGTCAATGGTGAACCCGGCGCGAGTGAAGCGTTTCTGTGGGTTGATCCCGGTGCCGGTGATGATCCATTCGCCGTCGTCGGGAGACCATCGGCGTGATGGCATCGACTTGATGAAATCGATGAGGGAATGGCCGGGCTTCTGAGCGTGCTCGGCCTCGCGGTCGAATGCAGCGTGAAGCTCGGGCTGTCGCAGAGTGCCCTCGATTCTCAGTCGCGCCTTCATGACCGACCCCGCTGGGAAGACTGTCCGGCCAACCACGACACAGCTTCATCGGTGGATGAGAGTTTCGTGCCGAAGGGCTTGATGATCTGCTTGTAGTAGCGATAGGACGGGTTGCGCTTGTTCGTCAGGTCCGATTTCGGAGAGATTCGCGGATCGAGGAGGGCAACCATGCCAGTGTCGGTGATTGAACGGATGAGCCTGCCAGCTGCTTGTTCGAGGAGGACGGCGGCATCGGAGCCGTAGACGTCGTCTTGTTCGAGAAAGCCGGAGACCCCGTCGGAGGAGATGAGGTCGGCTCTGGCATTGTCGACTGCGTTCATGGGTGCTCTGGGAATACGGTCGATGATGACCAGACTCAGTGCATCACCGGGGACGTCGAGGCCGGTCATCATGCCGCGAGTGGCAACGAGGACTGATGATTCGTTCGAGGTGAAGTTGTGCCTGAGCACGCTGGCCCCGGCTGAGGACCACTGATCGTAGACCGGAACGTCGAGGGCCGATCGCAGCGCGTGCGCATACGCTTTGCCGCCCTGGGCCGACGTCGCCAAGACGAGGGCAGATCCACCATTGGCGCGGATGAGTTCGGTCATCGTCTCGATCGACCAGGCCCGGTGCTTGGCGTAGTCGAGCTTCTTGCGCCTGCCGAATCCGCGGCAGAGCTTATCGGGGTCGACTCCCCCGTCGTCGTTGGAGACTCGTGGAGAGAAGAATGCGGAAGCAGCGTAGGCGTCGTCGAAGACAGATGCGTAGTCGATGACGTCGGTATCGAGGCCGATATCTCTGGGAAAAGTGCCCGGCAACGTGGCCGAAACGCAGGTGACCGACAGCGGGTAGGAATTGCCCTGCCGCCAGAAGGGCACGTCGCGAGCCTCCTGGTCTTCATCGTCTTCAATGTCACCGCGCTGGGCATCTTCTGCCGCTTGCGCCGCCAGTTCTGAGGGGTCGGCGGGCTCATAACCAGTGAAGACTCGTTCGCCGAGGATCTTGGCCACACCGACTGCTGAGGTGTTGAGACTCAGGCCTGAGTCGTCTTTGGCGATCCACCGTGCACGGCCAGGGCGGTGTTCAGTTGCTTGGATGAGCACGCTGCGCAGTTCGGCCAATTGGCGGATTGCAGAGGCCAGGCGATCGGAGCGACGCAGTTGGACGGGGTGAATCGCTCCGGGGATAATAGAGGCAGGGAGATTGGAAGAAGGAGATTCTCTCGTGCCAGTGAAATACACCGACGAACTCAAGGCTCGCGCCGTCGAACTCGTCATCCATGCTCAAGCTGACCCCGAGACAGCGAACGGGGCAATCACCCGCGTCGCGAACGAGCTCGGGCTCAGCAAGGAAACCCTGCGAGTCTGGGTGCGCAAGCACAAGGACTCCGGGAAGGCTACGCCGACGGAGTCTGTCGACCTAGAGGCTGAGAACCGCCGGCTACGTGCCGAGCTGACTGAAGCCAGACGGGCGAACGAGATCCTGAAGAAGGCCTCGGCTTTCTTCGCGGCGGAGCTCGACCGCCCATCAAAGTAATCGTTGCCTTCATCGACGAGAACAAACACGAGTTTGGAGTCGAGCCAATCGTGCGCGCCCTGAAAGGGACTGCTGCACGGATTGCTGTGAGCTCGTATTACGCGTACAAGTTGCGTGAACCCTCAGCCCGGGCCCTGCGGGACCGGGAACTGTTGGTCGTCATCAAAGACGTCTATGAGGCGAACTACTCGTGTTACGGGGTGCGCAAGATGTGGAAGGCGGTCAACCGTGAGTACGGTGACCGGTTCGGCAACATCGCCCGGTGCACCATCGAGCGGTTGATGCGCCAGCTGGGCATTGATGGGATCCGTCGGAGGCGGAAGCGTCCGAAGACGGCCTCGGCCAGGGCCGAGGAATGCCCGGACGATCTCGTTGAACGCGAGTTCGAAGCGGACGGGCCGAACTGTCTCTGGGTCGCTGACATTACATATGTTCCGACGCGGTCTGGGTGGGTGTATACGACGTTCATTCTGGATGTATTCCATCGTGAGATCGTGGGTTGGCAGGTGACGAACCATATGCGCGAGTCCTTGGCCAGGGATGCGTTGACGATGGCTTTGGCTGCGAAGTTCCGTGCTGGCGAAGATGTATCGGGGCTTGTCCACCACTCGGATCGTGGCGTTCAATTCCGATCGATTCGCTATGGCGAGACCCTTGCCGAATCGGAGGTCGTGGCTTCGGTGGGGTCCCATGGGGACTCGTATGACAATGCCATGGCTGAGGCACTGAATTCGGTCTATAAGGCTGAATTGATTGATCGTCGTGAGTGGTCAGGGTTGATTGAGGTCATGGCCGAGACGTCGAAGTGGGTGTCTTGGTACAACCAGGACCGGCTGCATTCAGCCATTGCTTATCGGCCGCCGGTCGAAGTTCATTCTGAATGGAACAACCAGAGTGATACCGAGTCGGTGGCTGCTTAGATAACCAGGAAAATAGCCCTCTATGAAACCCGGGGCTTGACAGTCACCGATCTTGGCGATGTCGGTCAGCCCGATGACACCACTGATCCGATCCCGACCCTCGATGTCGGTGAGACCCACGAAATCGAAGCCGACGGCGAAGTCTTCGACCGCATCGAAGTAGTCAATCCCGGCGATGGGGGCTACCTCGTCACCGGGACAGTGCGGGACAACTTCTTCACCATGGACTTGGGCCCGAAATTCAATGACTCCGATGTCGACGAGAAGGAGGAATACCTCAACCACCGTTCCGAGGTTATCGATAGCTTCTTCGTCGAACGCTTCGGAGACAGTGACGGCTTCGGTGGAATCGATCACGGCATCCACGGACCGTCCTGGGATGCTGCCGAATTCGAGTTCTCCCAACCCATCGCCGAACAAGCGACGGAAGGTCAGGCTGCCGAAGCGTTATGGGAGAACACGTCGGCAGTGGCTATGCACAACGAGATGGATCCAGGCACCTACGGTTCAGAGGATGCCACCTCGGTATTGCGCGAACGCCTTGCCGAGTTCGATCGCACTCGTCTGCCCGCCCGCGAGGTCTCCGATGAAGAGAAATCTCAAGTCATCGACGGCTACATGGACGCTGCACTGGCTGAATCACGGGATGCCTACATCGGTGAGCATCCTGAGTTCACCCCAGATGAGGTTGATCAAGCCTGGGGTCAGTTCACCGTCGAGAATGTGCCAGCATCAATCAAGGATGAGTACGGCCAGACTCTGGGCCCGTGGCTGGAGACCAATTCCGGCGATGTTGACCATTTCACAACCGAGCATCATGAGGAGCCGGGGCTTAACGATGTCGGCCGACGGCTCTACGGCAGCTCGACGCCGGGAAGCCCATATGTTCCCAATGATTCGAGCGCGAAGTTCGACGACTCTGACTCCAATCTCGAAGCCCAAGTGGTCGGTCGCAGGCTGCTCCTCTCGGCTTACGACCCTGAGTCTCGTCGCCTCCAGGGCTTCTTCCGCAAGCGTTTCAAACCCACCTTCTTCGGGGAGATGCGATGGGAATGAGTGCCGCCCACGAGCCAAGCAGAGACACCACATCAGTGAAGAGTATGAGCACACGACACGAACCCCAGAACGACCAGCGCACTGACGGCCTGGTCACCGGTGACCACCAGCCGCAGTCCACCGCTGAAATTCTCGCACGGGCGATTGGCGAGACTTACAGTACTGACGCGGCATTGTCCGAGAAGCTCGACACCGCCGTTCACCAACGCTTCACCCGACTCGACGATCACTACGACGATCCCGATGCTGAAATCTGTTCTATCCTGGGTCTCGAACATCAGTGCCTGATCTCGGAGACTCGTGGAAGCAACAGGCGTCGTGAAATGGAAGTACATGGAGATTTGGAGGACCTTGAACCACTTCAAAGCCTCCCTGGCTTCATCGAAATCGAATCCGATGACTTCTTCGACGAGCGCGGCACCGCAACTCTGGTCCTCGACGACCGTAACCCCCGGCTCCTGGCACTGATGGAAGTCAGAGCGGAATACTGGGCCAATTACTGGACTCGCGAAGAGGCTGACGGCATTGTGTCGGGCAAATACGCCCCTTGGAACCTCACAGCCGATCACGATGCTCTCGTCGCAGCCCACCGAAATCTGCGCAAGAACACGCCACTGCCGCGGATGAAGACCGCCGCCGAAGCCCGTCAGCAGGTTCGCGTAAGCTCACGCATCCTCGCCTGGCTCGACGACGAAAACTCCACAGAGGCTCCCCCAGCCGCAACCCTCGATTCTGAGCACACCAGCCCTGCGCTTCCGACAGACTTCGAGTCGTTGGCACACATGCGATCAGAGCGGTTCGCTACCGAGGCAGTTGCCCGTGATAACCCCGGTGACTTCATCTCAGTCGAAGCACGGGAGAAGGCGGCAGACATCTTCGGTGACTACGTCGAGATGCTCATCAGCAAGCGGAGCAAAGAGTCTGAATACGCTCGCATCGTCGGTGCTGAAGAGTTCGCTCACCATAAGGCGAGACTGGCTTTGTGGCAGACCGGGTGGACGTCGACGACTCCTTGTCCCCCGATGCCCACAAACTACGTGGGACTGCCGCCGCAGTTGAAGTCTGACCTCAAACTGAACTGAGGTCGCCTGCCCTCTCGGCGTATCGGCACTTTGCCGCACGTAGAGAGGGTATGAGCAATCAGAATCGAGTACAGGCAGGCATTCCCGAAGGTGGCCAGTGGTCAGAGACGGCCAAGGCCCGGCCACCAGTTCCCACGTTCGGACGCAATTACGAGCAGTCACGCTACGACATGCTTCGCGCCAACAAGTTCGTTCCCGCCGATCAGGTGAAGCTCTCAGGCGGCACGGCCACAAAGTGGTATCAGGCCGCCGAAGCCACAGGCGAGTTCAACACTGAGGGTGGATTTGAACGGATGAGCCGCTCACCGAAGGCAATCGGGTCTCTGCGCCAGACCTACCGCGGCCAGGATTTCGCGCTGACTATGCCGTCGGTGACCTCGGTGCGACGCATGGCCGCAGAAGTCGACCCACGAGGCACACCCTTCGACATACCAGTCTCCACCCCTGACGGCAAAGGCGGACAGACTATCGGTTGGGTCAGGGTCAGCCAAGACAAGGGCTCCGGCTGGAATGTCCAGACCCTTGGTGAGCGCACGAACACTGACTCTGCCACCGTCGGCGCCGGTGTGAAGTCGATGCTTGAGGCCAGGCGGATCACCGATCACCTCGACGGCAAGACGAAGAAGGACATGATCGCTGACTTCCGTGAGACTCGGCGCCAGTCATTTGCCAAGCGCAGCCACAAACTGAAGTCCCCTTGGGTGGATTCGGTTGGTTTCGACGAACATGAGAAGGAAGTCCTGGTCACGACTACGTCTGGCCGCAGCTACCGCTACCCCTACGGCAAAGACGTATTGGAGGCCATTCGCACCACCCACAAGCCCGGCCAGTACATCAACAAGGTCCTCAAAGGCACTGGCGAAATCGAGGTCTCAGAGTGCCAGCAGTGCCATCGCACCTTCACTTCTGTCGGCACGCACCAGTGTCTTGCTGGCCGTCGCAAGGATGGTCCGCACATGCGAACGAGGCACGCGGCGACGAAGTTGCATGAGCGCGTCACCAAAGCCAATTCCTAAGCAGTAGGAGCACTGAGAAGATGAGCGCACAGAACCGAGTTCAGGCTGGCATTCCCACTGGTGGGCAGTGGGCTGAATCGGCGAAGGCTCGGCCCGATGTCTCCGGCCTCGACGTGAAAGCGTTGCAGGCCGGAGACATGACCGGCGTCGAGTTCGGTCACGGTGGCCCTGACACCGAGGCTCGCATTGGCAAGTACTTCGACGACTTCAACGAGGGGCTGGATGTCGGAGCAGGTCGGCCGCAGTCCTATGTCACGACCGATGACCTGCATATTGTGACCACCGATGTCGGCTTCGACGTGCAGATTGACCGGGGCGAGCTCGACCAGATCGAGTTGCCGGCGAATACTGAGGCCGCTGACATCACTTCGGCAGGCGGGTCTGTTGGCGCCGGTAGCTTCATGGATATGGCTCTCGGCAACTCGCCAAGTACTGCCAATCCTCCCCCAGCTCCGACAACGAAGAAGCAGCCCCGGCCAAGCGATCCCGGCAAGTTACGAGCAGCTCGCGATGGTGGGCTCTTCGCGGCGTCGAAACAGTTCAAAGCTCCGCTCTTCGATCCAGAGCAGGCCGCCAGAGCAGACTTCCTGGCTCGGCACGGCAAACGTCGAAATGAGGCCGAAGCCGCCATCAAATCAGCGCAGGGTGACTTTGAAACGCGCAGCGGTGCCATAGCTACGGCATTGCAGTCCGCCGAAACCAGCGACAAGGATCTCAATACACAGGCTGGACAGCGCTACGAATCGTATGTGAACACCGTCAGCGCGGACTTGGCCAGGTCTCAGGCGGACATCGACGAGATTGACGAGGACACCAAAGAACTGAAGAAGCTGGGCCGCAAAGACGAGCTCCAGGCGCATGAGAAGAGGTTTGTCGAGCACACCGACGAGTTCTGGAACGAGGACGCCGATCGCAGTAGTGGTCCCGCATCTGTGAAGAAGATCCTCGCCGATCTGAAGAAGACGAGGTCCGAGCACCAGGACAACCATGACCGGAAACTCGATGAGGCCGTGATGAAGGAATCGATGTTGGCGAAGGGGCTCTCCCAAGCATGAGCACCCCGAATCGAGTCCAAGCTGGTATCCCCGAAGGCGGTCAATTCTCAGAGATGGCAAGAGCTCGGCCTGACACGTCTGGCTTGGGTAAGCTGCCCGGATCAGTTGTTGATGCCGAGACTAGTGATGCCGGTCAGGCGGCAGCGCTGGCAAAGAGGTTCGCGAGGATTAACCCTGACATTGATCGCGTCCGACTCCGTGGTCCAGAAGACGTCTTCTCTGATGCCCCGTATAGGCTCGATGCTGTCTTCGATGCGCAGGGGCGCCCAGCCGACATATAGTCGAACGACCGAGCGCAGATCGGATACTGTGTTGGCAAGCGATATTGGTCTCAATGCTGAAAAGGCGGGATCGTGGATGGTTGCCGGCCACCTCGATGACTCCGATGACATGGACAACCGTCCCAACGATGCGATCCTCAATCCGCACGCTGTACGCGATGCCGAGGCTGTCAGGCTCGGTCAATCCCACGCAGATGGGCGCAATGGCGAACAGTGGTCGCAGATGCGTGAGTTCATCCGCAATCGAGACTCCGACGACAGCTACCGCCATCGTGAGGAACTCAGGATCCAGATCACCTCGGCGCGAGCTGACGAACTCAATTCCGAACGCCGGCCAGTCGAAGGTCTGGCAAAAGGTGATGAGATCCGTGTCGGATCTGGGTATGAAACTTGGACGGTCACGAACATCTCCGATGACGGCCAGACTGTCATCGCTCAGTCTCACGGAGGCGTGATCCGGCGCGGACCACTTCGCGAGTTTCACCGTCAAGAGCAGGACCTCACTCTCGCGGCCACGAGTGGATTGGCCCAAGCACGGGCCGAGGTAGCCAGGCACGAATCCCAGATCGAAAGAGAGGAGTTTCCCTCGTGAGCAATCAATCCCGAGTCCAAGCAGGCATTCCTGAAGGTGGTCAATGGTCAGAATCCGCCAAGGCCAGACCAACCGTTGCTGGCCTTGGCGGATTCTATGATGCCCTCGACGATCCCAGCGACCCACAGGCTCAGACCTTTACCACGAACGTATATGTCCGCGAAGGCTCGCAGTCACCGTGGGGCAAGGTCCAACACGCCGATCAGATTGCCACAGGCATCGCGTCAGTCTCGACTGCCTCCCACGGAGGAATGAAGCTATCACCAGAGCGCAACCTCAAGATCCCACGCGAGCTCCGCCAAGCCCGCGACCGCTGGTACGAGGAAGACGCACAGTGGGCTGTCGTTGCTAAGACATTCCCAGAGGAGTTCGACGATCGACAAGTCGAAATGGCGGATCGGTCCTTGCGATATTGGTCACCGAACGAATACGAGTCGGCCTACGGTGAACACGTCCCCGACAACGAACGCAGCCCCGAGTTCCGAGCCGATGATGATCCTGACAAGATCCGACTCTATGGAACGCGCGCCGAGCGGGAGGCCAAAGCTGATGAGTCAGCTCTCAAGCGCGACGCCGAAGCTGAGACTCATCGGGCCCGCCCGAAATATGCCGGGTTCACGCCTAAACTCACGACCAAGCAGGCACAGAAGTTGTTGCGCACTGGCGTCAACATTGATGGCACATCGAAGTCGCTGTATGCAGTCATCAGCGAAGGAGTCCCAGGCAAGGTCGCGTATTTCAACGGACGTAAGGTCGAGCACTACATCGAACACCCGACTGAACCTGACCGAGTCATCCCGATCAGCAAGCAGGTCTGGGACAAGTTCGACGCCCCGGATATCCGAACTCCACGCGAGAGGATCGAGCTGGATATCAGTGTGGAGCAGCACAGGGTCGACCAGCTGGAGCGTCAAGCGAAGTCGTTGTCATCAGTGTCCTACGACCGCGGACTCCAGCCTCACGACGAGCTGAGAGAAGCCACCGCCAGGGTCAACGAGCTCCGAGAGCAGAGAGACTCGCTGTCCGACTAGTTCTGAGCCGCGTAGGCCACATAGCCCCTGTTCACGTGAAAAACCGCCTGATTCTGTCTCATGTCAGGCGGTTTTGCTATTGTCTGCACACGTGCGGCGGATTAGACCTGAATCAGACTCGATGGCGGCCTCAGCGCTCTTGCTGGCCGTGCTTGTCGCTGTGGCCTCATTTGCTGTCTCTTTCACTGGACTCAATGCCGCTGCCGGTTGGGCAGGAATCCCGCGCCCGTTGCGCCCGGCCGTACCGATCGTCGTTGATCTCTCAATCCTCGTCTTCACGGTCGCAGCTGTCGTTGCCAGAGCACGAGGCGAAGATGTTCGGCTCGCATGGTCATCAGTAGGATTCTTCACTGTCGTATCGATGGTCACCAACGCCACTCACGCACTCAGCGATGGAAATTCAACGGCGACGACGTTTCCTGCTCTCGTCGTTGGATCGTTCATCGCCAGTCTCATGCCCTTGGCCTGCCTCATATCCACTCACACGGCGGTATCGGTTGCCGTGGCTCCCCCGCAAGGCTCCAAGGCCGCACGGCGCCGTGCAGAACGTGCCCGAGTCGACCAATCAACCCTGCTTGCCCCTGAACCTTCTCCAGCGTCGTCGGTGGCCGCGATGGGTTCGCCGCGGAAGGCGCCAGCCATTAAGGCCGCGGCTGATTCGTCCAGACCCGTTGATGTCGATGTTGTCGTCGAAATGAAACAGGCCGGCAAATCTCACCGGGAAATCGCCGATACCCTGGGCACCTCGAAATCGACCATCCAGAGGCTGCTGTCGAAGTCGGTTGTGGCCTAGTTCCTTGCCACTAAAGCTCGTTTCGGTGATAGCCTCTCAGCAGCGGCGTACCGGGTGGAGCCTCACTGCCTTGCCGATCCCTGCATGGTCATCCTGCACCGGACAGCCAAATTCGTTTCCACGCTTCAGGAGAGCCTCACGCATGACGCCAACTGTTCGCATTGCGGAAGCCGCAGACTTAGCCTCGGCCGCACGAACCCTCAAAAGTGCGTTCAAGGACTATCCGTGGACAAGGTGGGTTATCCCTGAAGAAGGATATGAAGAACGACTCTACGACCTGCAACGGATTTACCTGGAACACGCCCTTAAACATGGCGTCGTCATGACGACGAAAGACTTCGGGGGAGCCATTGCGCTCTTACCAGCCGACGCTCCAGCACCCGATCAAACAATCATGGACCAAATTGTCAATTTACACGGCGATCGCATTGACCGTATATCGCAATCCCCAACAAACCCCGGTACGTGGACCCTTGAGACTATCGGCGTGCGGGCCGATCACCAAGGAAGGGGCCATGGAAGCGCCCTCATTGCCCATGGTGTTCGCGAGGCCATTGCGCAGGGCGCGAAAGCTGTGAACCTCGAGACCTCAGATATCCGGAATGTCCGCCTGTATGAACGGAACGGATTCCGCGTCACTCAACATACCGAGACTATTGATGGCCCGCCGACTTGGCACATGGAGTTCAACATCGGCCCCGCCCACAAAGCTGTCCCACCGGCGCCGACTGCGCCTAACTGCCGTTGAGAATACTGTCGAGGAATGCCGACGCGTCATCCGACTGAGCAGCAGCACCAGGATCCACCGGCTCATTGTTGTCGCCCCAGATGCCGTTGAGAGCTTGCAGCGTCTCGAAATCGGCACCTGGACGAAGGTGAGAGTACCTGTTGAGCGTGATCGTTGTGTCAGTGTGCCCAAGGCGCTGAGCGACCTTAATGGGGTCGACACCGGCCGCCACCAAGACGCTGGCGTGATAGTGGCGGAATGAGTGGCAGCGAATCGTCGAATTGACGTCAACATCTTTTCGCTCGACTGTCGGGATGAGGTACTTCGAAGTGAAGCCGAGGTAGCTCATTTTCCCTCCGCGCTTCATCGTGAACATGTGATCGTCGAGTGAGCGCAGCTTCACGTGGTTGACCAGAGCCTCTGCCAGGTCATCGTCGAGAGCGATGCTGCGATCGGCTGCCGGCGTCTTCGGCGGTCCGGGGTGACGGCCCTTGCCCGTGCCTTTCATTGCTTTCGACACCCGAATGTAGGTCACGCCGTTGCGGTGGTAGAGGTCCGAGCACAGGAGCGCTTCACTCTCCGACCAGCGCAGGCCGGTACCTGCCAGAGTGCGAATGAGAAGCGAGAAGTGAGGGTCGATCGCTTTCATGATGACGTCGATGTCGCGTTGAGCAATGATGGGCGGCTCGGTCTTGATCAGAGTCGGCAGTCTTACGCCGGTGCAGGGGTTGGCCTGAACGCGGCGATCTTGGACAGCCAAGTTAAATGCGGCCGAGACGATGGTGAAGATATTTCGAATGGTCTTCGGCGAGAGTTTCTTCGCCAACAGTGTCTTCACGTACTTGCGCAGGTCTTTGGCTTCGACGCTCGCTGCCGACTTCCAACCGATCTCATTCGTGATGTGGTTGCGTTGAAGCGCCTGATAGTCCTTGAGCGTTCGTGAGTCACCACGTGACTGAAAGGCAATGTATTCGGTGACGAGATCTTCGATAGTTTCGTCTTGAGATTGAGCCGCGTTCCACCGGCGTCCGGCTTCGATGACATCAGAACCAGTCTCATCGAGCATGGTCTTCCACATTCGAGCTTCAGCTTCGGTATCGAATGTCATCGACGCTTTGTCCCGAGAACCAGGCTTACGCCAATCGACGCGCCACTTGTTTGCCTTCGTCGTGGAGTACTTTCGGATGCTTGCCATGCCCCGATCATACGGGTTTCATGCGGCCAACTTCCGAATCCATGCGGCCAAATCACCTTCTCGGTGACGTTTGCCCTGGTGAGAGGGCTAAAACTTGGAGGGGATGACGGGAATCGAACCCGCACCATCAGTTTGGAAGACTGAGGCTCTACCATTGAGCTACATCCCCGTGTTGCGTTAACGACTATAGTCGACATTCGCGCCTGCCGCCAAATCGTTCGAAGATGAGCTGAGTCACACTGCTCGCAACGACCGAACCCTTCGCATGTGACCTGCATCCCATTCGCACCAAACGGCCGAATCGATGTGCATCTGGCCCCCTGCCTGTGGTTAGATTATCTACGTCGCGGGATGTGGCGCAGCTTGGTAGCGCATCTGTTTTGGGAACAGAGGGTCGCAGGTTCAAATCCTGTCATCCCGACGATAGCGAAGCCGTTCGGACTCAATGTCCGGGCGGCTCTCTTCGTATTCACAGCTCGCCCGCACCCCCTTATCTCATCCCAACAGGAGACAATGTGGGGGCAGGCTCGCGGAATTTCGAGGCCGGAAGGTGCGCCGCCAATGCTGATCCGAGGACACAACACCCACAGATCCGCCCTGACAGCAGCACGCCCTTTTCCGCAACACCTATCGCAGCCGACCACTCTTCGCGCCGCGCAGACTCTTCGTCGACGTTCCGCGGCCGTCATCATACTCGCGCTGACGCTGAGCGGCTGCAGTTCCGATGACCCGGATTCATCTTTGCCGAGCCCATCGGCTCCAGACACACAGGCCAGCAGCGGCCCCAGCAGGGAGAGCAGGACCGATGTCGATCCGGGAGTAGACGATCCGGAGGTAGTGGCACAGAACCTGCAGGCCCCATGGTCGGTTGCCTTCTACAAAGACACGGTCCTAGTCAGTGAAAGAGACTCCGGTCGCATCCTCGAACTCGACGATCAGCGACCGGCTCAGGCCAGAGAGGTCGCAACGGTTGCTGGAGTCTCCGCCTCAGGCGAAGGCGGGCTCCTGGGCCTCAGCGTGCACGGCGACAGTCTCTACGCATACTCCACCACCGAGACGGACAATCGGATCCAGAGATTTCCGCTCAAGCATGGATCCGATGGTGTGGAGCTCGGTGCGCCCGAGACGATCGTCGACGGGATCGCCAGGCCGATTTCCACAATGGCGGTCGATTGGCCTTCTGCCCAGACGGAAAGTTCTATGCAACGGTCGGCGACGCCGGCAACCGGAGCGCTGCCCAAGACCGTGAGTCGTTCTCGGGCTCGATCCTGCGGATGAACCCGGATGGCAGCGTGCCAGATGACAACCCGTTCGACGGGTCCCTCGTCTACACCTATGGACACCGCAATCCGCAGGGCCTGGCTTGGGGGCGAGGACGGCACGATGTATGCCAGCGAATTCGGTCAGGACACGTGGGATGAGCTCAACATCATCGAAGCCGGCGGTAACTATGGCTGGCCTGAGGTCGAAGGGATCGCAAAAGGTGCTGCCCCAGACGCTGATTTGATCGACCCGGTGCAGCAGTGGAGTCCCGACCAGGCCAGCCCGAGCGGAATGGCCATCAGCGAGGGCACACTCTTCATCGCCAATCTCCGGGGACAGGTGCTGCGGACAGTTGCCCTATCGGATGTCGCCGAGGCTGATGTGTCCTATGCCGGTCAGTTCGGTCGCCTGCGCGATGTGGTGAGGACACCGAGCGGCGAGGTCTGGGTTCTCACGAACAACACGGACGGGCGCGGTGATCCGGCCGCTGCCGACGACCGGATCCTGCACATTCCCGCTGACGTCGGCGCCGACTAGTGAGCTCACATCCGAGGGGTGATTTCCAGCGCCTGCGGCTGAGCTCAGCGCTGGAAGTCGATGACCTGGCGCACGACGGTTCCGTCGGCCAGCGCATCGAAGGCCGAGTTGAGGTCTTCGAGGCCGATGGTGTCCGACACCAGTTCCCCGACCGGCAGCTTTCCCTGACGCCAGAGGTCGGCGTAGACGGGAATGTCACGGCTGGGCACCGCTGAGCCCAGGTACGAACCGATGACGGTGCGTGCCTCGGCTGTGAGTGTGACTGGAGTGATGTGCGACTGCGCATCGGGTGCGGGAAGTCCCACAGTGACGGTCTTCCCACCGACCGCGGTCGCCGAGAACGCGGTTTCGAAGGCGCGTGGATGTCCGACGCATTCGATGACGATCGGAGCCCTGCGCTCCCCCAGCTGCTCGGGAGTGTAGACCTCGGCCGCGCCCAGTTCCTTTGCCCGGACCAGCTTGTCCGGATTGGCATCCACGCCGATCACGCCAGCCGTCTCGATGGACAGTGCTGTGATCAGAGCGGCCATGCCGACTCCGCCCAGGCCGACGATCATGATCTCGTCTTCGGGCCCTGGAACTCCGGCGTTGAGGACCGCTCCCCCGCCGGTGAGCACCGCACAGCCGAGCACGGCTGCGATCGAGGCAGGGACATCAGAAGCCACTGGGACGACGGAGGCGCGATTGAGCACGGCGTGGGTTGCGAAGATCGACGCACCCAGGTGGTGGAGCACCTCGGCGCCCGAATCATCGTGGAGTCGGACCTTATGCCCGTCGAATGGCAAGGTTCCCGCACCGTTGGTGGCGCTGCCCGGTGTACACGGGAGCTTGCCATCGGTGGCACAGTTCGCACATTCCCCGCAGCGCGGCAGGAAGACGGTGACGACCTGGTCGCCGATCTCCAGGTCGTCGACGCCGTCTCCGAGCTGTTCGACGATTCCTGCACCCTCATGACCGAGCAGCATCGGCAGAGGCCGCGGACGGTTGCCGTCGACGACGGACAGATCCGAATGGCAGACACCCGCAGCGCTGAGTCGGATGAGCACCTCGCCGGGACCGGGCGCATCGAGTTCGAGTTCTTCGATCGACATCGGCGCCGAATCCGCGTAGGGACGCTCAGCACCCATGTCCCGAAGTACCGCTCCCCTGATCTTCACAGCGCCGACTGGCCCTCGGCCTCATAGGCGTCCATGATCCGAATCCTACGCTCGTGCCGCTCTTCACCGGAGAACGATTCCGCTAGAAAAGCATCGACGATGGCGATCGATTCAGCTTCCGTGTGCTGCCTGGCGCCGACCGAGACGATCTGGGCATTATTGTGCTCGCGCGCAAGCTTCGCGGTTTCGGTGTTCCAAGCCAGTGCGGTCCGGGCTCCCTTGACCTTGTTCGCGGCCATCTGCTCGCCGTTGCCCGAGCCTCCGATGACGACGCCGAGTGCTTCAACACCGGCAGCCTGATCATCGACGACTGCCTGAGCCGCAGCGATGCAGAATGCGGGGTAGTCATCGAGAGCGTCGTATTCGAGCGCACCGTGGTCGATGACTTCGTAGCCCGATTCGCCGAGGTGGGTCTTGAGGATCTCTTTGAATTCGAATCCTGCGTGGTCGGTGCCGAGATGAACCTTCATGTGGTGACTCCTTCGAGTTCTCCGGGCCGAGATGCCCGGGAAAGACTGTGTGTGGTGGGGCAGAGCCTCAGTCGAAGACCGGGCCCTGATTGCGTGTGCGTTTGAGTTCGAAGAAGCCTGGGGTCGAAGCCACAGCGAGAACGCCGTCGAAGAGTCGACCCGCGTCTTCGCCCTTGGGTGCCGGGGTGACGACTGGACCGAAGAAGGCGGTTCCTGCGACGCGGCAGATCGGCGTGCCCACATCGTCGCCGACGAGTGCCAGGGCTTCATCATGTGATTCCTGCAGAGCCGCGTCGTAGTCGTCGCGGTCGCCGTACTTCATCAGGTCATTCGGCAGGCCGACCTCAGCCAGCGCCTCGGCGACGGCCTTGTCGAAGTCCTGCTCCCCACCTGGGTGGATACGAGTTCCGATCGCGGTGTAGAGAGGCTCCGCGACCTCATCGCCGTGCTCGGCGATGGCTGCGGTGACGATGCGCATCGGGGCCAGAGCACGATCCATCAGCTCTCGGTAGTCGGCCGGGATGTCCTTATCGCGGTTGAGGATGTTCAGGCTCATGACATGGAACTTCACGTCGATGTCACGCACCTTGGCGACTTCGAGGCCCCAGCGCGACGTCATCCATGCCCACGGGCAGGCCGTGTCGAACCACAGGTCAAGTGTCTCTCTGCTCAATTTCACTCCTCGTTAGGGTGGGCACCGGCACGGGCGAAACGCCCGCAATGTCCGAGGCCAATTTATCAAGCCTTGGCACCGAAGAGGAATGCGTCCATGAAAGAATGGCGAAGTACACCCGGACCCGAAGCGGAGGTCACCTCAAAGTGCCCCAATATAACCTCACTCGCGAGGAAGCTCGCAGACGTTCATCCCTCGTCGACGTCTCGAGCTACGAGAACACCCTGATTCTCTCCGGAGAGGGTGAGAGCTTCCGGGTTCGCTCCCGCATCCGCTTCACCGCAACGCCGGAGTCCACCACCTTCATCGATGCCATCACCGCCAGCGTCGAACGCATCCGGCTCAACGGACTCGATCTCGAGATCGCCGAGGTCGTCTCTGCCTCCCGGATCACCTTGCCCGGCCTCGCCGCTGAGAACGAGCTCATCATCGATGCTCACTTCTACTACATGAATACCGGTGAGGGCCTGCACCGTTTCGTCGATCCCATCGACGGTGAGGTCTACCTTTATTCACAGTTCGAGGTTCCCGACGCCAGACGCGTCTTCCCTGTCTTCGAACAGCCCGATCTCAAGGCCCCGTTCTCCTTCACCGTCGTGGCCCCTGCACGCTGGGCCATGGTGTCGAACTCCCCCACTCCGGCTCCCGGTGATCCCAGCGAAGTCTTCACCGAGCTCGACGAAGCCCCGATCGACGACACCGCGGTATGGCAGTTCGCCCCGACAACTCCGATCTCCTCCTACATAACTGCCATCGTGGCCGGACCCTACCGCAGTGTGCATTCAGAGCTGATCTCCTCCGACGGCTCACCCGTCCCGCTGGGCCTGTACTGCCGCGAGTCGCTCTTCGAACACCTCGATGCGGAGAACCTCTTCGCCATCACACGAGCAGGGTTCGAGTTCTACGAACGCGAGTTCGGTGTGTCCTATCCGTTCGAGAAATACGATCAGCTCTTCGTTCCCGAGTTCAATGCCGGTGCGATGGAAAACGCCGGCGCCGTGACCATTCTGGAGAACTACGTCTTCAGATCACGACCCACAGAGGCCCTTGTGGAGCGACGTGCTGTGACCGTGCTCCATGAGTTGGCGCACATGTGGTTCGGAGATCTGGTCACCATGAAATGGTGGAACGACCTGTGGCTCAACGAGTCCTTCGCCGAGTTCATGTCGACGCTGGCCACAGCCGAAGCCACCGAGTACTCCGACGCATGGACGACGTTCGCCACGATTGAAAGGTCGTGGGCCTACCGACAAGATCAGCTGCCGAGCACACACCCGATCGTCGCCAGCATCGAAGACCTGGCAGATGTCGAGGTCAACTTCGACGGCATCACCTACGCCAAGGGCGCTTCGGTGCTCAAACAGTTGGTGGCGTGGGTCGGTCGCGATGAGTTCTTCTCCGGGCTCAAACGCTATTTCGACAAACATGCGTGGTCGAACACAGAGCTGCCGGACCTCCTCGGTGAGCTCGAGGCGACCAGCGGACGAGACCTCGCCACCTGGTCGAAATTGTGGCTCGAGGAATCCGGAGTCAACCTCATCGAAGCCGAGGTCGACACCGCAACCGATGATGACACCGAGGTGGTGTCCGAGCTGCGCGTGACTCAGAAGCCCTGGATCATCGAAGGGCAGCCGGTTCCGTCGCTGCGTCCCCACCGTCTGGCCATCGGGTTCTACTCCGACAACGGACTGGGCCGACTGGTTCGGACCCACAGCTTCCCACTCGACATCGATTCGGAGTCGACCATCGTCGAGGAAGCTCGCGGTCTGCCGAAACCCGACGCCATCATCGTCAATGACGAGGACCTGACCTATGCGAAGGTCCGTTTCGATACCGAGAGCATGGACCTCGCATCCAAGCGTCTCGGTGACTTCGATGACTCCCTGACTCAGCTGCTCATCCTCGGCACTCTCTGGGACACTGTCCGCGACGGTCAGCGCCCGGTCCAGGACTACATCACCACGGTCTTGGACAACTGTGCGTCCGTGACACATTCCTCGGGACTGCTCACCCAGATGCGTCAACTCGACGCCGCTGTCGGAACCTATCTGGTCCCCGCGGCACGAGCAGAGGCTCATGCTGCTGTCGCCGACCGGTTCACACAGCTTCTCGACGCGGTTCCTGGCGGTACTGACCAGGCGTTCCAGTTCCTCCGCGGGTTCATCAAGCATGCGTCGACTCAAACGCAGATCTCAGTGCTGCAATCCTGGTTGGATGCGGCCGGTGACACGGTCTACGGAATCACCATCGACACCGATCTCACCTGGGAGATCATCATCGCACTCGCGGCACACGATGCGATCGACGACTCAGCAATCGAGGCCATGGCCAAAACGGACCCTTCGGCAACCGGAGCACGTCAGGCGGCGACGGCGCGCAGCGCACGCCCCACCTCGGCGGCGAAGTCGAAGGCATTCACTCGCATTCTCGACGAAGCCGACCTTCCGAACTCTGAACTCAGTGCTCTGGCTCTGGGCTTCGCCTCCGGTCTGCAGACGGACACCGGTGCGATCCTCGCCTCAGAAGCCCCCTTGCGAGACTTCTCCACCGAATACTTCCAGCGGGTCTCAGGATGGTGGGAGACCCGGACCCTGGAGATGGCACAGACCATGACGTTGCGACTGTTCCCCCCGGTCAGCGAGCACACCGTCAAGGCCACCCAGACATGGCTGAGCGATCATCCAGCGGCCCCCAAAGGACTGGTGCGCCTGATGCGGGAGAATCTTGCCGACGCCCAGCGGGCGCTGACCGCTCAGGAAGTGTCCAGCAATTCCAAGGGCACATTGACCTTCGGCAGTTAGGCTCGTGGCATCATGACTTTCGATGCTTTGCAGAACGACCTCTTGTCCGCACCCAAGATCGATTGGGACTTTCTCCTCGACGCTCCGCTGCGGATCGTCATCATCATCATCATCGCGATCGGGCTGAACATAGTGATGCGCTTGTTCATCCGACGATTCTCCACCGCGGTGGCCAAGGGCACCGTCGGCAGCGAGAAGGCGGAAGGGCACGGCAGCGGCAAGTTCTCGAGCTCTGTCATCGAGTCGCAGCGCACCGGCATCGAACCGGTCATCATCCGTGAACGTCGTGCTCAGCGTGCGAAGACCGTGGGGCGAATGCTGTCGTCGGTGACGACGATCATCATCAGCGTCATCGCCGTGCTCATGGTCCTTGACCAATTGAACTTCAACATCGCACCTATTCTGGCCTCAGCGGGCATCGTCGGTGTGGCACTGGCCTTCGGTGCCCAGGAACTCGTCAAGGACTACCTGTCCGGGTTCTTCATGGTCATCGAGGACCAGTACGGCATCGGAGACACCGTGGACCTGGGCGAAGCCGTCGGCGAGGTCGAGGACTTCGGTCTGCGCAAGACAGCGGTACGTGACCTCACGGGAACTCTCTGGCATGTGCGCAACGGCGAGATCATGCGCGTCGGCAACCTGTCGCAGGGATGGGCGCGTGCCGTCCTCGAGATCCCGGTCAACTACTCCACCGCAATGGACACCTACCGAGAGATCACCGAATCGGTGACGAACTCCATGCTGAAGGACAAAGAACTGGCATCCGCCATTCTCGAACGTCCCGAGATCGCAGGAGTCCAGTCCCTGTCAGCCGAGTACAGGGTCATCCGAACAATGATCAAAACCAAGCCCAACCTGCAGTGGATGGTCGAACGTGCCTTCCGTGCGGAACTCACGCACGAGTTCGACACGCGCGGCATCACTATCCCGATCATTCAGGAGACCATGCTCCGGACCCTGCCGGACACCTCCGATGCTCCCGGACCCGCCACGACGGGTGCGGCCCGCGATTCCGCTCGCCCCTCGGCTGCGGACCGGAGGAACAGCGACGAGTCGCCGTCACCGTTGCCCAGCGACGATGAGATCCGGGCGACGACCGATGAAGCCGGATCCGACACCACAGACGGAGAGAATTGACCATGACGCAGACATCGAACGAGACGATCTTCGACGCCGTCGGTGGCCATCCCACCTTCACCCGGCTCATCGATGTCTTCTACGATCATGTGGATCGGGATGAAGTGCTCATTGCCATGTACCCGGAAGGGCACGACCTGACAGGAGCCAAGCACCGCCTGCAGATGTTCCTGGAACAGTACTTCGGTGGTCCCACGACCTACCAACAGGAACGGGGGCACCCCCGGCTGCGGATGCGCCACTTTCCCTTCCCCGTCGACTTCGACGCACGTGACCGGTGGCTGGCCTCGATGCGGGCAGCTCTCGATGATGTGGCGCTCCCACCGCTCTATGACGAGATCTTCTGGGACTATTTCCAGCGGGCGGCCACGGCTATGGTCAACACGAACAGCAACCCGGTCTGAGAGACCGGCACTGACCGGTCAGGTGCGGGCAGTCAGCTCTGACCGGTCAGGTGTGCTCGGTCAGCTGTGATCGGTCAGTTGTGGGCCAGCACAGCTGTGGGCTCGCACCGCTGAGGGGTTCATCGTGCCCGGGTGAGCAGATGCCCGCCCGGCGTCGAAATTCGCAGCCATCCAGAGCTCGCGAAGACATCGTATTCCTCGTTCTCCGCAGCCGAGGCAGTCTCCGCTTCAGGTACGAACCGAAGTGCACTCGCCGCGAACCCGAGCCCACCGGGCAGCTCGGTGCCCCCTGTCGCGGTCATCGGCTTCGACCACACCCGCGATCGCAGTGCCTTCACCGCATGCGAGCCGGCACCCTCAGGGGCGCCGTCGCTGATCTCTGCAACCCCCGCCTCGGCGGCGGAGCGCAGGACATCACCGGCGATTCTGTCGTGGGCAGTCCATTGTCCCTTTGGGGGCGCTATCCCGGTCCAGGACACCAGCACCGAGTTCGGCGGCACCGGCAGGCGTGTGGCATTCTCTGCTCTGGCGAACCGGTCCTTGAGGTTGGCCAAGGGAACGACCTCGTCGAGTCCATCCATTTCAGGGCCGTTGAGACGCAGCATGCGCATCGCTAACACCAGTGGTGTGGAGTCACCGATCCCATGCGGATACAAGGGGGCAATGGTGACGACAAGTACGGTCGATGACACGTGCAGGCGCATGGCTCCATCGGGATCCAATTTGTGAGCCAAAGAGGTGAACGCGGCCAGGTCCTTCATCGCCAGCGGATCGGCGATCTCAAGTTCGGTCATCGGCGACGCCCCCGCATCGGTACGGCAGGCCGAATGACGTCTTCCATTGCTGCTGTCTCCTCCTGGCTCATGCGCCGTGGTCGGGAACTGGTTCGGTCTACGAAGACGATGACCGTCTCTGCCAGCGTATAGGCGACCGCGCCGTCGGGTTCGGCGATGACGTAACCGATGGTCACAGACGCCGGTTTGACCTCGCTGATGACCAAGTCGATGGCGATGGGTCCCGCGCGGTAGAGAATCGGCCGACGATATTCGATCGCATGCGAGGCCACGAGCAACTCAGTGGTCTCCGAGGCTGCGCCGAAGATCGGGGGGATCCTAATTCCCGATATGGTGTCCGTTATTCCGAACTGCCCAGGCGTTGTGGGTGCGTCCACACTGTGTGTCGGTGACCCCAGTGCTCGGACACGCGCCTCTTCGAGCAGGCGCAGCTGGGTGACATTGTTGACGTGACCGTAGGCATCCATGTCACCCCATCTCAGCTCCAGCAGTACTCGCGTGAATTCGTCCAGCAGGGGGTTTGTGGTGCCATTGTGCATATGACCCATCATGCCACTTTCACTGCGGCAGTGACGGCCACGATAGAATCATGAACACACGCACGAGATTCATTGTCGCAGGCTGGAGGCCCATATGAGCGATGTAGAACCCACGACTGCAGAGGCGAACATCGACACCTTGCGCAGAGTGCTCGAACTCGAGAGCCTGAGCTTCACCTCGGATTCCCGAGAGAGCGACTATTTCGTCGGACAGAACCAATACAAACCCGACGGACGTGTCTTCGGCGGT
The DNA here is from genome assembly GCF_014897485.1 of Brevibacterium sp. FME37. Classification (NCBI taxonomy): domain Bacteria; kingdom Bacillati; phylum Actinomycetota; class Actinomycetes; order Micrococcales; family Brevibacteriaceae; genus Brevibacterium; species Brevibacterium sp. FME37. Next base: position 42,610 of record NZ_JABUYE010000002.1, read on the forward strand.
CAGGTGGTGGCGCAGTCCGTTGTGGCTGCAGCAGCGACCCTGCCCGATGAACGCCTCATCCATTCACTTCACGGGTACTTCCTGCGCGCCGGGGATGTCAGCGAACCGATTGAGTTCGGTGTCGAACGACTCCGTGACGGACGCTCGTTCTCTGCCCGTCGTGTCCACGCCTATCAGAAGGGTGCGCCGATCCTGTCCCTGATCGCCTCGTTCCAGGTCGAACAGGAGGGCCTTGAACACGCTGAGGCCATGCCGTCCGGCCTGCCTGGACCGCTGGAGTGCCCGGAACTGCGCGAGATCCTGGCAGGACAGAACACACCTCAGGTCACCGAATGGCTGAATAAACGCCCTTTCGAGATTCGCCCAGTGGAGGAATCCCTGTACAGCTTGACCACCGATGATCGACAGCGCGAACAGCAGCACGTATGGTTCCGTGCCAGTTCGACCTTCGGCGATGATCCTGTACTCAATGCGGCGGCTCTGGCCTATGCCAGCGATTTCAACCTGTTGGAACCGGTGCTGCGCCGTCAGGGGCTGAGCTGGACGAGCCCGGGGCTACGGGTCGCGAGCCTGGATCATGCCATGTGGTGGCATCGTCGGGTCAGAGTCGATGAGTGGATGCTCTACGTTCAGGAATCGCCTGCAGCCCAGGGCGGCCGCGGTCTCGGGTACGGGCGCATCTTCGCCCAGACCGGCGAGTTGCTGGCCACAGTGGCGCAGGAGGGCATGGTCCGAATCAAGGCAACTCAGTGAACCAAGACACCGCGATGATCGAGATCCTCGGGAAGATCATCTCTCGACTGGTCAACGTCGCTCTCTTCATCATCATCACCATCCTTGCCCTGGTCTTCATTCGTGAAGGCGCAGACATGAACCTGGCCCTGATTGCGCTGATATCGATCATGATCGGGATCGTCGGCACCATCGTGTTGAGATATCTGTTGAAGCTTGTGCTGCGCATCGGCAATCTGTTCTCACCAGATCAGCATCAGCCGCCTGAAAGCTGATGCCCCCGCCAATAGCTGATGCCCCGGTCGACGACCGGGGCATCAGCTATTGGTATTCGGCTCTGTGCGCTGCGCTGACTGCACGCAGAGCACAGAACTCAATCAGTCACGGGTAAGGCGACGGTGGGTCACACGGTGAGGGCGAGCTGCGTCTTCACCGAGGCGGTCGACCTTGTTCTCCTCGTAGGACTCGAAGTTGCCTTCGAACCAATACCAGTTCGCAGGATTGTCTTCTGTGCCCTCCCACGCAAGGATGTGGGTCGCCACCCGGTCGAGGAACCAACGGTCGTGCGAGACGACCACGGCACAGCCGGGGAACTCGAGGAGGGCGTTTTCCAATGAACCCAAGGTTTCGACGTCGAGGTCGTTAGTCGGCTCATCGAGCAGCAGCAGGTTTCCGCCCTGTTTGAGTGTCAACGCCAGGTTGAGGCGGTTGCGCTCACCACCGGAGAGCACGCCGGCCTTCTTCTGCTGATCGGGACCCTTGAAACCGAAGGCGGAGACATATGCTCGTGAAGGCATCTCAACATTGCCCACCTGGATGAAGTCGAGTCCATCGGAGACGACCTCCCACAGATTCTTGTTCGAGTCGATACCGCCACGCGACTGGTCGACATATGAAGTCTTAACGCTGTCGCCGATCTTGAGATCTCCGCCGTCGAGCTCTTCCTGCCCGACGATGGTCTTGAACAGAGTCGACTTGCCGACACCGTTGGGGCCGATGACACCGACGATGCCGTTGCGCGGCAGGGAGAAGCTGAGACCGTCGATGAGGAGACGACCGTCGAAGCCCTTCTGCAGTTTGGAAGCCTCGATGACAATGTCGCCGAGGCGAGGACCGGCAGGAATCTGAATCTCTTCGAAATCCAGCTTCTTGGTCTTCTCGGCTTCTGCGGCCATCTCTTCATACCGAGCCAGACGAGCCTTCGACTTCGTCTGTTTGGCCTTCGGGTTCGACCGGACCCACTCGAGTTCGTCTTTGAGGCGCTTCGACAGCTTCGCGTCCTTCTTGCCCGCGACCTGCAGACGTTCCTGCTTCTTCTCCAGGTAGGTCGAGTAGTTGCCCTCGTAGGGGTAGAGGTGTCCGCGATCGATCTCGGCGATCCATTCGGCAACGTGGTCGAGGAAGTACCTATCGTGAGTGATCGCGATGACGGCGCCGGGGTAGGACCGCAGGTGCTGCTCCAACCACAGCACGGACTCGGCGTCCAGGTGGTTTGTGGGCTCATCGAGCAGGAGCAGATCGGGCTTTTCGAGGAGCAGCTTGCACAGCGCCACGCGGCGGCGCTCACCACCGGAGAGCACACTGACTTCGGCTTCTGGCGGTGGGCAGCGCAGAGCGTCCATCGCCTGCTCCAGCTGAGAGTCCAGATCCCAGGCATCGGCAGCATCGATGGCTTCCTGTAGCTTGCCCATCTCTTCCATCAGGGAATCGAAGTCCGCGTCAGGGTTGGCCATCTCCTCTGAGATGGCGTTGAAACGGTCAAGCTTGGCTTTGATCTCACCGACGCCCTCTTCGACGTTGCCGAGGACAGTCTTGTCCTCGTTCAGGGGCGGCTCCTGCAACAGGATGCCCACGGTATAACCGGGGCTGAGCCGAGCCTCACCGTTGGAAGGCTGTTCGAGCCCGGCCATGATCTTAAGGATCGTCGACTTACCGGCACCGTTCGGACCGACCATGCCGATCTTCGCTCCGGGATAGAAGGACATCGACACGTCATCGAGAATGACTTTGTCGCCGTGCGCTTTACGCGCCTTGTGAAGGGTGTAAATGAATTCGGCCATAATAACCTCAGGTTATCGGTTCGGCACGCTCAAGTGCCAATTTGACCACTCCCTGTGGCGCTGCGTTCAGCCGCCGCCCAGGGACGGTGCTTCACCGGATGATGAGCCCTCGGAGGAGCCGCCTGCTGACGAGGAACCTTCGGTTGAGGATCCCTCTGACGTAGAGCCATCTGATGATGTCCCCTGCGAGGAGGTGTCTTCCGATCCCCCGTCAGGCGATGGGCTTTCAGACGGACCGTCCTTGCCGTTGATGTCCTCGCCAGGCATGTGCCCGGCCCCGTTGGAGTCGCCGTCCTTCTCACGTTTGTCTCCTTCAGGTGCTTTGACACCCTTCGGACGTTCGACTTCGCCGAACAGACATGACCCCGTCGACTCGGTCGGCGGCATCAGATCCGCGTTTGCCTTACCCTTCCGAATCTCGCCGATGACGCACCCTTTGGCGGTCTTCACACCGAACATCTTCGAGGGAACATCATTGCCCAACGGCGAGTCATCGATGGTGGCTTCGAGCTGCTTCGGCTCATAGCCGGCATCGATCATGGTTTTGAAGAACTTCTTCGTTGAAGGAACCTTGTCCTCGTCGCCGGTCAGCGGCTTGAGAGCTGCTACGACTTTGTCGACCTCCGCGACTGGCTTGGCCGGGGTGCGGTCCGGCGTTGGCTGAGCATCTTCACCGCCTATTCCCAGCAGTGAGCAGCCCGACAGAGAAATGGTCAGAACTCCGAGACTCAGGAGCGGAACGAGACGCATCAACAACCTCAGCAGGTGGGAACGATGAACAGTCTCACTTTAGCCGATCGTCGGCCCAATAGAGTTCAGATCTGACGTGTGCGAGTCCCAGTCTCAACTGTGATCTGTGCAATGACACAGCACCGGCCCAAGGACCCGGCTCAGAAAGGCGCCGCTGCGCTCACCGTGTCTCGCGCGATTGCGTCATCGAGGCTTCCGGAGTCTCCCCCACCTGGTTCGGACTCATCGGCGTCGGCGACCGCAGTGTCTGCGGTGTATTGTCCGGTGTCTTCTGCGTCGTCGTTGTTCGCAGATCTCAGACCGAATCTCGACCCGTCCGAGACATCGGACCCACCATTTTCAGGGCCATCCGCAAACGAGCCCCATCCCGCTTCGCTGCCTGCCGACGTCTGCTGCTGACCATCCTGTTGCTGGCCATCCTGTTGTCTGCTCACACCGCTGGCCTTCTGATAATTGGCGGTGCCATATCTCAGATCTGGGCCGATGTGCTCGGCTATGACGGTCGGAGCAATGCCTTTCTTCTCCTCCGTCGACCATTCGCGAATCTTCAGGGTTCCCTGCACGACGACGGACATTCCCTGATGGATGCTCATCGACGCATTGCTGGCCAAGGGCCCATAGCAGTCGATGCTGAACCACGAAGTCGTATCGGCGGCGTATTCTCCCGTCCCCTTGTCGAGACGCCAATGATTCACGGCCAGACGGAACGAGGCACAGGCCCTGCCCGAGGGCAGCGTCCGGCTCTGCGGATCGGCGGCAACAGTACCGCTGAGGGTGATCGGAATGATGGACATCGTGTTACCTCACTTCTGCTGAGCGTTACGTGATCGGACTTGCCGGATCACCCATCGGGGACGAATCAGCCTGAAACCGTTCGATCACGTCAACCATCATTGAGCACATCTGGCGCCGCCGTCTGCCAGGCATGAGAAATGCCCTGTGGACGGTGATTGACCGTCCACAGGGCATTCGCACATGAGTCGCCGCTCATGTGCACAGAAGTGTCAGCGCAGTGTTTCGTAGGCGCGTCGGTGTTCGTCGATCACGGCGTTGACTGGCTCAAGATAGGAACTCTGAGCCGCACTGCCCACGGCCTCGCGGAGTGTGCGATCGACGTCTCTGGCTGCCTCATCGGCTCCCTTCGCGCGTGCAGATTTAGCGATCACCGACGTCACAACAGATCCGATGATGCCTACCGCCAGGAGCCCGATGCTCACGATCCAGCTCCATCCCGGAAGTGTTCCCGGCATAACGATGGCAAGGATCGCGGTGGCGATGACACCCAACAGGCCCAGGATCGTGGCGATGAAGAAGATGATCTGCAGAATCTTGGCCACGGACCACCAGCCGGGAGTCTGCGGTTTGATATCCACAGCTGTGACGGCCGAGTCGAGGGCTTCGGAGAGCTCGGTGGTGCTCTCCTTCTCGGCTTCCGCGACTGCACTCTGCCATGGTCGCGGCATGGACGACACGGATTCTGCGATCAGTTCGTGAGCCATCAGACGCACCTGAGAGCTTTGAGCTTTGCTCGTCGCCGGCACAGACGCGCGAATCAGTTCGTCTCGGCCCTGGCCGTGTTTGGCGCCCAACGGGTCGGGAGCGTTCCGCTGCATCCATGCCAGCACCGGATATCCGGTCTTGCGATAGGCACGGCGAATGTAGTCATCGTGGACTGTCTGTGCGACGGCTTCTACACCTGCGGCGTCAGACATGGTCTCCACCAGCTTTGAGGCTCCCGGACGCTCATCAGGTGGAACCACGGGCTCGCCGAGTTCGTTCTGCATCCGTTTAGCCATGGCCTGCATATCGGCCAACAGCCTCTCAGAGGCTGCCTGCTTGGAGTCGACCGTGTCGGCCAAGATCGACCTGACCTGGGGAATCCCTTCACGGGTGAGGGCGGAGGTCATGTGCACCTTCGTGTCGGTGAGCCCGTCCTCAACGAGAAGCTGCTGCAGGTGGTCGGCGGCAGCTTTCTGCTCTTCGTCACTGAGTTTGTCGACCTGGTTGAGAACGACGACCATGTTCGAGCTGTTCTCTGCCAGTTTCGCCAGGTATTCGGAGTGAAGTGAAAAGTCAGCGTACTTCTGTGGATCAACGACCCAGAACACAACGTCGACGAGCCCCACCAGTCGATCGGATTCGACACGGTGCTTGACTGCGGTCGAATCGTGGTCAGGCAGATCGAGCAGGATCAGCCCATGGAGCTTGCGCTGATCGTCACCGTCGAGCGCCGATTCGCGCCAGGTCCGGCTGCGTTCGGGCACATGCAGCCAGTTGAGGATGTCGTTGCCGCCTTCGCCCCAGACGCATGCGGTGGGGCGCGACGTAGTCGGGCGACGAACGCCGACCCGAGCGATGTCCAGTCCGGCGACGGCGTTGAACAATGAAGATTTTCCAGACCCCGTGGAACCAGCAAAGGCCACGACGGTGAACTCCTCCCCCAAGCCGAGGCGATCCTCGGCGCGGTTGAGCAGGTTCTGTGCATCAGCGCGAACTTCGGAACTCAGTTTCTCGGGTCCCAGAGACAGGGTCTGCCGGATGCCTTCGGCCCGACGTCTGATCTCGGACTGTGCAGGATCGTTCACAATGCCACCTCAAGTCGATCACCGGAGGCGCGAAGTGCGCCCGCTTGCCGCGCCGGTACCGCGGATAGTCGTAGTACGTTGTCAAAGGGCGCACGGCAACCGCCGACGATTCCCGCCGCTGTGGTCAGGAAGCGATCCCTGATCGAGCCGATGAGATTCACGGCCTCCTGCTCACCGAAGATCGTGCCGGCGAGGCTGAGGGCGACATTCGCGTCATTGCGCGAAACGTGATTGTTCTCAGAAGAGTATTTCGGATCCCAGAATGCCGCGTATTCGACAACGGCACAGACTCCGCCGACTCCGAACGAAAGAATTCGAGCCTTGGACTTCTTGCCCTGCCCGATGTCACGCACCAGCGCATTCACTTCGCTGGACCATCCGCTGACGGCGGACTTGACCGAGTCTTCGAGGTCCCTTGCGCTCTGGCGGAGTTCAGGATGGGCATCCAGCAGCGCAGAACCGGCCGGGTCACGCAGCCACTGAGCACCGACCTCGTCAACGACGCCGATTGCCTGCTCCCGCAGTGAGATCGCGGCGCTGCGCAGGATCGCAATGTGCAGAGGCGAGGCAGCATCGTGTTTGCCGGTGACTGCGGCAGAGATTCTGTCGCGCATGCGCGCCATTGTGGGCTCCAGACCGCGGAAGAGCTGCCCCGTACCAACGAAGTCCTGCCACCTGGCATTCACCTCACCGTGCAGAACCCGGCCGTCGGAGAACACCTCGGCAAGGCCTGTGTCTGCAGCCTGGAAAGTCTGATCAAGGCTGAGCTGCAGGCGGTCAAACGTGGACTCCTGCGACTCGGCGTAATCGGCCAAAGACTTCACCTGAGCAGGTAGTGCACCGATCGAACCGGTGAGGGTCCGCTGACGAATCCGCTCCTGTGAAAGGCCCTCCGAACTCACCTGGCTGGTCCAGGACCGGATCGGATAGATCGCGGAGTGAGGAAGCAGACCCTCTTCCAGTTCGAGTTCGGCCACTGCGAAGATCGGGGAGTTCTCCAGTCCCGCTTCCGAAAGCAGGCTGGAGAGGTGGTGCCTGACCTCACGGTTGGCTTCCGGCGGTACCCGGTCGAGCACGATGGCTACCGAGGTGTTGCGCACGGCGGCATCCTTGAGCAGTACCCAGGGTGCTGCATCGGCATAGCGGTTTGCTGTGGTCACAAACATCCATAGGTCGGCACTCATCAGAATCCGACGGGCCAGATCACGGTTCGATTCGGCGATGGAGTCGATATCTGGGCAGTCGAGCACAGCAGTGCCCGGTTCGATGCCCTCATCTTGGATCAGCACAACAGAGGGAGTCGAAGTCGTGGGGTCCGTGCTGCGTGGCAGATCGGACAGAAATACCTGTGATTCGAAGAACTTGGCGTCGGCCGGGTTGTGAACCACGATCGGGTTGCCTGTCGTGGGTCGACGTATACCGGCAGGACTCACCGTTCTCCCCACCAGAGAATTCACCAAGGTGGATTTGCCTGCACCGGTTGACCCGCCGACTGCGATCATGAAGGGCGTCTGTGTCCGATTGATCCGGGGCAGCAGGTAATCCGTCAGCTCTGAGGAGAGCTGTCGGTGCAGGTTGCGACCATCAGAGCAATCATCGGTCTGCAGGGTGAAGCGGGTTTCTGAGACTCGCTTCGCGATATCGCTCAGCGCCCCTCCCACTGGTGGCGTCACGGCACTCTTACTGTCTGTCATCACGCATCCACTCTCTACGTTTTCCCAGCTGTGCACCAATTGCCACGCCGTAAGAGGAGGTAATTGCTGAGTGCAGGGAAAAACCGGAGAGTCATCGGAGCCGTCAATAGATGAGAAGTACCCCCGGCGGGGCTCGAACCCGCGACCTACCGCTTAGAAGGCGGTTGCTCTATCCAACTGAGCTACGGAGGCTCAAATATCCTAACCGATGCCCGCGGCAGAACAGAAAGTGGTCCTCGTTGTCGTCCCGGAGATCGAACTCCGGGACGACAACGAGGACCACTGTGTTCGGGCGGTCACTCTCACCTCGATTCACGAGGCGTTTGACATGTGGGTCAGTACTGACGAGCGACACGCTCCAGTGACTTCCGCACCGTCACGAACGAGACCATCACCAGCCCGATCAGGGCGAGGATGACGGCCACAGCTTCGATGGCGAAGGCGAAGTCGACGATGATCGGAAAGAACCCGGCAGCCATGAAACCAAGCAGGGCGACCATCGTCAGTGCTGTGGCTGTAGTGAAATACGTGGAACCATTCATTATTCATCTCCTTCTTCCTTACAGAAAGAGTAGACCCGAATGAGACGTACGTCACTAGGAATTTCCCGAAAGTTTCCTCTGCACCGCACTTACCCTTCGGTATCGATCAGATGTGGGACCGCAGGCTGGTCACGCGTCACCGCGTGCGTCGATGGCTTCCTCTAAGCGTTCGAGTTTGCCGTCGATCTCTCCGGTGTAGCCCGGACGAATATCGGCCTTCAGGACCAGGGCCACTCGCGACCCGAACTCGCCGACGACGTCGGTGGCCTCTTTGACCACAGCGAATACCTCATCCCACTCACCTTCGATCGTGGTGAACATCGAATCGGTGCGGTGCGGCAGGCCGGAACGCCGAACGACTTCCACGGCTGCGGCGACCGCGTCGTGGACCGACGCGTCCGCGTTGTCACCCCCGCTGGGAGCGACGGAGAATGCAACGAGCATGATGCTCTCCTCTCGGATCTATCTCGGATCAGATCTATGTCAGTTCTGTGCAGGTACGGTCACGATGAGTGAGTCACCCTGGCCGCCGCCACCGCAGAGAGCGGCGACACCGGTGCCACCACCTCGGCGCTGGAGCTCGAGTGCAAGGGTCAGCACGATACGGGCACCGGAGGCCCCGATGGGGTGGCCGAGTGCGACCGCGCCGCCATTGACGTTGACCTTGTCCGGGTCGACTCCAAGGTCCTTCGAACTTGCCAGCCCGACTGCGGCGAAGGCCTCGTTGATCTCGTAGAGGTCGAAGGAATCGGCAGCGATGCCTTCCTTCTTCGCAGCAGCCTGGATCGCCTGCGAGGGCTGATGCTGGAGCGTGGAGTCGGGACCTGCCGTCCAACCATGGGATCGGATCTCAGCGAGAATCGGGGCACCGAGCTCTTCGGCCTTCTCCCGAGACATGACGACGACTGCACACGCACCGTCTGAGATCTGGGAGGCGCTTCCTGCTGTGATCGTGCCGTCCTTGCGGAAGGCAGGGCGCAGCTTGGCCATCGACTCAGGTGTGGTTTCGGCACGCACGCCCTCATCGGTGGATACAGTCACGTCGCCCTTGCGACCGGAGATGGTGACTGCTTCAACTTCGTCGCCGAATTTGCCCGATTCCCAGGCCTGGGCCGCACGCTGATGCGAACGGGCCGCGAAGGCATCCTGCTCTTCACGGGAGAATTCGAAGTCACCCGCGTTGGCCTCTTCGGTCAGGCCGCCCATGGCCTGATCAGTGAAGGCGTCCCACAGTCCGTCGTAGTCCATATGGTCCTTGACGACGACGTCACCGTATTTGTACCCCGTACGCGACTTCTCCAGCAGGTGGGGAGCCAGACTCATCGACTCCTGTCCACCGGCGACGACGACATCATATTCGCCAGCCCGTACCAGCTGGGCCGCTTGTGTGATCGCATTGATGCCCGACAGGCACAGCTTGTTCACGGTGACACCTGGTACGTTCATGGGGATGCCGGCTTCGACTGCGGCCTGACGCGCGGGTCCCTGACCGAGCCCGGCCTGCAGGACCTGGCCCATGATGACGTACTCGACGTCCTCACCCTTGATGCCCGCACGATCCAATGCACCTGCGATGGCCTTGCCGCCCAGCTGCACAGCAGTCAACGATGACAGGCCTCCCTGCAGACGTCCGAAAGGCGTGCGGGCACCCGCGACGATCACTGCTTCAGTCATATTCTCTCCTCAGATATTTGCACCCCGCCAACGAGCAGGGAAGTCAATGGAATGCTGCCTGTTCCAAGGGTAGTCCAGCTGTCTGTGGCCTCAGTCACGGGGGCTGTGTCACATCGTGCCAGGACACGTCCACACTTGGGAATTCGCACCCAACACTCATAGTGAGTCCGTTAGAGTAGGGGGTGGACGATTTGACCACATCCCTTGACACGACAGGAGTCCGCTTCAGTGACGCCCACCGAAGAATTCCGCACAGCGATGCGCGGCTACGAAAAAAGTGAAGTAGATTCTCGCCTGCAGCAGCTGCGAACCGAGGTCGAGTCCGTTCGTAAGGCCCTCTCCGATGCCCGCAGTCAGGTCATCAACGCTGATCGCGCGAAACTTCAGATCGCCGGGGAGCTCTCCGAAGCGAAGGCTCAGCTGAAGAAGGCGGCCAATGACAGCGCCGAGGCTGCCGGTCCTCCCGGAAGCCGCATCGACCATCTGCTCAAGATCGCGGAGTCGCAGGCACGCGAGACGCTGTCTCAGGCGAACTCCGATGCAGAGACCATCCGCAACAAGGCACGCGCCGAAGCTGCGTCTGCCCGTGCCCGGATGCACACAGAGAGCAACGACACGCTGTCCAATGCCCGCTCGGAAGCCGACGCGATCATCAGTTCGGCCGAGCTGCGCGCCGACGAGACGGTGAAGGCCGCCGAGAAGCGTGCTGCTGAAATCAAAGCGACCGCGGAACGTGAGTACAACCAGGCCAAGGAAGCCAATGAGGCGGCCACGAAGGAAGCCCGCGAGAGCCTCGAGCACGAGCTCGCTGAACTCAAGGCCACCTCGGAGAAGCAGGCTGCTGACCTGCGCGCCGAAGCCAAGCTTCAGGCCGATGAGTCGATCAGCACCGCGCAGGCCCAGGCCGATGAACTTCTCGCCGCAGCCAAGGCTCGTGATGAGGCATCGACGAAGGCTGCCGACGAACTCGATGTCGAGCTAGCTGGCAAACGCCAGGCCGCCGAGACCGATCGCAAGAAGCGCTACGACTCCGCCCAGATTGAGAACAAGAAGCTCATCGACGAAGCCCAGGCGCGTGCTGCCAAGGCAGATGCCGAGGCTAAAGAAGCTGCAGAGCGGGCGGAGACGACCCGCTCGGATGCGGTGAAGAAGGCCGACGACATCATTGCCGACGGCAAGACTCGTGCGCAGACTCTCATCAGCGAAGCCCGAGCAACGGCCGAGGCCACAATCGAGGAGTCCGCAGCCGAAGCCAAGCGCAACGTGGCATCGGCACAGTCTCAGGTCGATCTGCTGACCAAACAGCGCAAGACGATCACAGCCCAGCTCGATCAGCTCCGCTCGCTGTTCGCGATGCCCGGTGTCATGGGCGGCGATTCCGTCGATCCGGCCAAGGCAGAATCCGCATCCCACGCCACTGAACAGATCGCCGATGAGGAGGAGCTCGCCGACCTTCTGGCCGAGGATCCCGAGGAAGCAGACGAGGCGGATGACATCGCTGCCGACGACGCAGATGCCGGTGCACAGGGCACGGACGGTTCCACCGACGCAGCTGCCTCGGCGATTTCCACGAGCACCGAGGAAGCCCCAGGCAAGGACGCCGCAGCAGCATCTGAATCTCAGGCAGCCGAGTCTGAGACTGATGCAGCCGACTCAGCTGAAGAGGACGAGGACGCAGAGGACTCCGAGCTGCCTAACGGAGCCACCGACGCTGACACGATTGCAATCGACGCTCAGGTCTCAGGAGCGAAGAACAAGAACACCAAGGCGTCGCGGTCGAAGAACTCGCTGCGCTGAGGTCTAAGCTCTCAGAGCACCCGTTCTATTGAAAAAGGGGCCAGTTCACAATGAACTGGCCCCTTTTCAGATCCCAATTTCGGCCTTAGAAATCCCGCCCGCAGGCCTTGAGATCACTCCGCCTACAAGTGAGCCCAGTACTCCGTCATCGGAATTTCTGAAAGCATCTCGAGTGCCAGTGTCGACGCGAGTCCACGCCCACCTCGGTGCCATATCTTGCGGTCTGTCGCCAGGCGACGATATGCGGAGTCGAAGATGCCACGTCCTGTCCGCACCCAGGACAGACATAGATCTTGTCCTGCGAATTGCCGGCGACGTTCTGCACCGACCATGTGCCATCAGGCAGATCTCGGCTTGTGCGCAGCCCATTGACGGAATCGGAGAGCTCTCGTGGGGTCTGCTGCCATTTGTTTTTGCGACGCGAGGAGGTAGATCGTGGCATCTGCCCATTCTCTCACGTAGGGTAAAGCGCGTGCGTCTCGTCATTGCTAAGTGTTCCGTAGATTATGCTGGTCGTCTGACCGCCCATCTGCCCATGGCCACCCGTCTCATCATGATCAAGGCCGACGGCTCGATCCTCATCCATTCGGATGGCGGATCGTATAAGCCTCTGAATTGGATGACTCCCCCGTGCTCGATCAAAATCACTGATCCGAGCCAAGAGCAGGCAGATGCGGGTCTGGTCGAGCTATGGACAGTCTCGCAGGCTAAGACCGGTGACAAGCTCGTCATCTCCATCGCCGAGGTGATCGCCGATGACCAGCATGAGTTCGGCATTGACCCCGGACTGGTCAAAGACGGAGTCGAAGCCCATCTGCAAGAGCTGCTGGCAGAGCACATCGAGACTCTCGGGGACGGCTACAGCTTGGTCCGGCGTGAGTACATGACGGCCATCGGTCCCGTCGACATTCTGGCCCGGGATCACGGTCACAAGTCGGTGGCAGTGGAGATCAAACGCCGCGGTGACATTGACGGCGTGGAGCAGCTGACCAGGTATCTGGAGCTGATGAATCGCGACCCGCTGCTCACCCCTGTACAGGGAGTGTTCGCCGCTCAGGAGATCAAGCCCCAGGCCAGGACCTTGGCCGAGGACCGTGGCATCCGCTGTGTCGTTCTCGACTACGATGCGCTGCGCGGCATGGACGACCCAGACTCGCGACTGTTCTGAGTTCTGCTCGAAGCCGAACTCTATTCGAAGCTGAGGATGTCGGCTTTTTCGACGCGTTCGATGTTGGCGCCAAGAGTGCGTAGATTCGACACGAAGTTCTCGTAACCTCGTTCGATGTGGTCGATGCCGGAGACCTCAGTGATTCCCACGGCCCGCAGACCCGCCATCACCAGACCGGCACCGGCGCGGATGTCTGAGGCTTCCACCTCGGCGCCGGACAGACTCTCAGCACCGGTGATCAGAGCATGGTTTCCGTCAATTCGCACCTTCGCACCCAATCGGGCAATTTCCTGGACGAACCTCCAACGAGCTTCGAACAGGTTCTCCGAGAGCAGACCGACCCCGTCGGCCACGGAGTTCAGTGCGATGACGAATGGTTGGAGATCTGTGGGGAACCCGGGGAACGGCATCGTCGCGACGCGAATCGCGTGTGGCCGTTCGGCACCGACGACGCGGAATCCTTTGCCACGGGTGCCATCTCCCAATTCGATCTCGCCGAGGTCGTCGACCGTGGCACCCGAATCGCAAAGCTTGATGGCGATGTTGGGCATCAGATCGAGTCCAACGCCTTTGACGGTCACATCTCCGCCGGACAGGGCAGCACCGAAGGCATAGGTCCCGGCGACGATCCGATCCCCCACCGTTCGGTGGTCGACTGGCCGGAGTTCGTCGACACCGGTGATGGTGATGTCGGCGGTTCCGATCCCATTGATCTGGGCGCCCATGTCTACGAGCATTGAGCAGATGTCGACGATCTCTGGCTCTTTGGCCGCGTTCGAGATCGTCGTCACGCCGTGAGCCAGCGTCGCTGCCATCACCAGGTTCTCTGTGGCCCCGACGGAGGGGAATTCGAGCACGATGTCAGTCCCACGAAGACCATTCGGGGCTTCCGCGACGAAGTAACCGTGGTCCAGGTGCACCGTTGCACCGAGGGCTTCGAGGCCGGCCTGATGCATGTCCAGACCGCGGGAACCGATCGCATCGCCACCGGGCAGCGCCACATGTGCCGAACGCATCCGTGCGGTCAGGGGTCCAAGCACGGAGATGGATGCACGCATGGCCCGTACAAGTTCGTAGTCGGCCTGGATTCCGACCTCGGCGGGAACGTCGATGCTGACGACTCCCCGATCGGCGTCGTAGTCAACGTCGCAGCCCAGCCGGATGAGCAGCTGGACCATGATGCGCACATCGAGGATCGCCGGCACATTGGTGATCGTCGTCTTGCCGACGGCAAGGAGACTGGCCGCCATCAGTTTGAGAACGCTGTTCTTAGCTCCCCTGATATCGACTTCGCCTAGCAGTCGACTCGGACCGGTCAAGCGAAAGACATCCATCAGGTGAACCTTCCCATCGTCGGGTTGAAGCCGGGGGGCGATGATTCCAGCCAGGAGGCCATCGTGGACAGCGATTCGGTGTCCATGGCCAAAGATACGGAACGGGGTCGACCGTCGGCCTTCCCATAGGAGCAGTCCACCACAACGGCATCGGGCAACACGGAGTACTGTTCACCGGACGTGGGTTTGCGGCGGACGAGGATATCAAGATCGGCGCGCGGGAGACGGACTGCGGCACGACGAGTCAGTGCGAATACGGGGTACCAGTCCAGTGAGGCCACTGAGAACACTGCTACACCCAGACGCCAACGTGGGCGAGAAGAGGATTCCTCGCCCACGTTGATGGAACAATCAAAAGCACCGGACAGCTTCGAAATCGACCGACGTCGAATCGTCACAACAACGATCAGCGCGAGGGCGAGTCCTACTAACGAGAGCAGAACGATCAGCAGGACGGAAGGGTTCACAGTTGCCAGTTTAATTGACGGATCAGAGAAGTTCGGCCTGATCAGCGGCAATGATGACGCGATTATTCTCAACAGACAGGAAACCACCATCGGCCTTAACCCGAATGGTCTCCTCATCTGTCGTGAGAATACGCGCCTCACCATCGGCTACGACACCCAATACAGGCTCGTGGCCTGGAAGGATACCGATATCGCCGTCCGAGGTACGGGCGATGACGCGCTTGGCCTCACCAACCCATACCTCTTGGTCGGCTGCTACGACGTTCACATCGAGGACAGCCATGGCTTACTTCTGCATCTCTTCGTAGTTGCGCATGACATCGTCAAGCCCACCCACGTTGAAGAATGCCTGTTCCGGAATGTGGTCGACTTCTCCGGAGCAGAGCTTCGAGAACCCTTCGATGGTGTCGGCCAGCGGAACGGTCGAACCGGGAACCTGAGTGAACTTCTCAGCGGTGTAGGTGTTCTGCGACAGGAACTGCTCGATGCGACGAGCACGGTGGACGACGAGCTTGTCCTCTTCACCGAGTTCATCAACACCGAGGATGGCGATGATGTCCTGGAGCTCCTTGTTCTTCTGCAGAATGGCCTTGACTTCGTTGGCGACACGATAGTGCTCTTCGCCGACGACCAGCGGATCGAGAATGCGCGACGTCGAGGTCAGAGGGTCAATAGCCGGGTACAGACCGCGTGAGGCGATGTCACGGCTGAGCTCGGTCGTTGCGTCCAAGTGGGCGAACGTGGTTGCCGGAGCCGGGTCCGTGTAGTCATCAGCAGGAACGTAGATCGCCTGCATCGAGGTGATCGAGTGACCACGCGTCGAGGTGATTCGTTCCTGCAGGAGGCCCATCTCGTCAGCCAGGTTGGGCTGGTAGCCCACGGCCGATGGCATGCGGCCCAGCAGGGTCGACACCTCGGAACCGGCCTGGGTGAAACGGAAGATGTTGTCGATGAACAGCAGCACGTCCTGGTTCTGCACATCGCGGAAGTATTCCGCCATGGTCAGTGCCGATAGTGCGACACGCAGACGGGTGCCTGGTGGCTCATCCATCTGGCCGAAGACTAGGGCAGTGTCCTTGAACACTCCTGCCTCGTCCATTTCCATGATGAGGTCGTTGCCCTCACGGGTGCGCTCTCCCACACCGGCGAACACGGATGTGCCGCTGTGGTTGTGCGCGATGCGGTAGATCATCTCCTGAATCAGGACTGTCTTGCCCACACCTGCGCCACCGAAGAGGCCGATCTTTCCACCCTGCACGTACGGGGTGAGCAGGTCGATGCTCTTGATGCCGACTTCGAGCATCTCAGTCTTCGACTCGAGTTCGTCGAAGGCAGGTGCGGTGCGGTGGATTGGCCAGCGCTCGCTGATCTCGAGCTGCTCGCCCTCTTCGAGGTTGAGGCAGTCACCGGTGGTGTTCCACACGTGGTTCTTGGTGATGTCCCCGACTGGCACCGTGATGGGTGCACCGGAGTCGGTGACTTCCTGTCCGCGGACCAGACCGTCGGTGGGCTGCAATGACACGGCACGGACGATGCCGTTGCCCAGGTGCAGTGCGGTCTCGAAGGTCAGCTTGCGCGTGCCCTCTGAGAGTTCCACCGAGGTGGACAGGGAGTTGTAGATCGCTGGCACGGAGTCGAGCGGAAACTCGATGTCGACAACCGGGCCAATGACTCGGGAAATCCGGCCGAGGGCTGTGCCCTGCGCCGGGGAGGTATCCGTAGCTGTGGCAGTCATGGTCTCTTTCTTCTCTGCTCTCGCCGGTCAGTCGCCGGCTGATGATGCCGCAAGGGCATCGGCCCCACCGACGATCTCGGTGAGTTCCTGGGTGATTTCCGCCTGGCGAGCCGTGTTGGCCAACCGGGTGTAGGTCTTGATGAGGTCGTCCGCGTTATCGGTCGCCGTCTTCATCGCAGCCTGACGCGAGGCCTGCTCGGATGCCGATGCACTCAGCAACGCTGCCAGGACTCGAGAGTCGATGTATCGCGGCAACAGCGAGTCCAAGACGGCCTCGGCGCTGGGTTCGAACTCATAGAGTGGGAACGCAGCCGCATCGTTCGCGGGTGCGGACTCGCCGCCGGTGGCGACTTCGTCCGCGTCAACGACCTCAAGCGGAAGCAGACGCCGGTATTCCGGATCGTGCTTGACGCTCGAGACGAACTTCGTGAAGACGATGTAGATCTCATCCACACCGTTCTCAGCGGATTCGGTATTGAAGCTCTGCAACAGGGCCTCACCGATCTCCCGGGCTTTCTCAGCCGTCGGAGTCTCGGAGATTCCAGTCCAGGCCTGAACAATCGCTCGGTCGCGGAAGGTGTAGTAGTTCTCAGCCTTCCCGCCGACGGTGAAGAGCGAAACGTCTTTGCCTTCGCTGTGCAGAAGCCGAATGAGTTCCTCGGCTTCGCGCAGCAGGTTCGCGGAGTAGGCTCCTGCGAATCCGCGATCCGGGCCCACGACGAGAACAGCAGCACGGCTGACGTTCTCAGGCTCGGATGTCAACACGTGGTCGACGTTGGACTCGCTGGCCACCGCAGAGACCGCGCGGGTCAATGCATTGGCGTAGGGGCTGGCAGCCTGCGAACGGGCAATGGCCTTCTGAATCCGTGAAGCAGCGATGAGCTCCATGGCCTTGAAGATCTTCCTCAAGGACGACGTAGAGCGGATCTTCTGTTTGAAGACCCTCTGCTGGGCTCCCATCAGTTCTTCCTTTCGCTGTTACGGATCAGGTTCAACGCTTCTGCCGAACGATCTTTTCCTGCTCGACCTCGTCCGAAGACGCAGTGGCGGTTTCTTCGCTGCCGGCCTGGGATCCGCTGGAATCGGAGGTGACGAAGTTCTTGGTGAACTCGGCCAACACGTTCTCCAGCTCAGCCGAAGTGTCATCATCGAGCTTGAGCGTCTCACGAATGGTCGTGAAGATGCCGGTCTTGCGCTCGAGGTGATCGTGAAGCTCCGATTCGAACTTCAGCACATCGGAGATCGGAATCTCGTCGAGGTAGCCGTGGGTACCGGCGAAGATCGACACGGTCTGCTTCTCAAACGACATCGGCGAGAACTGAGACTGCTTGAGCAGCTCGGTCAGACGAGCACCGCGAGCCAGGTCGCGCTTGGTCGTCTCGTCGAGGTCCGAGGCGAACATCGCGAACGCTTCGAGGGAACGATACTGAGCCAAGGAGATCTTCAGAGTACCGGAGACGCTCTTGAGCGCCTTCGTCTGAGCGGCACCGCCGACGCGGGAGACGGACACACCGACGTCGACAGCTGGACGCTGACCGGCGTTGAAGAGGTCCGATTGCAAGAAGATCTGACCGTCGGTGATCGAGATCACGTTGGTCGGAATGAAGGCGCCAACGTCGTTGGCCTTGGTCTCAATGATCGGCAAGCCGGTCATTGAACCGCCGCCGAACTCATCGGAGAGCTTCGCGCAACGCTCGAGCAGACGCGAGTGCAAGTAGAAGACGTCACCTGGGAATGCCTCACGGCCCGGCGGACGACGCAGCAGCAGAGATACCGCACGGTAGGCCTCAGCCTGCTTCGACAGATCGTCGAACACGATGAGGACGTGCTTGCCCTCGTACATCCAGTGCTGGCCGATGGCCGAACCGGAGTAGGGAGCGAGGTACTTGAAACCTGCGGAGTCAGAAGCAGGCGAGGACACGATCGTGGTGTATTCTAGTGCGCCCGCTTCTTCGAGCGAACGACGGACACCGGCGATGGTGGAGCCCTTCTGGCCGATGGCAACGTAGATGCAGCGAACCTGCTTCTTCGGATCGCCGGTCTCCCAGTTGGCCTTCTGGTTGATGATCGTGTCGATGGCCAGAGCTGTCTTACCCGTCTTGCGGTCACCGATGACGAGCTGACGCTGGCCACGACCGACAGGGATCATGGCATCGATGCTCTTGTAGCCGGTCTGCAGAGGTTCGCGAACCTCCTGGCGATCCATCACACCTGCGGCCTGGAGCTCAAGCTCACGACGACCGACGGTCTCGACATCGCCGAGTCCGTCGACCGGGTGACCCAGAGGATCGACCACGCGACCGAGGTATCCGTCACCGACTGGAATGGAGAGAACCTCACCGGTGCGGTAGACGTTCTGCTCCGCGGCGATTCCGGCGAACTCGCCGAGGATGACGACGCCGATCTCGCGCTCGTCGAGGTTCTGTGCCAAGCCCAGTGTGCCATCTTCGAACCGAAGGAGTTCGTTGGCCATTGTGCCGGGCAGGCCCGAGACGTGGGCGATTCCGTCACCTGCGGTGACAACCTTGCCGACCTCGGACTTTACCGAGCTCTCGGGGTTGTACGAGTCAACGAACTTCCCGAGAGCGTCCCGGATCTCTTCCGGGCGAATTGTCAGTTCCGCCATCTGGTTTCCCTGCTTCCTTTACTCAAAACTTGCGTCCGACGACCGATGGGCCGCCTGTGCTGCCGGACTGGCCGGCACCTCAATTTAACTTGCGAGCTTACGCTGAACTTCGGCCAGACGATCAGCCACTGTTGAGCTCATCATCTCATCGCCGACCTGAACACGGACTCCCCCGACGACTGCGGGGTCGACCTGGACGTTGAGTACAAGGTCGCGTCCATAGCTGGCGGACAGAGCGGCCGTCAGCTTCTGGGTCTGAGCTTCGCTCAACGGTTTGGCAACGGTGACTTCGGCGACTGAGCGCTGCTGTCGTGCCGCGAGGATATCGCTGTACTGATCCAGGGCCTTCGCCACGCGGAGTCCGCGCGGGAACAGAACGGCCTGCTCGATCAGCGTGATGGTGTCGGCCTGTGCCTTACCTGCCAGCAAGTCTGCGATGAGCGCACGCTTGGTCGACGCAGAGGCATCGGATTCCAAGGCGCGCGCCAGTTCATGTTCGCTTTCGCACAGACGGGCGAAGCGGAAGACTTCCTCTTCCACCTGACCGAGTTGACCGGATACCTGAGCGGCAGCAGCGATGGCTGTCACTCCGGCAACCTCAAGGCTGGTCACCAAGTCCTGAGTCCTGGCCCAGCGCTGGCTCACTGCCAGTTCACTCAGACGCAGGACCGTCTCGGTGGTCCGAGTCGAGAACAGAGTCCGCAGCAGCTGCTGCTTCTTCTCAGCCGACTCGGACGAGTCAGCCAAGGCCTTACGCAGCGTCACATTCTCAGCGAGAACAGCAACGATGGCCAGCTCACCCGCACCGATTTCACGCGCGTCGCCGCGGGAGATCTCGGCATTGGCGGTTTCAAGTACGGCCTGCAGGGACAATCTGCTCGACTGGAGCATCACGCCCCCTTGACAGGCTGTGCTGAAGACTGCGGCTCAAGATCGGAGATGAAGCGATCGACCACATTGGCAGAACGCTGGTCATCGGTGAGTGATTCGCCGACGATGCGTGATGCCAGGTCGGTGGCGAGCGTTCCGACTTCCGAGCGCAGCTGCACCATGGCGGTCTGACGCTCGGCTTCGATCTGCGTCTGAGCCTGAGCAACGATGCGCTCGGACTCTGCATGAGCCTGGGTCTTCATATTGGCGATGATCTGGGCGCCTTCTTCCTGAGCCTCGGCGCGCAGTCGTGCAGCTTCTGCACGGCCGTCGGCGAGCTGCTTCTGATACTCGGCCAGAGCCTGATCGGCTTCGGCCTGCACCTTCTCAGCCTTTTCAATTCCACCTTGAATGCGCTCTGCGCGCTCATCGAGGGTCTTATTGAAGGCCGGGAGGACGTACTTCCAGACAACCAGGAAGACGATCAGCAGACAGATGGCACTCCAGATGATGTCATACCAGGCGGGGAGAAGCGGGTTCTTCGCCGAGGCAAGAATTAGTTCCGGAGTCATCGATTAGTCCTCTTCGTGATCAGGGCAGGAAGAACGGGGTGGCGATGCCGATCAGGGCCAGTGCCTCGATCAGCGCAATGCCGAGGAACATGTTTCCGCGCAGTGCGCCGGCCATCTCAGGCTGACGTGCGGTTCCCTCGATGGTCTTGCCGATAACAATTCCGACACCGATGCCAGGGCCGATAGCGGCGAGGCCGTATCCGATCGTCGAAACGCTACCTTCAACTGCGGCGAGCATATCCATAGGATGCTTTTCCTTTCATAATGAAGCCGGGTGGTTGGCCCGACCGTGCAACTCGTGAGTTACGGTTCTGGGTGTTAAATCAGTGGTCTTCTGAAATGGCCGCGTTGATGTAGACGCAGGACAACAGAGCGAAGATGTAGGCCTGGAGGACGACGATCAGCATCTCGAGGATGAACACGAAGAATCCGCCGGCGAAGGTGACGATCGAGAAGAACTGGAAGCCGTTCGCGGCGTCGACCAGGAAGAAGGTCGTCGCGGAGAAGCAGAGCACAAGGAGGAGGTGGCCGACCATCATATTGGCGAAGAGTCGGATCGCCAGCGTGAACGGCTGGGTGATGAACTTCGTGATGAACTCGATCGGGATGAGCAGAATGTGCATCGGCCAAGGCACACCGGGCAGGATGAGCGAATCTTTGAGGTAGCCGCCGAGTCCCTTCTCAGCGATACCGGCCCAGTGGTAGGTGACATATACCGTCAGCGTGAGGACGATCGGCAGACCGATGACGCCGGTGCCGGGCATGTTGAGGAAGGGAATGAGCTTCGTGACGTTCCAGAACAGGATGCCGAAGAAGATCGCAACGATCAGCGGCATGAACTTCTTTGCACGTTCTTTGCCGAAGGTGTCCTCGGCGATGCCGACTGTGACGAATTCCATCGCCAGCTCCATAGCTGACTGGAAACGACCGGGAACGAGCTTCATGCGCTTGGCCCACACAGCAAGCAGAACAACGACTGCCACGGTGGCGATGACGCGGATGAGCATCACGCGGTTCATCTCAAAGGGCGTGCCTTCGAAGAGGAACGCAGCGGGGAAGAACTCCTCCATTGACGGACCGTGATAACCACTTTCAGCGGCTTGGATCATTGTGTTCGCAGCGTTGAGTGTTCCCACGTTTCCTTAACTCTCCCATGGTCAAAAGCCTTGATGGCCTGGCCTTTGCCACGCACGAGTTGCGTGGCTGTAGGTTCAGGAGCGACATGGAGCAACAAATGGCTCCAGCACCGCAACAACTCTACCAATTGTAGAGAGCTGCCGACAAATTCATCACCTTTGACTGTACATCTCCTGGCAGGGGCTGGCGCAAGCGCAAAGTTCGCCTATTTCGCTTCAGGATCTACGTAGGGCACACGACCTTTGACCACCGTCAGCGCCTCCACGAGCGAGGAACCGAGCACAGCAACCACAATTGTGAAGAACGCCACAGTTCCGTCTAGCCAGGTGGCGTCTTTGAGCCTCCAGATGACGATCATGAAGATGAACGCCTTGAAGAGGAAGCCCATGCCTAAGAATCCGGCGATCGCAGTCAGTCCCATGTTTCGTCCGGCATACATGATGACCAGCGTGATGATGATGAACACCGCGGCCAGACCCCCACCGACAGCGCCGCCGTTGAGTCCCTGGGCACCCGAAACTAGGTAGCCGATACCCATTCCGAGCACGGCGACAGCCACGACGAGAATGATTCCACGGACCAGCATGGTCCTCCAGACTCTCGTCCACGCTGCCTCAACGTAGGTTTCCTGACGCGGTGACTCATCGGTCATGAGATTTCCTCTCTGGCTTTCTGGCGGACCCGCAGGGGGTAGAACGTGAAGATAAGGGTGATGGCGAACAGCCCGCCGACAATACAGACCACGTAGATCCAGGGCATCAGCAGGAGCATGACGGATCCGAATGCGATGAGTGCGGTCCATGTGTAGAGGATGAGCACGGCTCGAGCATGAGAATGGCCCAGGCTGAGCATTCTGTGATGGAGGTGCTTCGCATCCGCGGAGAAGGGTGATTGGCCCGCCATGAGACGGCGGACCACCGCCAGGCCCAGGTCGAGCAGCGGCAGGAACATCACGGCGACAGGCAGGATGATGGGCAGGAAGGTCGCGAATACGCGTTCTTCTCCGAG
Source organism: Brevibacterium sp. FME37 (assembly GCF_014897485.1). Lineage (NCBI taxonomy): Bacteria > Bacillati > Actinomycetota > Actinomycetes > Micrococcales > Brevibacteriaceae > Brevibacterium > Brevibacterium sp. FME37. The sequence goes on from NZ_JABUYE010000002.1 coordinate 65,361, forward strand.
CAGAGCCGGGTCGACCTGACCGGTGACGCGGATGGTGGATGCTGCCAGCAGCAGACCGATGAGCATTGATCCCGAATCGCCCATGAAGATCCGTGCCGGGTTGAAGTTATGCGGCAGGAAACCGACGCAGGCACCGACGAGGATTGCGGTGATCAGCGACGCGAGGTTCGCATAGGAGTCGGGAGAGGCGTCGCGGGCCAGGCCGTAGGAGTAGATGAAGAAGGCGCTGCCGCCGATGGCAACGACCCCCGCAGCCAATCCGTCAAGTCCGTCGACGAAGTTCACAGCGTTGATCGTAACCAGCACCACCAGGATGGTGATGATGATCGACATCCGCGGAGAACCGATGATGACTCCCCCGAAGGGAATCGACAGCAGAGCCACGCCATTGATGGCCATGAAACCGGCGGCCAGTGCCTGTCCGGCAAGTTTCGTGATCCAATGGAGATCCCAGATGTCATCGATGATGCCCAGCACACACAGCACTGTGGCGGCGCCGGCGATGCCGATGATCGGGGCCATGTCGACGAAGATCCGCTGCAGGAACGGTGTCTGTGAGGCAAATACGAGGCCCACGATCACCGCGCCGAACATCGCGACTCCACCCAACCTCGGCGTCGGAACGGAATGCACATCTCGTTCACGGAGGGGCGAGAATATCTGGCCTCGTTCTGCCACCCGCTTGACCATCGGGGTCAGCAGATAGGCCACGAGGGCCGAGATGATGAGGATGAAGAGGTAGGCGCGCACTCAGCCGTCCAGGTCGATGACGTCGGGGACGATTTCGTGGAGTTCATCGATGGTCACGGGGCCCTCGCGCACAACGCGGGGCACATCGGCGGTCAGGTCGACGATGGTCGAGGAGACTCCCGATGCCCGCACTCCCCCGTCGACGTAGATGTCGACATCGTCACCGAGCATCTCCATCGCTTCGTCCGCCGAGGTGGCGGCCGGCTTCCCGGATATGTTGGCACTCGACACGGCCAGTGGCCCGGTCCGAGCCAGCAATGCGAGCGCGTATTCGTCGTCGGGCATCCGCACCGCCACGGTGCCGTGGGTGTCGCCGAGGTCCCAGTCCAGTGACGGCTGGGCGTTGGCGATGATCGTCAGCGGGCCGGGCCAGAAACGAGCGGTCAGAGACAGCATCCTCTCATCGACGCCGTCGACGAGGCCGAAGACGGTTTCCGCGCGCGGGACCAGGACCGGCGGCGGCATATCGCGTCCGCGGCCCTTTGCCGCCAGGAGTGCGGAGACCGCTGAAGCGCTGAAGGCGTCTGCGGCGATCCCATACACGGTGTCCGTGGGGATGACGAGCAGATTGCCCGTTTCGCTGACCCTGGCGCATTCGTCCAGGACAAGGTCACGGATGTCGCTTTGGGTGACGTCGAATCGTCTCGACACGAATTCTCCGTTTCGAATCGTGGTGGGCAGTGTCCCGAACTGGGAGGTCCGTGGTCATAGGTCGACCTCTGTCACACGATGAGCCACCGTGTAGCGGTCGCGTCCAGTGTAGTCCGGGTAGGTGGCGGCCTGCCTGAGACTGGCCGTCTTCATGATGAGTTCGCAGGCGTGTGGGCCTTGTTCTTCGGAGTGTTCCATGATGAAGAATCCGCCGGGACGCAGCAGCTTCTCTGCCTGTCTCATGATGAGCGCTGGGATCTCCAGACCCGTGAAACCGCCGTATAGAGCGGCAGCTGGATCGTGCTCCCGAACCTCCGGGTCGCGGGGTACAGCCTCATCGGGCACATAGGGAGGGTTGGTCACGACGACATCGGCCAGGCCCCACAGGTCAGGACGGTCATCGGCGAATGTCGTTGCGTCACCAGAGATGAGTTCAACAGTGGAATCGCCGAGGTTGACCGCCGTCAGATTCTTCAGCGACCAGTTCAGGGCCTCAGTTTCACGCTCGACGCCGACGATGGACAGCTTCGGATGTTCGGTGGCCAGGGAGAGCGTGATCGCTCCCGAGCCCGAGCACAGATCAACGACGAAGGGCTCATGGGCGTTCCGCTGCCGCTCCAACTCGTCGAGAACCTCGGTGACGAGAAGCTCTGTCTCGGGGCGGGGCACGAAGACTCCAGGACCTACCTTCAGTTCGAGGTGGCGAAATGCTGCGACACCGGTGATGTGCTGAAGGGGGACGCGCTGGCGTCGCAGGTCGAGGAGTTCCACGAATATTTCGGTGACTCCAGCAGGAACGGACTCGCCGAAGAGACGTCTGCGTGCGAGGTCCGATGCCTCGATTCCCCACGCATGGGCGAGCAAGGCTGCGGAATCTAGGTCGGGATTGGGCACGTGGGCCTCGGCCAGCAGTCGCGTCGCCCCGAGCAGCACCGTCGACACGTCCTCTTCGAGACCGGGCGGGCGCGGATTCAGGTCAGTCCCCCAGCGCGTCGAGTCGAGCTGCTTTGTCAGCCTCCCGGCAGGATCCGACCACAGGATCGAGATCACCGGCGAGAACCTGGTCAAGGTTGTAGGCCTTGTAGCCTGTCCGATGGTCGGTGATCCGGTTTTCGGGGAAGTTGTAGGTGCGGATGCGTTCCGAACGGTCAACGGTGCGAACCTGGGACCGGCGGATGTCTGCAGCTTCGGCAGCCGCTTCCTCAGCCTGCTTGGCCAGGATGCGGGCGCGGAGCATGCGCAGTGCGGCTTCTTTGTTCTGCAGCTGCGACTTCTCGTTCTGGCAGCTGGCAGTGATGCCTGTGGGCACGTGGGTGATGCGCACAGCGGAGTCTGTCGTGTTCACCGACTGGCCGCCCGGCCCCGAGGATCGGTAGACGTCGATGCGCAGATCGTTGTCGTCGAGGGCGACTTCCTCCGGCTCGTCAACTTCGGGAAATATGAGCACTCCGGCGGCCGAGGTGTGGATGCGTCCTTGGGATTCGGTCACGGGCACACGTTGGACCCGGTGGACTCCACCTTCGAACTTCACCCACCCGTAGGCGCCATCGTCCTTAGCCTTCACGGCCAAGGTCACGTCCTTGTACCCGCCCAGATCAGAATGCGTAGCATCCAAGATCTGCGAGGACCATCCGCGTGAGTCGATCCAGCGCTGATACATGCGCAGGAGGTCGCCTGCGAACAGCGCGGACTCGTCGCCACCCTCACCAGCTTTGATCTCGATGATCGCATCACGTGCATCGTCGGGATCGCTGGGAACCAAGAGGTCTCTGAGTTCGGCCTCGACGTCCGAGGCTTCTTCATGCAGGCGCTTGGCCTCGGCCGCGAATTCGGCGTCGTCGGCCGCGAGTTCTTCCGCGGCGACAGCGTCGTCTTCGAGCTGATCGAATCGACGGGCGGTCACAGCCACCTTGTCGAGTTCTGCGTAGCGCCTGGTCAGCTTCTTGGCTCGGCCAGCGTCAGCGTGCACGGCAGGATCGGAGAGTTCCGACTGCAGACGTGCATGCTCGTCGAGCAGTGCGCTGACGCTGGCTTTGAGGGTGTCATCGTCTGCCATCTCAGTGGTTGTCGGTGGCAGACTTTTGCAGTGGTGTCGTCTTCTGCACCTGCATCAGGAACTCGACGTTCGAGCCGGTTTCCTTCAGCTTCGACATAAGGAGTTCGACAGCTTGCTGCTGTTCGAGTCCGGACAGCACACGACGCAGCTGCCACATGACCTTCATCTCTTCATTGGTCATCAGCATCTCTTCGCGACGGGTGCTCGACGCGTTGACGTCGACAGCCGGGAAGATGCGCTTATCAGCCAGCTGGCGCGACAGACGCAGCTCCATGTTGCCGGTGCCCTTGAACTCTTCGAAGATGACCTCGTCCATCTTGGATCCGGTCTCGACGAGGGCGGTGGCCAGAATGGTCAGCGACCCGCCGTTTTCGATGTTGCGGGCGGCACCGAAGAAACGCTTCGGCGGGTAGAGCGCGTTCGCGTCGACACCACCGGAGAGGATACGACCCGAGGCTGGCTGCGCAATGTTGTAGGCACGGCCGAGACGTGTGATGTTGTCCAGAAGCACGACGACGTCTGAACCCATTTCGACGAGACGCTTAGCGCGCTCGATGGCGAGTTCTGCGATCGTCGTGTGGTCATCTGCGGGGCGGTCGAAGGTCGAGGCGATGACTTCGCCCTGCACCGCACGCTGCATGTCCGTGACTTCCTCGGGACGCTCGTCGACGAGGACGACCATCAGGTGAACTTCCGGATTATTCTCGGTGATGGCGTTGGCCACCTGCTGCATGATCATCGTCTTGCCCGCCTTCGGGGGCGCCACGATGAGGCCGCGCTGGCCCTTGCCGATGGGCGTCACAAGGTCGATGAGCCGTGTCGAATGCTGCTTCGAGGTGGTTTCGAGGCGCATCCGCTCCTGCGGGTAGAGCGGAGTCAGTTTTGAGAATTCGACGCGGTTGCGTGCATCTTCAACGGTCAGTCCGTTGACGGAGTCCAATCGCACCAGGGCGTCGAACTTCTCACGCTTGCTGTTGCGGTCGTTCTCACGAGGCTGCCGAATGGCACCGGCGACAGCGTCGCCCTTGCGCAGTCGGTTCTTGCGGACCATCGAGGCCGAGACGTAGACGTCGTTGGGGCCGGGCAGGTAACCGGAGGTGCGCAAGAACGCGTAATTGTCGTGGACGTCGAGGATACCGCCGACGGGGATGAGCACGTCATCATTGCGAATCTCGGGCTCGTCGTTGCCACGTCCGCCGCGACGTTTGCGGTCACGGTCACGACCGCGTCCGCGACGGTTGCCGCGATCGTCGTCATCGTTGTTGTTGCGACCCCGACGATCGTTGTTGCGATCGTTGTTACGGTCATTGCCCCGGTCGTTGTCGTCGCTCTGACGGTTGCGCCCATTGCCGCGGTCATTGTTGCGGTCGTTGCCACGGTCGTTGTTGCGGTCGTTGCCGGAGTCGTTGTCGTCGTTCTGACGATTGCGCCCGTTTCCACGATCGTTGTTGCGGTCATTGCCGGAGTCGTTGCCGCGGTCGTTGTTACGCCCGTTGCTACGATCGTTGCCACGGTCGTTGTCGTCAGTCTGACGGTTGCGGCCATTGCCACGATCATTGCGATCCGAGCGCTCGGCCGAGTCATCGGCGTTGTGTCCGTTGTCGTCGTTCTGGGCGTCGCCGCCACGAGAACGTGAACGACTACGTCGCGAACGCTGCTTGTCGGGCTCACCAGCGGAATCAGACGAATTGTCGTCTGCAGCGGATGCCTCGGCGACGATGGAGGACTCAGCAGTAGACGATGCGGCGGGCGCGCCCTGCGAAACAGCGGCGTCATCGGACGTCGCAGCTGCACTGCGACGAGCGGGACGACGCTTGGCCTCGACGGGTACATCGTCGGCACCCTGGTTGTCTTCCTTTGCTGCCTTCTCGGGAGCTGCGGAAGCGGCTGGTGCGGAAGCTGCCGGTACGGTCTTCGAGGCTGCTTGAGCCTGCCCCGAACCGCCCTGGGCGCCATTGTGGTTGTTGATGGCGTCGATCAGTTCGCCTTTGCGAAGTCGACGGTACCCTTTGATCCCGAGTCCCGCTGCCATTTCCTGGAGCTGGGGCAGACGCAAAGCGGTCAGACTGCCGGTGCGTGTGGTGGAATCTTGAGTAGTGGTTTCAGACACGAAGGTCCTTCTCCCTCTTTCGGCCGTGCGGCAAGAGCCGTTTACTCACGGCGACGGAAACACCATTGACGGTGCATTGTGAAAGATAACCTGCCTAAGAATGAGCAGGAGACGTTCCAGAATTTGTGAAAAAATCAGCGGAATCGCGATGCGTATCGCAGAATCCGATCACTGACGGAACACTCATAGTTTACGTGCTCAATGGCTTTCACGCGAATCCGGTGACTAATTTTTTTCCTTGACGCGATATCCGCCGAGGTCAATGGTGGTATGTATGAGTGTCACCGCGTCGGGGACCAACTCGGGGGGAACTGCACTTGCGAGAACGAGGACGGTGGGTCCGGCGCCGGAGATCACTGCGGGCAGGCCCTCGGCGCGCAGCGCGTCGACGAGCGCCATCGACTCCGGGTATGCGTCACGGCGGAATTCCTGATGCAGACGATCGGCGGTGGCCTCGAGCAGCACCGAGTCATCGGTGACGAACCCATGGATGAGAAGTGCCGCAAGGGCAGAGCTCTCTGCGGCGACCTCATGTTCGACGGATACGGGGATCACGCTGCGAGCGATCTCCGTGTCCAGACGCATGTCGGGGACCATGACGGTCACCTCGGCGATGGTGTTGGCTGGAATCTGCCACGAACGCGCAGGCTCCGGCAATGCAATGGTCAGTCCCCCGTAGACAGCGGGGGCCGCATTGTCCGGGTGGCCCTCGAGTTCGGATGCGAGCTCGAGCACACGTTGTCGGCTCAGCTTCGCACCACCTGCGTAGGCGCCGACCTCACCGGCCAGAGCAATGGCACCCACGTTCGCAGCCGCGGAGGATCCGAGTCCGCGTGAGTGCGGTATCCGATTGACACATTCCAGGCTGAGCCGCTCCCCCAGATCTGCAGGGGCCTGCGGATACTCTGCAGAGAGCACATCAGAGATCACTCGCATGATGAGATGGGTGCGATCCGTCGGCAGCGTCTCTGCGCTCTCCCCTGTCACGCTCACGCAGATGCTGGGGTCCACGGGGTCGTCGTGGATGGTCAGAGTTAGAGTATCGAAGATCCCCAGAGCAAGGCCGAAGGCATCGTAACCAGGGCCCAGGTTCGCCGAGGTGGCCGGAACCTCGATCTGAATCCTCACACTCACCTGTCTTCGAGCCCGAGAGCCCGTGCCGCGCTGACCGCGTCGACGGAGACCCGTTTCGGCTCGATCTCGGAGCCGTCGGCTGTGTGCAGTGCCCAGCTGGGGTCCTTGAGTCCGTGACCGGTCACGGTTACCGCAATGCTCGCACCGGACGGGACCTTGCCCGCTTCGGACATCTTGAGCAGACCCGCCACTGAGGCCGCCGAACCGGGTTCGACGAAGATCCCCTCGTCCCGGGACAGGACTTTGTGTGCGCGCAGGATTTCATCGTCGGTGACGGAATCGATGACTCCGCCGGACGAGTCACGGGCCTCGATTGCCTGCTCCCAGCTGGCTGGATTGCCGATCCGGATGGCCGTGGCGATCGTATCGGGCTCGTCCACGGGGTGGCCGAGGACAATCGGGGCCGATCCTGCGGCTTGGAAGCCCCACATATGCGGCAGACGGGTCGAGGCTCCGATCTCCTGGTATTGGCGGTAGCCCTTCCAGTAGGCGGTGATGTTGCCGGCGTTGCCCACGGGCAGCACGTGGATGTCGGGAGCGTCGCCCAGGACGTCGACAACCTCGAAGGAAGCCGTCTTCTGTCCCTCGATACGATCCGGGTTGACGGAGTTCACGAGGTGGACAGGGTAGGACTCGGAGAGCTTGCGACAGAGCGTCAGGCAGTCGTCGAAGTTTCCGTCGACTTCGAGCAGCGTGGCCCCGTGGGCGATGGCCTGGCTCATCTTGCCCGGCGCGATCTTGCCGGTGGGCACGAGCACAGCACAGGTCAGTCCGGCCTTGGTGGCGTAGGCGGCTGCCGAGGCTGAGGTGTTGCCTGTCGAGGCACAGATGACGGCCTTAGCACCCTGAGCCACGGCCTTCGTGATGGCCATCGTCATACCCCGGTCCTTGAAGGACGCTGTCGGGTTGAGGCCTTCGTACTTCACCCACACATCGGCACCGGTGAGTTCGCTGAGCTTCTCCGCGTGGATGAGCGGCGTGCCGCCTTCGCCCAAGGTCACGGCCGGTGTAGTTTCGGAGATATCGAGGAGGGTGCGGTATTCCTCGACGACGCCCTGCCACTGTTTTTTGGGGAATTCGGTCATTCTCACTGTCCTTCTACGCGGATCACGGATTTGACGGCGCGCACCACGGGGAGGCCGCTGAGGCGGTCGACCGTTTCCCGGAGGGTTGCGTCGGTGTTCGAGTGGGTGGCGAGCACGAGCTTCGCGTGCTGAGTGCCTTCGTCGTCGACCTCTCCCACGGTCTGGCGCATGAGTTCGATCGACGCACCTTCGTCGGAGAAGACCTCGGAGACTGCGGCGAGAACACCAGGACGGTCGACCACGTCGAGCGTGATGTGGTACCGGGTGGTGATCGCCGATATCGGCAGGATCTTCGAGTCCTCGTGGAATGGGCGCTCATACTGTCCCCGACCACCGAGCACCTTGCGACGGGCCACGGAGACCACATCTCCGAGGACCGCAGATGCGGTCGGTTCGCCGCCGGCACCCTGTCCGTAGAACATGAGCGAACCGGCAGCCTCGGCCTCGATGAAGACGGCGTTGAAGGCACCGCGCACTGTCGCCAGGGGGTGGCTGCGTCCCAGCAGGGCCGGGTAGACGCGAGCGGACAGGCCCGGTCCGGCAGGTGATTCGCTGACTCGTTCGCACACGGCGAGGAGTTTGATGACGAAGCCCTGATCCCGGGCCGTGGCGACCATCTCGGGTGTGATGTCTTCGATGCCTTCGACGTGGACATCGTCGATCGAGACCGGAGCGTGGAAGGCCAACGACGAGAGAATGGCGGCCTTCGCGGCGGCATCATGGCCGCCGACATCGGCGGTGGGGTCCGCCTCGGCGAATCCCAGCTCCTGCGCGGTCTTCAGCGCCTCATCGAAGCCCCATCCCTCGGAGTCCATCTGGTCGAGGATGTAGTTGGTGGTGCCGTTGACGATGCCCATGATTCTGTCGATCCGGTCCCCTGCCAGCGAGTCGCCGACAGGACGGATGATCGGAATGGCACCGGCGACGGCTGCTTCGTGCTCGAGGCGCACACCGGCGGAGTCTGCCGCCGACATCAGCTCACCGTAGTTGGCAGCCAGCAGAGCCTTATTGGCTGTGACAACGGAGGACCCGTGGTCAAGGGCTGAGCGGATAAGCGTTTTGGCAGGCTCGATGCCGCCCATCAGCTCGATGACGATATCGGCGTCGGCAATGGCCGCCTCAGCATCTGTCGTCAGCAGGCTCGAATCGATTCCCGGGCGCTGCTTGGAGGTGTCACGGACGACGATTGCGCTCAGTTGCAGCGGCGCACCGATCCGTTCGGCCAACGCCTCGCTCCGATTCTGGATGCGGGCGGCGACCTCGGTGCCGACGACTCCACATCCGAGCATGGCAACTTTCAAAGCCTGCATTTGTTCACCTTTTCGCTGTCTTCAATGGCACTCATACGCGCTCTCCGGCGTTCATTCCCGGATCGCTGCGCAACATCTGAGAGTAGTCCTCGGGTGTCACAATCCACTCAACCTTATCCGTTGTCACGGCCAGGACCCCTGGTTTGGGCACGTGGTTGTAGTTGTTGGCCAGTGACCGGCAATAGGCACCGGTGTTCGGGACCGCGACGAGGTCACCGGCGGACACATCAGACCCCATGTATTCGTCTCGGACGATGATGTCACCGGATTCGCAGTGCTTGCCCACCACGCGCACGATGGCCGGTTCGGAATCGGAGTTCCGATTGGCCAAGGTACACGAATAGTCGGCATCGTAGAGAGCTGTCCGAATGTTGTCACTCATCCCCCCGTCGACGGCGACGTAGGTGCGTACGCCGTTGTCTGTGTCGACCTCTTTGACGGTGCCGACCTGGTAGAGGGTGAATACGGATGGGGAGATGATCGCGCGTCCGGGTTCGATTGAGATCCGCGGCACGTTCGTGCCCAGTCCACGACATTCCTTCGCGACCACCTCGGCGAGTTCCTGGGCCATCTTCGCCACCGGGATAGGTGTGTCCTGTGAGGTGTAGCGGACGCCGAAGCCGCCGCCCAGGTCGACATCGGGCAGATCAACGCCGTGTTCGGCCATGATCTCTGCGCGCAGCGCCAGGACGCGGGCGGCAGCGACTTGGAAGCCGGAGATGTCGAAGATCTGGGAGCCGATGTGCGAGTGCAGACCGTCGAAACGCAGATGTGAGGAGTTCGCCACCGCCGCGGCGGCCTTCGCAGCGGTCCCGGCGGAGACGGAGAGGCCGAACTTCTGGTCTTCATGAGCCGTGGCGATGAAATCGTGGGTGTGTGCCTCGACGCCCACCGTGACGCGCAGCATCACCGGAGCGGTGGTTCCCTTCGCTGCCGCGATCGACTCGAGCAGTGCGATCTCGTCGAGGCTGTCGACGAAGATCCGTCCCACACCGTAGTCGAGAGCATATTCGAGCTCGGCCGCAGATTTGTTGTTGCCGTGCAGGCCGACCCGCTCGCCTGGGACCCCTGCTGCATTGGCCACCATCATCTCCCCCAGGGAACAGGTGTCGAGGCCGAGGCCCGCTTCGTGGACCCACCCGGCGACAGCAGTGCACAGGAATGCTTTGCCCGCATAGAAGACGTCGACTCCGGCCAGGCCTTTGTCTGTGGAGAAGGCAGCCGAGTAGGCGCTGACGTAGTTCTCGGCGCGCGCTGTGAAGTCGGCGACGTCCATGACGAGGGTCGGGGTGCCGTAGCGTTCGGCGAGGTCGGTGACCGAGTGCCCGGCGATGGTGAGGACACCGGAGTCGGACTTCGTCACATTGTCTGACCACAGGCTGGGCAGGAGCGCATTCACGTCCTCTGGGTACGGCAGCCACACGGGTGCTGGGGTGGCGTGCATGGTGCCGGCGATATGGGCTGGCATTACATCCTCTCCGGGGCGCTGACGCCCAGTAGTCGAAGTCCTGTGGCCAGGACGATGATGGCGGCTCGGTCGAGGACCAGCCGGGAAGCGTGGAGTCGCGTGATCTTCTCGTCGATGCTCGGTGTCACAGAGCATGCCTGCGCCCAGTCTAGGAACAGCTGGGCTATGGCTTCGAGGAGGCAGGTGATGCGCTGTGGTTCGCCCCAGGAAGCAGCGTGGCGCGTCGTGGTGATGAAATCGGCCAGTGCTGCGGCCAGAGCGGTCTCTCGGGCATCGGTCAAGGTGTTCGCGTCGAAGTCGGAGGCATCGATTCCAGCCGCTGCCGCACGCCGTTCGACTCGACGGGCTGCGGAGTGCGCGAGCTGGACTGCGTACATAGGGTTGTCCGAGTGGGCTGTGCGCAGCACTTGGGTGTCGCCTGGCTGCGGCGGGGACGTGCTGCTGCGTGCGGCCAGGAAGCGAAGCGCGTCGGTTCCCACCGCGACCTGCAGTGCCTGCAGCTCGGAACTGGCCAAGATGCGCTGGCCGATGGCGGCTTCGATGCGCGCTGCTGCGTCACGATCAGGACCGAAGGGCTGATCGGAGTCGACGATGTCAGCGGCGGTCTGGGCGAGGCTGCTGGGACTGACCGTGATGTTGAGGAATCCAGGTCCGGCGACTTCGACGTCGGCTACTCGTATGTCCGCGCGCAGCTGAGACGCGATCTCTTCTGCCAGCAGTCTGGGATCCGTGTGCAGGCTCGCAGCACTGCGCAGTGCAATGGTCGAAACCCAGTCCCCGGGGCGTGAGGCCTGCGGCCGACGGCGCTTCTCCTGCACACGGCGGAGGGGCGGCTCCGGAACAGGGACGTTGTGGATTCCTCGTGCGGCGGCACTGCTCGCCAGTGCACGCGCCAAAGCGGTCTGCAGAAGTTCCGGGGTCACCCGATCAGATTACTCGTGTCCGGTTGTCGACGGCGAATCAGGTGTCATAGTCCTCAGCATCGTCTCAACCCGGGAGGTGGACGGATCAGATCGAGCCTGGGCGACAGGCGGAGAAGCTGACCGCGAATTTCACCGCGGTGGAGGCCAGGACCACCGCATAAGCTGGCCACATCGCATCAAAGGACTGAATCAAGAAGGCGAAGATCAGGGGGCCAGTTGCTGCCATCAGGTAGCCACCGCCCTGAACGAAGCCGGACAGCGCTGCCGAGGCCTCGGCGCTGCGAGAGCGCAGGGTGATCAGGGTCAGGGCCAGTGGGAACGTTGAGATCCCAATTCCCAACAGAATCGTCCACAACACTGGTGCGGCTTCGGGGACGAGCCAGAGACCGAGGTACCCGGCGGCCAGAGAGCCGCAGAAGACCGCGACGATCGGTGAGGCTGTGCGCATCTTCTGTGCCAGAAGCGGCAGAACGAACCCGAGGACGAGAGGTATCGCGGTCACCAGGGCGAGCATGGCTCCTGCAAATGCCGGGTCGAAACCGGAACGTGTGAGCAGGGTGGGCAGCCAGGTGAACAGGATGAAGTTGTTGAAAGAGGTCAACCCGGTCATCGTCATCAGGGCCCAGGCGCGCTTGGTCTTGACCAATCTGAGCAGCTCGCTGCCGCCGACGACTGTGGCTGTAACCTGCGATCGGGGCGAGGGCCGGAGAACGGCGATCAGGACCCAGACAGCAATCCCGGCTGCTGCGGATGCTGCCCACACGAGCAGAGACCCGCGCCATTCGAACTTCGATGCCAACGGCACGGCCACCAGTGGCGGGATGAATGTTCCCAACTGCAGCATGCCCACGTGCACAGTCGACATGAGTGCGACCCGATCGGGGAAGTAGGACTTCACGATCGGTGGCACGACCACGTTGCCGATGCCCATGCCCAGCAGCGCGAGAACGCTGAGTGCCAGGAAGAGTGCGGGAGAGTCGACGATCGCGCGCAGGCCAAGACCCGCCGTGATCATGATCATCACTGCCAGGGAGATCGTCAGTCCAGAGAAGCGGTTGTACAGCCGTGGGGTGATGAAGCCGCTGATTCCGTAGAGCAGCGGCGGCAGCATTCCGATGATGGCCAGAAAGGCGGAGCTGAGATGGATCTCGGATCCCATCGCATCCAGCAGCGGCGAAAGCCCCGTCACGCCTGGACGGAGATTGAATGCGGCGACAATGATTCCGATGCCGATCAGAATTGATGCCCACGCAGATTTCATGCTTGCATTTCTACCATCCGGTACCCCGCACCAGAATCGCCGGGGTCAGTTCTCCTGTTTAAGTCCTTCGACCGGTGACAGCCGTGCTGCCCGTCCGGCCGGTGCCAGCGCCGAGAGCAGACCGGCCAGAATCGCGACAAGAAGGATACCCAGAGTTGAGGGGATCGACCAGTCGACGATGAGCCGATTGGAATAGTCATGCGTGATCAGACTGGTGCCGACGATGCCCAGTCCCCCGCCGAGGAGGAGCCCGATGAGTGCCGCCACAGACGAGATGAGGGTGGCTTCCAGTGCGAGGATCGATCTCAGCTGGGAGATGCTCAGGCCCAGTGCCCGGAGCAGAGAGTTCTCTCGTCGACGTTCGATCACCGACAAACTCACCGTGTTCGAGACGCCGAGGAGGGCGATGAGGACGGCGACGAACAGCAGGGCCACCGCAACGATGAGGAGGACATCGATGAATTCGGAGTATTGGCCTCGGGCCACTGCCGAACCACCCACCTCGTCACTGGTCACGTCGAGTTCTTCGGCTACGTCCTGTTGGATTCGAAAGATGTCGGAGACTGAGGCATCCGGATCGACCTTGACCAGGACGGAGGTGGAGGTCGCGGACACACCCAGATCATTGCCGACATCCGGGGTGGTGAGGAAGACCAGACTCGAGTCACCGGCCTTCTCAACCGGAAGAGTCGCCTCGGTGAGCCCCTTGATGCGGATGCTCTCTGGCCCGTAGTCGTCGGGGACGAGCACTTTCCCCGGAACGGGTGGCTCGGCGCCCTCACTGAGCACAGTCTGGGCGGAATCGGGATCGATGACATAGAGCTCGGGGGGCATATCGCCGTGGTCACCGAGCACCTCCGCCCGATGGGCGATGACGACGGCTTCCACCCCTGCAATCTCACGCACACCATCGGCTTCGTCCCGATCGACGGTGGTTTCGAGCGGAACGGAGATGTCGACGGGATAGCGCTGGTCGAGTCCGAAGCTCAGCGTGGCCTTCGTCGACATTCCACCGACCACGATCGTCGCCACCAGGGTGACACCGATGATGAGTGCGGTTGCCGTAGCCGCGGTTCGGCTGCGATTGCGCAGAGTGTTCAACGTGGCGAGGCGGCCCGGGACGCCGAAGGGACTGAACGCCAGGTCGCCGATTGCTGCGAGGATCGGCGGAATGATCATCACGGAGCACAGGATCAGGCCGAAAACGAGCAGTGCGCCCCCGAGCGCCCCACCCAGGATCCACCCCGGTGATCTCCCGATGAGATAGACCGAAGCGACGAGGAGCACGATTCCGAGGCCGATGCTCGACCACCCGATGAGCTGACGCACCCGGCTGTGCCGCGAGGGCGACAGGGACTCGTCGAGGGGCTGCAGCGCCTCCAACGGCGTCACAGCGATGGCGCTGCGGGCCGGTCGGATGGTGGCAAGGACCGTGAGGAGCACACCGACGACAATGCCGATCAGCAGCGCCGAGAGAGGAACGCTGAGGCTGAGATAGTCGAATTCGTTGGGCCAGACCTGCTTCGCTCCCGCGGCGAGGCAGAAGCTGAGCCCCGTCCCGACCACCACTCCACAGATCGAGCCAAGCAGCCCGATAAAGGTTCCCTCGGTCACCACGGACCCGTAGAGCTGAACCCGTGATGCACCCAGGCAGCGCAGCAGTGCCAGTTCGCGCCTGCGACCGGCCACGATGACGGAGAAGGTGTTGGACACCACCAGTATCGCCACGATGACGGAGATGCCGGCGAAGGCCAGGAGCAGCCAGGTGACGACCTCATTGCTGCCGGAGAGCCGATCCGTCTTCACATCGATGGCATCGCCGACGCTCATCGCCTCCAGGCTTCCCTGCAGAGCTGAGTCGTCGATCGCGTCCTGAAGGTGTGCGCGGACCACGTTCGGATCAGCACCCTCGTCGAGAGCGATCTGTATCGCGACAACATCACCCTGCGAAGCGAAGTACTCCTGATAGCTCGCCGAGGTGGTTAGCCCGCGGTGCGATCCTGCAGTCGCCGGGCCGCTGTCCATAGAGGCCAGGCCGACGACGGTGAACGTCGTGTTGCTTTGATTCGGCCCCCGGTAGACGGGCATCGCCTCATCGTCAGGGCCGACGGAGAAGCGGATCTCGTCGCCGATGCCCACCCCCAGGTCATCCGCGGTCTTCTCGTCCAGGACGAGATCTGTGAGGGACTCGGGCCGGGTCCCATCGGTGAGCGCGAATGTGTCCAGGCCCGGGTCTGCGGGTGCAGGTGTCAAAGCGAACGTGCTCTCAGAGAATGTCTGCCCTCGACCGGTCGTCGTTGTTCGCGCGTTGACAGTTGCAGTGTCCACTCCCTCGACCTGTTCCAGCGGCTTGGTCAGCGGAGCGGCTTCCTGCCCGTTGACGAAGATGTCCTGGCCCGGGACGATGACGAGGTCGGCCTCGGAGAATGTGTGCGACACAGACTCCTTCAGGCTGGCCTGCAAAGACGAGCTGATAATCAGAGTAGAGGCGACGAAACCCGCGGCCAGCGCGATGCCGAGTCCCACTGCGAGGAATCGCGCCCAGTGGATACGAATCTCCGCCAGAGCGACTGCGATCACAGGTCGCTCAGTTCACCCAGCGCGGAGACCACGGACTCTTTGGAGGGCTGGTGCACTTCCCCTCCGGCACGACCGTCTTTGAGGAGCACGACTCGATCCGCGTGTGAGGCGGCTACGGGGTCGTGGGTAACCAAGATGATCGTCTGCCCGTAGCGGCTTGTTGCTCCATGCAGCAGCGCCAGCACTTCAGCACCGGCTTGTGAGTCGAGGTTGCCTGTGGGCTCGTCGGCGAAGATCACGTCAGGGCGAGTCAGCAGGGCACGAGCCACAGCAACACGCTGCTGCTGACCGCCGGAGAGTTCATGCGGGCGATGTTTGAGCCGATCCCCCAGCTCAAGGCGCTCAACGACTTCGGTCTTCCACTCGGGATCGATCCTTTTGCGTGCCAAGGCCACCGGCAGTTCTATGTTCTGCTCGGCACTGAGAGTGGGAACCAGATTGAATGCCTGGAAGATGAATCCGACGCGGTCGCGTCGCAGTTGCGTCAGTTCCTTGTCGTTGAGACCTGTGATCTCCTGACCGCCTAGGGTGATGGTGCCGGAATCCACTCTGTCGAGACCGGCGAGGACATGCATGAAGGTGGATTTTCCTGAACCCGAGGGGCCCATGATCGCACTGAACCTACCGGCTTCGAAGTTCACCGTGATGTCGTCGAGGGCTGTCACTGCGGTGTCGCCGCGTCCGAAGCTCTTGCGCACCGATTGTGCACTGAGCACGACATCAGAGCTCGTCACGTCCGCAGGAGTCGACATCATGACCTTCATCAGCTGGTTGAGATTCGTTATAGACCACCCTAATCGGTGATAGCAGAAACCGCCCACCTCAGGTGTTGAGGAGGGCGGCATGTGGTGCCCGCGACAGGATTCGAACCTACGACCTTCTGCTCCGGAGGCAGACGCTCTATCCACTGAGCTACGCGGGCAACGGATGCAATGCTATCACCGACATGTAGTGCTTCCCAAAACGAAACCGCGTGCAATCGAGACTCGATTGCACGCGGTTGAAAGCATCAGGCGCCCTTCATGTCCTTGCGCCCGGGAACATATTCCCAGTGCCAGAGTTCATAGGAGTTGCGCTTGGCCCAGTCCGGGTTCTCCCAGCCGTACTTCTCACCGTTGGCGATGAGCCACTCGGACTGCGGGCCGGTTCCTGTCTCGGTACCGCCGCCGAGGTCGAGCGCGATTCCCCAACCGTGGTTGGACGTACCCGGCCGGGCAGCGAATCCGGGCTTGCGCTCGGCAACGGAGATTTGGGATTCGAGCGAGCGATAAGAATCAGTGATGGCAAGTTCCTTGCCAGTGTCCTTCTTGTACGCAGCGTTCATCTTTGCGAACGACACGGCGGCATCGGAACGCAGCTTGTGCTTGCCCACGCCGACCTCGCACAGCCAGTCTTCGGGCAGTTCGCCGTTCGACACATGGCCCTTGGGCGCCTCGTCCTTGCAGCCGGGCAGCACCGTCTTCGTGATGGCGCGCGAGGCGGCCTCCACCTTGGTCTGCTTTGCGCTGGGCGCTCCGATGGCCATGCTCGTCTTCTCGTCGTCGGCCTTGATGTCGGCCGAAACGGATTCGGAATTGATTGCACGAGCCTGAGTATCGGCTGCAGTCTCGTCGACCTTGACTTCCTGGTTGCCGCTCATGTTGCCGGCGACCATGACGGCAGCGATTGCGGTACCCGTCACGGAGACAGTTGCCAGTGCGGAGAAAGTTGTCATGCGACGACGACGGACCGACCGCAGAAGAGAACCGTCCGATCCGCGGCTGCCCATCCGGGCGGCGACGAATGCCGAACCACCATGATCGGGACGAGCCGACGCTTCTTTGGCCATTGCGGCCCGACGCGGTGACCCTGCAGCCGCTTTGGCTTCTGCAGCCATCGCGGCGCGTCGCGGCGAGAGTGGTGTTGAAGGAGTCGGGCCCGAGTGCTGCGGCGCCGATGGCGCATGCTGCTTGGAGAAGACAGATGTCACGGGTGAAGACGTATGCTGCTTGCGCAGATCGCGGCGGCGAACCGGTTGCGCCTCTGCGGTCGAGGACTCACTCGACATATTACTCCGTACTGTTGTCCCTATTTCGGCCGTGATGATTACCGGCAAACGAAAACCTTATGTCACAACACTATAACGACCTCGTTACAGATTGTCATTTTCCGTTCATACTTGGCGTGTGACCTCGGGTTACACATGCTTTCGCCCCCACCAGGGCGGCACAGATAACGTATTTGCGGCCGCTGGTCGGGGAGATTCGTAACATATTATTATAAAGCATTAAGTTCGTGGATGACCCGCGTCACAGATCGATAGTGATCTGTGGGCGATGTCATGCTCAGTGCTGGTGTCGGCCCCGCTGCATGGCGTCCTGAACCTCACCGACAAGTTCTTCCAAGACGTCTTCGAGGAAGAGCAGACCCAGCACGTTGCCCTCTTCCGAGACGACCCTGGCCACGTGGATGCCGACCTTCTGCATCTGGGACAGTGCCTCTTCGACCTCATCACTGGCGGTCACAGTGAACAGAGGACGGAATCGCTTCGCCGGAACGGGCGCACCGTATTCGAGCGTGCTGTCGGCGTAGAGAACGTCCTTGATGTGGAGATAGTCCTGCGGGTAGCCGTCATCGTCGGTTACGAAGTACCTCGAGAACCCGGTTTTTCCAACCAGGGTGACGAGATCGTCGGGGGTCACACTCGAGACGATGGTGATCAGTTCGGACATGGGCACCATGATGTCGGCGGCTGTTTTGTCACTGAATTCCAGCGCACCCTTGAGCAACCCGGTGTCGTCGGTGAGCAGGCCTTCGCGCTTGGACTCAGCGACGATCGATTCAACCTGCTCGATCGTGAACGCTTCATTGACCTCGTCGCGAGCCTCGATTTTGAACAGATGCAGGATCGAGTTGGCCAGACCGTTCAGCGGTTTGATGACGAAGCCGAAGACTCGGGACAGGAAGACGAGCGGAGGTGCCAGCAGCATCACTGCCCGCGCCGAGCCCGCCAGCGCCATGTTCTTCGGCACCATCTCACCGATCACCACGTGCAGGTAGGTGACGACACCGAGAGACAGGATGAAGGAGATCGTCGAAGACAGTCCTGCCGGAATCCCCAGTCCCTCCAGCGGGCCGGACAGGAGGTGGTGAATGGCCGGCTCCGCAACATTGCCCAACAGCAGAGAGCAGACGGTGATTCCCAGCTGACAGATCGCGAGCATCACCGAAACATGCTCCATCGCGTACAGAGCGGTCTTCGCTGCCGCCGACCCCCCCTGTGCTCGGGGCTCGAGCTGCGATCGTTTGGCCGCGACCACGGCGAATTCGGCGGCCACGAAGAAGGCATTGCCCAGAAGCAGCACGAGGAGCCAGATGAGGCCCAACCAGTCGGTGCTCATCAGAACTCACCACCCTGTTCATAGCCGACCGCGTCGGTTGCACGAAGGAGTATGCGCAGCCTTTCGATGCGTCGACCGTGCATCCGTTCGACTCGGATCAGTGCGTCCTCAGTGCGGATCTGGTCGCCGGGCTCCGGGATCCGGCCCAGCTCTTTGAGGACGAATCCAGCCAGAGTCTCATAGTCGGAATCTTCAGGTATGTCGAGACCGATCGTCAATGAGACTTCGTCGGGGCGAAGCTGTCCCGGAACGATCCAGGTGCCATCACGGGCGGGCCGTGCCGCCACACGCATCCGGTCATGTTCGTCGGCGACTTCACCGACGAGTTCTTCCACGACGTCTTCGAGGGTCACGACACCGGCGGTGCCTCCGAACTCATCGACGACGACTGCCATCTGCAGGCCCTTGGCTCGAAGTTCCATAAGAAGCGGATCGAGCAGAAGGGTTTCGGGAATCTCGGTCACCTCGGTCATCAGTCCCCCAGCGTATGCATCGTCGCGGTTCGCCAGCGGAACAGCAAAGGCCTGCTTGACGTGAACGACGCCGAGGATATGGTCCTTGTCTTCTCCGGCGACCGGGAAACGGGAGAACCCTGTCTCTCGGGCCTGTTCGATGATCGCTCGCGCGGTCGTGTCCTTGACCACCGATGACATACGTGTGCGCGGAGTCATCACGTCCTCTGCGGTTCGCTCGGAGAAGCTCAGCGTCCGCTGGAGAAGGTCAGCCGTCTGCTCATCGAGCACTCCCTCTTCAGCGGAGTGACGCACCAAAGAGGTGAGCTCTTCGGGCGAGCGGCCAACAGAGCCCTCCTCCTGAGGCTCGATGCCGAAAGTCAGCAGGATCTTGTTGGCGGTGCCGTTGAGCACGCTGATCACAGGCTTGAAGACAAGGGAGAAGACATACTGCACCGGCGCGGCGATACGACCGGTGGCCAGGGGAACTGCAATCGCCAGATTCTTCGGCACCAGCTCACCGAAGATCATCGACAGGATCGTGGACAGAATGAGTGCGATCGTCAGCGCGATCGGAGCAGCGAGCCCTGGACTGGCACCCATCGCTTCGAACACCGGTGCCAAAAGCCTGCCCAAGGACGGCTCCATCAGGTAACCGGTCAGAAGAGTCGTGATTGTGATGCCCACCTGTGCCGCAGACAGCTGCGTGGACAGGTGGGTCATCGATCGGCGGAGGATCTTGGCTCCGACCACGCCGTCCTCCACCGCTTTATCTGCAGTGTGGCGGTCCAGCGTGAGAAGTGAGAACTCGGCAGCGACGAAGACGCCGGTGCCGCCGATCAGGAAGAGTGCTAACGCAAGGTACAGCCATTCCATCAGTGACGATCCCTGCCGTTCGCGGTCAGGAGATCACGTTGAGTGATGTGATCGAACCTCAGGGGGTGAGGGTCGTCGTCTGGGGCGCCGGCTTCCCGCCGGCCGGGACTGTCACTGTGCATGGTGAGAGCTTACCAACTCCGGGACAACGGTCGGCCTTCGTCATAACCGGCCGCGCTCTGCACTCCGACCGTGGCAAGATCCGCGAATTCCTCTAGACTCCGGGCTCCCGCATAGGTGAAGGAGCTGCGCACACCCGAAGTGATGCCATCGAGCAGGTCCTCGACTCCAGGAGATTCTGGGTCAATGTACATAGTCGACGACGAGATGCCCTCTTCGAACAGTCCTTTGCGTGCACGCAAGAATGCGGATTCAGTCCGAGTCCTGTTCGCCACGGCCCGTGCAGATGCCATGCCGAAGCTCTCCTTGTATTTGCGGCCCTCACCGTCGATCAGAAGGTCACCCGGGGATTCATGGGTGCCGGCGAACCAGGACCCAACCATGACCTGCGATGCACCAGCAGCGAGAGCCAGCGCCACATCGCGGGGATAACGCACTCCCCCGTCCGCCCATACGTGAGCACCCAGTTCCCTGGCAGCCTCGGCGCATTCGCGAACAGCCGAGAACTGCGGACGGCCGACTGCCGTCATCATGCGCGTGGTGCACATGGCACCGGGTCCGACACCGACCTTGATGATCTGGGCACCGGCCGACACGAGATCGCGAACACCGTCAGCGGTGACGACATTGCCGGCGACGATGGGCACTCCGAGATCCGCGGCCGCGATCGAGGCCAGGGTATCGAGCATCTTCACCTGATGGCCGTGTGCTGTGTCGACGACCAGCACGTCGGCTCCGGCTGCGACCAGAGCGGAGGCCCGCTCGACGGCGTTGCCGTTGACTCCGACAGCCACCGCGATCTTCAGCGAGTCCTGACTATCGAGGTTAGGGGCGTAGATCGACGAGCGCAGCAAAGACTTGGGTGTCAGGGATCCCAGCACCCTGTCGCTGTCATCGACGACAGCGGCGAATGGGGTGCGGGCCTCGTTCATGGACTCGAACAAGGACTCCAGCTGCGCGCCGTCCGACCAGTCGACATCCGAGGCTCTAATGATGTGCGGAGAGGGTTCCAACAGTGCAGACACCGCGGTGAACCGGTCGACGTCCTTGAGGCTCGACGAGTCGATCACTCCTTCGAGCTTCCCGTCATCGTCGACGACCACTCCGAAGCCGTGGGCACGTTTGGCCAATACGTGCAGTGCATTGAGCACCGTGTCCTCCGGAGAGAACCGCAGTGCAGAGTCGAAGACACGGTCGCGACTCTTCACCCACGCGATCGTGTCCTGGGCCGCGGACAGGGGGATGTCCTGCGGCAGAACCGCGAGACCACCTCGGCGTGCCATGGTCTCAGCCATTCGGCGGCCGGATACGGCAGTCATATTCGCGGCCACGATCGGGGTCGTGGAGCCCGTGGGATCGGTCGTCGACAGGTCGACATCGAACCGAGAAGTCAACGAGGACGAATTGGGAACCAGGAAGACATCTGAGTAGGTCAGATCATTATTCGGGTCATTTGAGATGAAACGCATAACACTATTGTCCCCTATGCGGACATACGCGGGTACATCGCGTTAGGCTGGTCATGTCGTTAAGCAGCAATTCTTGAATCAGGAAGTAGGCGATCAACGCCGTGTCCGTCAATACTCCGAACCGCACCGTCGACGACTTCGGGTCGAATGAGTGGTTGGTCGAGGAATTGTATGAACAGTACAAGTCCGATAAGAACTCGGTCGACCAGTCATGGTGGCCGTTCTTCGACAAGTACGAAAAGAACGGGAATGGGGTAGCAGCGAA
The DNA here is from genome assembly GCF_014897485.1 of Brevibacterium sp. FME37. NCBI lineage: Bacteria > Bacillati > Actinomycetota > Actinomycetes > Micrococcales > Brevibacteriaceae > Brevibacterium > Brevibacterium sp. FME37. The sequence continues at coordinate 87,251 of NZ_JABUYE010000002.1, forward strand.
AACTGCAGACGCCAAACCCACCGCGCAGACCGGCACCAAGCCGGCCGCGAAGTCCAATGCGAAACCAGCAGCCAAAGCGCCGACTAAGTCCGCCGACAAGTCCGCCAAGGATGCCTCGAGTGCAGACTCTGTCGCGGATGACAGTCCCCGCGGAATCTCCCCATCGTCGGCTCAGTCCGAGACGCTGAAGGCCGAGACCAAGTCTGTGCCCACAGTCGCCGTAAAGGACACCGAGCCGAAACCGGCTCCCGAGGAGACCGTGACTCCATTGCGCGGTCCCGCGAAGCTGATCGCCAAGAACATGGATGATTCGATCGAGGTTCCCACGGCCACGTCCGTCCGGGCGCTGCCTGCCAAGGCCCTCATCGACAATCGCATCGTCATCAACTCCCACCTCAAGCGGACCCGCGGTGGCAAGGTCTCCTTCACCCACCTCATCGGCTTCGCTGTCATCCGGGCTCTGCAGAACTTCCCCTCGCAGAACGTTTCCTATGATGTCCGCGACGGCAAGCCGGTCATGGTCTCCCCCGCTCACATCAACTTCGGTCTCGCAATCGATGTGCCGAAGAAGGACGGTTCGCGCACGCTTCTGGTGCCGAACGTGAAGAAGGCTGAGACCCTGACCTTCCGCCAATTCGTCGATGCCTACGACGGTCTCGTCGACAAGGCTCGGCAGGGAAAGCTCACGGCCGATGATTTCGCGGGCACATCGGTCTCGCTGACTAACCCCGGCGGAATCGGAACCGTGCACTCAGTGCCGCGTCTGACCAAGGGCCAGGGCTGCATCATCGGTGTCGGTGCTCTCGACTACCCGGCAGAGTTCCAGGGCGCCAGCCAGCACACGATCAACAAGCTGGCCGTGTCCAAAGTCCTGACGCTGACCTCCACCTACGATCACCGCGTGATCCAGGGTGCCGGATCGGGCGAGTTCCTCAAGCTCGTCCACAGCTACCTCCTCGGCGAGGACGGCTTCTACGACGACGTCTTCGAGTCACTGCGTCTGCCCTACGAGCCTGTGCGCTGGGTGCCTGATGTCTCTGCTGAAGACCAGGACGATGTCAACAAGACCGCTCGCGTCATCGAGCTCATCGACGCCTACCGCACCCGCGGGCACCTCATGGCGAACATCGATCCGCTCGTCTACCGTCAGCGTTCCCACCCGGACCTCGACATCAACCAGCACGGCCTAACCTTGTGGGATCTCGAACGCGAGTTCCCCACGGGTGGCTTCGGTGCCAAGCCGATGATGCCCTTCCGCAACATCCTCGGACTCCTGCGCGAGAGCTACTGCCGCACCATCGGCTTTGAGTACATGCACATCGCCGATCCGCTGCAGCGTCGTTGGTTCCAGGCAAAGATTGAGGTTCCGCATCAGGAGCTGACACGCTCGGAGCAGGGACACATCCTCGGCCGCCTCAACGCAGCCGAAGCTTTCGAAACCTTCCTACAGACGAAGTACATCGGGCAGAAGCGCTTCAGCCTCGAAGGCGGCGAATCAGCCATCGTCCTCCTCGACGAGGTCCTCAACCAGTCGGCGGACACCGGCATGGAACAGGTCGCCATCGGCATGGCCCACCGTGGACGTCTCAACGTGCTCACCAACATCGCAGGCAAGTCCTATGCGCAGATGTTCCGTGAGTTCGACGGAACGATGTCTCCGGACAGCGTGCAGGGATCCGGCGATGTCAAGTACCACTTGGGCACCGAGGGTTCCTTCACCTCGCCAGCGGGCAACTCCACCGATGTCTACGTCGCGGCCAATCCCAGCCACCTCGAGACCGTGGACCCGGTTCTCGAGGGCATCGTGCGCGCCAAGCAGGACTTCATCGACCAGGGAGAAGCCGGATTCACCGTGCTTCCCGTCCTCGTCCATGGCGACGCGGCATTCGCAGGTCAGGGTGTTGTCACTGAGACCCTCAACCTCTCGGAGCTGCGCGGCTACCGGACCGGTGGAACCATCCACATCATCATCAACAACCAGGTCGGCTTCACCACGCCCCCGGCCTCGGCCCGCTCGTCCTACTACTGCACCGACGTCGCGAAGTCGATCAACGCACCGATCTTCCACGTCAACGGGGATGACCCCGAAGCTGTTGTGAGGGCCGCCCGTCTCGCGTTCGAATACCGTCAGGAATTCAACCGCGACGTCGTCATCGACCTCGTCTGCTACCGCCGTCGGGGACACAACGAGGGTGACGATCCATCGATGACCCAGCCGCTGATGTATTCCCTCATCGAGAAGAAGGGTTCGGTGCGCAAGCTCTACACCGAATCGCTTGTCGGCAGGAAATGCATCACCGCCGAAGAAGCCACCGAAGCCCTCAAGGACTACCAGTCGAAACTGGAATCGGCATTTGCCGAGACCAAGGAAGCCGAGTCCGGTTCCTACGACGGAGACGCCTTCAATGCTCCGCACGTGCCCAGCGACATCGAAGCATTCAACAATGCCGAGACGGCGATCAGCTCGGAGACTCTGCAACACATCGGCGAGACATTCGCCGCTGTTCCAGAGAACTTCACCATCCACAAGAAACTGCGTGCCCTGCTCGAGAAGCGCAAGGAGATGTCGCTGTCCGGCGGCATCGACTGGGGCTTCGCCGAGCTGTTGGCCTTCGGCTCGCTGCTCATGGACGGAATTCCTGTTCGCCTCGCCGGCCAGGATTCACGTCGCGGCACCTTCGTGCAGCGCCATTCGGTGCTCATCGACGCCGTCAACGGCAATGAGTGGACTCCGCTGCAGAATCTCAGCGATGAACAGGCTCGATTCTGGGTCTATGACTCCCTGCTGAGCGAGTACGCTGCGGTCGGCTTCGAATACGGATATTCGGTCGAACGCAAGGATGCCCTGGTCGCCTGGGAAGCCCAGTTCGGTGACTTCGCGCAGGGTGCTCAGTCCGTGATCGACGAGTTCATCTCGTCCTCGGAGCAGAAGTGGCAGCAGAACTCCGGCGTCGTCATGCTCCTGCCCCACGGATATGAGGGACAGGGACCTGACCATTCCTCTGCTCGCATCGAGCGCTACCTACAGCTGTGTGCCGAATCGAACATGACCGTCGCATACCCGTCGAATGGTGCCTCGTACTTCCACCTCCTGCGCCGTCATGCGATGACGACGAACAAGCGTCCGCTCATCGTCTTCACTCCGAAGTCGATGCTGCGGCTCAAGGCCGCCGCGAACTCACCTGAGGACTTCACTTCGGGAACGTTCGAACCCGTCATCGACGATTCCATCGTCGATCCCGCGCAGGTTGAGCGCGTCGTGATGGTCTCCGGAAAGCTCTACTGGGACCTGCTGGCACAGCGTGAGAAGCGCAATGACACGACGACGGCTTTGGTCCGCGTCGAACAGCTCTACCCGCTCGACGAGGATTCCATCGCGGCTCTGCTCGACCGGTACCCTGCCGGCGCTCAGCTGGCTTGGGCCCAGGAAGAGCCGGAGAACCAGGGAGCTTGGCCGTTCATGGCGCTGAACATGCCTGAGCTCCTCGGCGATCGTGAGCTCACCGTGATCTCACGTCCTGCCTCCGCTGCGACTGCGACCGGACTCAAGCATGTCCACGAAGTCCAGCAGCAGGAACTCATCGACAGGATCTTCAGCCGGTGAGCTCAGTGACTCCAACGACCGTTGCTGTGATCGGTGGCCCTCTGGTCGCCGGTCACGGTGATGGTCGTGGCCTCGGTTGGGTCGGACGCGTCACGGCCAGGACCTTGCCGAGCCTGCCCGACCTCAGAGTCTTTCCCCTGGCCGTACCGCACGAAGACTCTGCGGATCTGCATGCCCGAACCATCTCCGAGGCGTCCCTGAGGTTCACCTCCGATGGGGACAACCGTTTGGTGCTGGCCCTGGGCTCCGGGGACCTCGATTCAGGTCGTTCCGTGGCTCGTGCTCGGCTCGATGTGGCCAATGTGCTCGATGAGGCGCTGGCGAGGAAGGTCTCAACATTCGTCATCGGGCCTCCCCCGGAGTACAACTCCGACCGGAATCGTGCGATCGCTGAGCTCAATGCGAGCTTCTCAGACGTCGCAAAGCGCCGAGGAATCGCCTATGTCGATACGTTCACGCCTCTGCTGGGCCATCCCGTGTGGCAGCGTGAGATCGCATCCTCACGAGACCATCTTCCAGCTCAGGAAGGCTACGGGCTGCTCGCTTGGTTGGTGCTGCATCGTGGCTGGTTCCCATGGCTCGGTGTCCAAGATGCCATGGGCGATTCCTGACCTGGGCCCAAACAGTCGCAAACCGCAGGAGTCCGACCGGCTATGACCTGAGCGATACTTTGCCCAGACACACCAGTCATGAAAGAATGAAGCATCTAGCGAAGGAGTGTGATTATGAGTAAGCGCAGCCGTAAGCGTCACGATCGTCGCCGTAACAAGGCGAACCACGGAAAACGTCCACTCAGCTGATTCCTTCGAATCAACCAGGACATATGAAGAGGGCGGGGAGAATAGATATTTTCCCCGCCCTCTTCATATGCCTGTTTCGTATCTCTACGCTCCGGTTCCGGGCCACACGGCCTGTTCGCTGGCGATACGCAGGCGGATCTTCTCGCGCAGCCCCATCGGTGCTTCTTCCCGACTGCAGGATCTGCGCACCAATTCCTTGAGCAGCGCCTCGATCTCGTATTCGTCATGGCACGACGGACACTGTTCGAGGTGTACCGAGATCTCGCGGATCTCCGTCGTCGTCAGCTCTCCGTCAAGATAGTGGTAGATGCGCATCAGGGATTCCGCGCGCACATTCTCACAGCATTCATCGCTCATTTCGCACCTCCTGCAGGTGAGGAGAAGCCGCGATCCGCAGCGTAGTCGGCAAGCATGTCACGCAGCTGACGGCGCCCCCGGTGCAAGCGCGACATCACGGTGCCGATGGGCGTATCCATGATCTCAGCGATCTCCTTGTACGGCAGACCTTCGACATCGGCATAGTAGACAACCATGCGGAAGTCCTCCGGAAGCTCCGACAGCGCGTCCTTGACGTCGGAGTCGGGAAGATGGTCGAGAGCTTCGAGTTCTGCGGAGCGACCACCGGAGGACGAATGACTCGCAGCCTGGGCGATCTGCCAGTCCTCGATGTCCTCGCTGCCGTGCTCCAGCGGCTGGCGCTGCTTCTTCCGGTAGTTGTTGATGAAGGTATTCGTCAGAATCCGGTACAGCCATGCCTTGAGGTTGGTTCCCGGCTTGTACTGATGGAACGCCGCATAAGCCTTCGCGTAGGCCTCTTGGACGAGGTCTTCGGCGTCGGCAGGATTTCGGGTCATTCGAAGTGCAGCTGCGTAGAGCTGATTGAGATACTCCAGAGCGTCACGCTCGAAACGGGCCGAACGCTCGGCCTTGGTTTCGGGGACATCTTTGACTGATTCGGTCATCGTAGTCAATGGTACGCCCGTTCTCTCGAGGACGGCAGTGGCGTTCACAGACTTCTCCTTCTGCCTTTCGACTCTGCACCGGGAAGGATCTCCCTCACCGGCGCGTGTTCTCCTGTTCAACACCGGGCCGAGGCCCCACTATTCCCGCACAACCGTTATGCTTGCCAGTGAGATGCCCGACACGTAGGAAGGACCATAGTGTCTCCAATCAGATTCCTCGCACGGCCCATGCTGGCCGCCGGCTACATCAGCAACGGGGTCGACCGTCTGCGCAGGCCAGAAGCAGCGGCCGCCTCGATCGGTGCGCTGCTGAACATGGCACGCAAACAGATCGACGTACCCATCGATGCTCCTACCCTGGCACGCGCCACAGGAGCGGCTCAGGTCGCTGCGGGATCACTGTTGGCTATCGGACGATTCCCTCGCGTGAGTGCCACGATCCTCGTCGGCACTTACCTCCTCGACACCGTCGGCGAGCGTATCGCTGCTGACAAGACGACATCGAAGGATGACAAGCGGGCACGCACGGAGCGCACCCTGATCCGCACCTCGATGCTCGGTGGCGCGTTGCTGGCCAGCGTCGACACGGCGGGCAAGCCAGGACTCTGGTGGCGCACACAGCATGCCGCCGAAGATCTCTGGTCGTCGGTCGAAGACACCTCGAAACAAGCAATGAGTGCACTTGGCGTTGACTGACACACCCGATCTCACCGCACCCGCCACAGGTGACTGGCTTGCGCCGGTCGCCGGTGGCGGCGTCACCGCCACTGTCAGCGTTCCCGGTTCAAAGTCGCTGACCAACCGCTATCTCATCCTCGCCGCACTGGCCGAATCGCAGTCACTCGTGCGTGGGTGGCTGCGCAGTCGTGACACTGAACTCATGGTCGATGCTCTGAAGGCGCTCGGAGCCGATATCGACAACGTCAACGGCAACCTGCACATCACCCCCATTGACTTCTCCGCACACCGTGAAGGCCCACCCGTCGCCATCGACTGCGGACTGGCGGGAACCGTGATGCGCTTCGTGCCCCCGCTCGCCGCAGCCACTGGACGTGAGATCGTCCTCGATGGCGACGAACAAGCCAGGGTCAGGCCGATGTCGGTGATCATCGATGCTCTGACCCGCCTCGGCGCCTCCATCACGGCAGAGGACAATCTCCTGCCGATGACGGTCCATGCCCAATCACAGCTGCGCGGCGGCCACCTTGAGATCGATGCCAGCGCCTCCAGCCAATTCGTCTCGGGCCTGCTCTTGACCGCGCCGGTCATGCCCCTGGGAATCGAGCTCGTCAATCGCGGCGAGGCTGTCCCCAGCCGAGCTCATGTCGATATGACCATCGAAGTCCTCGCCGATGCGGGCGTCGACGTCACCGAGCCCGAACCCGAACGCTGGATCATAGAACCGGGTCGCCCACGCGGACTCGACGTTCACGTCGAACCGGATCTGTCCAATGCGGCGGCCTTCGTCGCCGCTGCTCTGGCTACCAACGGCGATGTGACGATACTGGATTGGCCAGCTCATACGACGCAGGCCGGTGATGGGTTCAGAGCCATCACCGAAGCCTTCGGCGGCACTGTGACTCTGGATCGAAACGGCCTGCGAGTCCAAGGCCCAGAAGTCCTGCAGGCTGTTGACCTCGACCTCTCCGCCATCGGTGAACTGACACCCGTCGTCTCTGCTCTGGCGGCATTGGCAGACGGCACCTCGAATCTGACTGGGATCGGTCATCTCCGAGGGCATGAGACCGATCGGCTCTCGGCACTTCGCCGCGAGCTCGGTGCCATCGGGATCGACGTCGACGAAAAACCGACATCTCTGACGATCACGGGCGCCTCCCCGCGCCGAGGAACCTGGCATACGTACAACGACCACCGAATGGTCATGGCCGGAGCCATTCTCGGTCTGCGCGTCGACGGGCTGGTCATCGAGAATGCCGACACTGTAGCGAAGACACTGCCGGAGTTCACCCAGCTGTGGGAAGACATGTTGAGTCGGCGGTCCTGAGATGGCACGGATCTACCGTGACGAGGACTATCGCCCCCGGCCCAGCAGACGCGGTTCCAGGCCACGAACGAAGAACCGGCCGAACCACGATGCTGCGATCGAGGGACTCGTCACCGCTGTTGACCGGGGACGCTACCGCGTGGTCGTTGCCAATGACAGCGGTGACGTCCGTGATTCCCCCGGCGCTGGCGCAACCACTTCAGATGTCACGGCTGTACGAGCCTCCCACCTGCGCAAAGACGCAGTCGTGCCCGGGGACATCGTCAAACTCGTCGGCGACACTTCGGGCGGCAAGGGGTCGCTGGCGCGCCTCGTTGAGATCACTGAGCGGCGAACACTGCTGCGTCGCAGCGCTGATGACACAGACCCGACCGAGCGGGTGATCGTCGCCAATGTCGATGTCATGGGCATCGTCACCGCAACCGAGGACCCCGAACCTTCCTACGGTCTCATCGACCGGGCCCTGACTGCGGCCTTCGACGCTGGCATCACTCCCCTGCTCATCGTCACCAAGACCGATCTGAAACCGGCCGATGGCATCATGGAGCGGTTCTCGGAGACCGGAGTGGAGATCATATCCTCAGGGCTCAGCCCCGACGGCACACTGACCGATGCGAGGGTGTTCGACCGTCTGCAGGGCCAGATCAGTGTGCTCATCGGTCATTCGGGGGTCGGCAAATCGACCCTCATGAATGCTCTCGTCCCCCGCGCTGACAGGGCCACCGGCCACGTCAATGACGTCACCGGTCGGGGTCGACACACCTCGTCTTCCGCGATCTGTCTTCGTCTTGACGGTGGCGGCTGGCTCGTGGACACCCCGGGAGTCCGCAGCTTCGGTCTGGCCCACGTCGATCGCGAGACACTGATCTCAGCCTTCCCAGAACTCGTCCAAGCCACTGCCGAGTGTCCACGCGGCTGCACCCATCAGTCCGAGGCACCGGGATGCCAACTCGACTCCTGGGTCAGCGAGGGCAAGGCCGGCCCCGGCGGAGTCTCACGGTTGGAGTCGCTGCGCAGACTGCTGCCCTCGTCTGGATAAGGTGGGAGCATGAACGATCTCGACCTGGCGACCGAACTCGCCGACCTCGCGGACTCCATCAGCAACCGTCATTTCGTGGCGCAGGACTTCACCGTCGAGACCAAACCGGATCTGACACCCGTGACCGAATGCGACCGTGCCGTGGAGACCGCGATCATGGATCGTCTCGAACGCGAACGACCGGAGGACAGTGTCCTGGGCGAAGAGTTCGGATCCCACGGAACCTCGCCGAGGCGGTGGATCATCGATCCTATCGACGGCACGAAGAACTTCGTCAGGGGCGTTCCCATCTGGGCCACTCTGATTTCCCTGTACGACGGACAGACACCGATCATCGGCATGATCTCAGCTCCTGCTCTGGGGCGACGATGGTGGGCCGAAGTCGGTCACGGAGCTTTCACCTCGGCGCTGGGAGAACCTGCGAAGCCCATCCACGTCTCTGACGTCGATGCCCTCGAAGACGCCTCGATGTCGTATGCTTCCCTCTCCGGCTGGAAGGAACTCGGCGTCCTCGACGACTTCCTTGCGCTCTGCGATTCCCTGTGGCGGACCCGAGGCTTTGGAGACTTCTACTCATACATGCTTCTGGCCGAAGGCGCCGTCGACATCGCCTGCGAACCCGAGCTGGAGCTCTACGACATGGGTGCGCTGGTACCCATCGTCGTTGAAGCAGGCGGAACGTTCACGAACACGGCCGGCGAGTCCGGACCGTTCGGCGGGAATGCCCTGGCCAGCAACTCGAAACTCCACGAACGTGCCCTCGATGCGCTGGGTCGGATCGCCCCTGCCACCCCTCAATCCCACACCTGAGCGTCAGTTTTCGACGCAACCCGAACATCTTTGACGAAGAGGGAGACAGATGCCCGATGTGATGCGTGCTGATCTGTGGCATTCAATGGCCGATGCGGCCGGACTGATCAACGCCGACGGAACGATCGGCGAGACGATTTATGGACAGATGACGGCTTTCGCGGCAGAGACCGGAGCTGTGAATTTGGGGCAGGGAGCGCCTGGAACCGATGCTCCTGCCGAACTCATCGAGGCCGCGGCAGACGCCATGCGTGAGGGCTGCAACCAGTACCCGCCGGGCCAGGGCAGTCCGGCGCTGCTCGAGGCTGTGGCTCACCAACGGCAGCGGGACTTCGGCCACGAGGTCTCACCCCAGGACGTGCTCTACACTTGTGGAGCCACAGAGGGCATCACCGCCGCGATTCTGGCTCTCCTCCCCCGGGGCGGGACGGTTCTCGCATTCGAACCGTTCTATGATTCCTACCCTGCGGCAATCGCCGCCGCCGGTGGGTCGATGATCACCGTGCCGATCTTGTCAACCGCTGAGGGCGGGTTCGAGCCCGATTGGGACATCTTCGACAATGCTGTCACTGCTGCCGGCAGCCGTCCCTCGATCATTCTCATCAATACTCCCCACAATCCGACAGGTTTCATGTTCACCGAACAGGATCTGGTTCGCATCGGTGAAGCAGCAGTCGCCGCCGACGCGTGGGTCCTGACCGACGAAGTGTACGAACAGTTGGTCCTCGACAGTACGCCACATGTGGCACCGGCCGTGGCCATGAGCGACAGCTCACGAGTCGTCACAGTCTCCTCAGCGGGAAAGTCCTGGAACGCGACCGGATGGAAGATCGGGTGGGTGATTGCTGAGCCTGAGGTCAGGCAGGCCATCCAGACGGTCAAACAGTTCCTCACGTTCACAGCAAGCGGTCCCCTGCAGGTGGGCCTGGCACGGACACTGGCCGGAGGTTCGACGTTTGTGGATGAAAATCGATCTTCACTGCAGCAGCGAGCAGACGTCCTGGTTCCGGCTTGCCGTGCTATTCCAGGGGGCATTGCATCAACGCCGGCTGCTGGGTACTTCACCGTCGTCGACTTCTCCGCCCTGACTGATCTGGACGCTTTCGAGCTCAACAACCTATTGGCTCGACGGTATTCGATAGTCGGAATTCCCGTTCCAGCCCTCTGTCGGACCGGATCCCCTGCTCACACGGCGTACAGAGCATCAATCCGCTACTCATTCTGCAAGTCTGCAGCGGATGTCGATCGCGGGGCACAGCTGTTCTACGAGCTGGCTGCCGACCTGAAGCAGAATCCCAATGCGCTGCGCAGCCAGGACTGATGCCACCAGCCCTGATCTGAACACAGAACGAAGCACCAGGCTCACACAGAGCCGGCACATATAGAGGAGGGGACGAATCGCAGTTCTGCGATTCGTCCCCTCCTCTATTCACTCCTTTTCACTGTGACCGCCACAGCGCAGATGCACCTGTGGCAGCGTCAGCGTCAGACTGTTCAGGCCTTGACGAGTTCGAGTTCAAGTTCGATCTTGATCTTGTTGGAGACGAGCAGTTCTCCACCGCCGAGGACGGCATTGAACTCCATACCGAAGTCCTTACGATCGACCTGGGCCGCAGCCGAGAGGCCCGCGACCTGGTTCTCGTTGGGATCGGTGGCAACGCCGCTGAACTCGGTGGCGAAGGTGACTTCCTTCGTCACACCGCGCATCGTGAGGTCACCGATGAGTTCGAACTCTTCATTGGAAGCAGCGTTGATCCGTGTGGACTTGAAGGTCAGCTTCGGGTTGTTCTCAGCCTCGAAGAAGTCACCGCCCTTAAGGTGACCGTCGCGCTGAGGATTGCGTGTGGTGATCGATTCGACGTCGGCCTCAGCGGCAACTGTGCTGCCTTCGAGGGTCTCACCGACGTTGACGCTGCCAGCGATGTCCTCGAAGTGTCCGCGCACCTTCGAGACGCCAGCGTGGCGTGCGGTGAATGTGAACTCGGAGTGCACTGGGTCGATGTTCCAGGTTCCTGCAGTGAGTCCCTTTGGAAGAGCAGTCATGATTTCTCCTGTTGGTTGAAATTTGAAGTACAAGAATGATTTTAGTTTTTATTTCAACTACATGCAACTCAATAGACGCACTCAATTCCAGAATGGGGCGCCAGTTGAACGGCAAGCAGACATGTGTTGGACGTCACTCATAAACGGTTTGGCCCGCAGGAGACCACTCGTGTAAAGTAGAAAACACGACGCGGGGTGGAGCAGTTCGGTAGCTCGCCGGGCTCATAACCCGGAGGTCGCAAGTTCAAATCTTGCCCCCGCCACGTTGCGAATGTGTCGCGAAATCGTTCACTCGGTTTCGCGGCACATTCTTTGTCTCTGGCTCCCCGCATCCCCATGATTGGGGGTCATAGGCCAAAATGTGTGTATGGGTAGAGTGTGTCCGGCAGGCTAGCCCTGATGGTCTCACCGTGATCGCCCGTCCCACACTTTCTGGATCCCGTTACCGTCCTTGACGCTGAACGACGTCCCATACAAAGACTTTGTCTCCCGGCGACTGGCATCAGCCTCCGCGGCTGTGCGCCGAGGCTTCTTCGTCCTCGCAGCCGACGTGACGAAGTCCCACGGATCCCTCGCAGCTTCTGTCTGCAGATACAACAGCCAGTCGACTCCCCGCCCGGCATGATCGGCCGTTAGACCCTTGCAGAGTCGTAGGAACTCCTTGACGGCCCCGTTCGACCCGCCCTCTAACGGGTTCGTCGTCCGCGCGACCTTGACGCCCGCCTTCGCCAGGCCCAACCAGGTGAAAAGCTGGTCGTCACGGATCAGTCCGGCCAGGAGTCTCCACGCCCGCCTGGTCCGTAGGTGTGTGTACCACCAGGTCTGGCCCGGTCTGACGTACGAGGGTCGAGGCGTGCCGGCGTGGGCACGAGTACGGTGTTTGAGGAGGTGAATCGCCATCGCCCTGAGGATAATAGAGGCAGGGAGATTGGAAGAAGGAGATCCTCTCATACCAATGAAATACACCGACGAACCCAAAGCTCGTGCCGTCGAACTCGTCATCCATACTCAAGCCGATCCTGAGACCGCGAATGGGGCAATCACCCGCGTCGCGAACGAACTCAGCCTGAGCAAGGAGACCCTGTGAGTCTGGGTGCGCAAGAACAAGGACTCCGGCAAAGCCACGCCGGCGGAATCGGTCGACCTTGATGCCGAGAACCGTCGACTGCGCGCCGAGTTGACCGAAGCGAAACGGGCAAACCAAATACTGCGCCGGGCGTCGGCTTTCTTCGCGGCGGAGCTCGACCGCCCATCCAAGAGGGGGCACCTCCCGCTTGCGGGGGAATCGTCGGCTTCATCGACAACAACTGCGACGAGTTCGGAGTCGAGCCAATCGTGCGCGCCCTTTCAGGGACTGCTGCACGGATTGCTGTGAGCTCGTATTACGCGCTTAAGAAGCGCCTACCCTCAGCCCGTCCCCGTCAGGACCGGGAACTCATGGTCATCATCCAAGACATCTATGAGGCGAACTATTCCTGTTACGGGGCGCGGAAGATGTGGAAGGCGATCAATCGTGAGCATACCGGCCGGTTCGGTCCGGTGGCCCGGTGCACCAGCAAGAGGTTGATGCACAGGCTGGGCATCGATGGGGTTCGTACGAGACGGAAGCAGCCGACGACCGCTCCGGCCAGGGCCGAAGAATGCCCGGACGATCTCGTCATGAAGTCAACCAAACCTTCAGCAGCCCCCTTCTCCCCCGATCCCCCGGCCCTGTCCAAAACAACATCCTGCGGTGGCGACTCGGCCGTGTTGCCGGGGGAGACGTAGTGTCATCTGCATGCCGATTATGCTTCTGACTTGCGAGGACGTAGTATTTACCAAGTAAACAAACGCCGCGGGGTGGAGCAGTTCGGTAGCTCGCCGGGCTCATAACCCGGAGGTCGCAAGTTCAAATCTTGCCCCCGCCACGAAAGTCGTAGAGCCCCCATCCATTGGATGGGGGCTCTACGCATTCACCTGACCCGCGCTCCCCCGTACACATCTACTGACCTATAGCCCCCCATCGTCCGCGCCAGATCTTCAACCGCAGGTCTAGGGTGGAAGAGATACCAACGGTCACGCTCAACTTAGATGAGGGATGCAGATCATGGGAGCACAGGCGCTTATGAACACAGGGCGATTCCTACTCTATATCGGTTCAGGAGGCAACGGCTGTAACTCCACCACATTTGCAATCAGGCGGTACGGCAATGCGCAGCCCGATTGATTCTGCGAGTGCGAAGCGGCCGAGCCTCCAAGACGCAGTTCGGAGGGCTGTGAGATCTGTGCCTGCCGGATACGTGGCAATGTACGGAGACATCGCGACCATAATCAACGTCGGCCTCCGCCAGGCAGGACGCCTCGTGGGTCAGATCGCTGATGCTGCGCCGTGGTGGCGGATCATCTATGCCGACGGCACACCCAGCACCTGTCACAGTCGCTTGGCCACAGGCCTGCTGCGTCAGGAGGGAAACGAAATCCTCGGACAGCGTGTGAATTTGGCCCTCCACCGTATCAACCGTGACTAAGTGTGAACTGTGACCACGTGCCACCTGTGACTGAGTGACACCAGCGCCCAAGAGTCACCGTTAGCAAGGTTACGCTTACCTTATGCATATTACTTCCCGCGGAACCTGCGCAGTGGCCGCAACCGCTTTGTCCGTCCTCCTGCTCACCAGCGCCTGCACATCCGGCACAGAAGCTGACAGGGGTGAGGACACTGGAAAAAAGGATGTTGCTACCGGTGGTAAAGCCTTCGCAAAAGCCGATGAAGAGACCGCTGAGCTGGGAAGTGATGCTGAGCCCGGGGCATTTCCCCGCACGGTGAAACATGCCAACGGCACCACCGAGATTGAGGAAGCGCCCAAACGGGTCGTCGTGCTCGACACCGGTGAACTCGACGATGTCCTCGCCCTGGGCATCACTCCCGTCGGTATGGTCACCACCGAGGGAGCTCACCCGGTGCCCTCCTACCTGGACGATCAGGTCAAAAACGTCGACACGGTGGGCACGATCAACGAACTCGATCTCGAGGCGATTGCCGAGCTTGAGCCGGATCTCATTCTGGGCAGCCAACTGCGTGCCGACACGCTCCACGACGAACTCGAATCAATCGCACCCACGGTGTTCTCGATTCGGCCGGGGTTCCCGTGGAAGGAGAACTTCATGCTCGTCGGCGAGGCGCTGGGCATGGAGAATGAAGCCACAGACGTGCTCAATGAATATGCGAAGGCCACCGACGAACTCGACGAGACGGTCGAGGGCGAGCCGACTATCTCACTCGTGCGATTCATGCCCGACAGGTTGCGGCTCTACGGCAACAAGTCCCTCATCGGCGTCATCCTCGACGATGCCGGGCTCGCCCGTCCTGAAGCACAGGACGTTGCTGAGCTCGCGGTCGAGATCTCTCCGGAGAATCTGGACCAGGCTGGTGGAGACTACGTCTTCTACACCAGTTATGGCGACCCTGAGGCCACCGGTGAGACCGCAGCAGTCTCCGGCAGCCAATGGTCGGGGATAAAGGCAGTAGAGGACGACAGAGCCTTCCGAGTCGAAGACGACGTCTGGTTCCTCGGGTTGGGGCCAATCGGGGCGAAACAGATCGTCGATGACCTCGATGGATACCTGACAGACTGACCCGACTAAGCCGTCGCCTCCCTGAAAGGGGCGGCCCGCATGTCGGCCCCGGCACATGAGTCAGGCCCCTGGGATCCGAACGGATCCCAGGGGCCTGACTCATTCAACGTCGACCGGCGCGGGTGTCAGTTGTCCCCGCCCTTATCGGCAGGGGCACTGGCCGGAGCTGACGCTCCGTCCTTCGAACCATCCTCGGCGAGAGAAGGATCGGCTGCTACCGCATCTTCAATCGCATTCTTCAGACGATCCTGCGCCTTTCCATACTTCTCGAAGTCACCCTCCTTGAGGGCTGCGTCGGAATCCTCCATAGCCTTCTTAGCCTTCTCAAGCGCATCGTTGAGATTCTTGTCATCAGGCTTGGAGCCGGAATCGTCGTCGCTCTTGGACCCGCCCGACTTGCCTGCTGCACCGCTGTCCTCGGTACCCGCGTCGCCGGCCTTGGCACCTGAGTCGCCGCCGAAGACCTGGTCGAGGGCTTCGTCCAGGGTCGGAGCGAATCCGATGTCCTCGCCGAATGCCACCAGTACGTGCTGGAGCAGTGGGTAGGACGTGTCGCCTGCGGACCGTACGTAGACGGGCTGCACGTAGAGCAGACCGCCGCCGACGGGCAATGTGAGCAGGTTGCCGTTCTGGACTTCAGACTCACCCTGACGAAGCAGGTTCAGGCTGCGCTGAACATCCGGGGCAGTATTGAAGTTGTTCTGAGCCTGACCTGGTCCGGGCACCGTCGTGTTACGCGGCAGCTGCAGAAGCCTGAGCTTGCCGTATCCTTCTGCAACCTCTCCCTTGGAACCGCCGGCATCGGCATCTGCTGACAGGAAGCCGGTCAAGTTGTTCCGTGCCTGCCCCTCAGAGGAGCGTGCAGGAATATAGGAGCTCGTCAGAGAGAACGACGGGGACTTCTGGCCCGGCATCTGCAGGGTCATGTAGAACGGAGGCTGAGTCAGACCGCTGTTGGCCTTCTTCGTCGGATCCGTCGGCAGCGTCCAGAAGTCCTGGCCGGTGTAGAACTCGCTGGCCGAAGTCACGTGGTACTTCGTGAGCAGATCACGCTGCACTTTGAACAGGTCTTCCGGATATCGCACGTGGTTCATCAGGTCGCCCGACATCTCGGACGAGGGTTTGATGAGATCCGGGAAGATCTTCATCCACGTCTTGAGAACAGGATCCTTCTTGTCCCACTGGAACATGTCGACCTTGCCGTCATAGGCATCGACAGTGATCTTCACCGAGTTCCGAATGTAGTTGACCTCTTCATCCGGAAGTGTCGCCACGGAGTTGGGCGCAGTTGCCGTCACCGAATCCTCGGTGGCCTCCTGCAGCGGCTGAGGCGTCGAATACGGGTAGTCCTTTGCTGTTGTGTAGCCGTCAAGGATCCACTTGATCTTGCCGTCGACGATAGCCGGGTACGGGTCTCCATCGATCTTGAGGAACGGTGCCAGCTTCTGCACGCGTTCACGCGGATGGCGTTCGTAGAGGATCTGGGACTTCTCGTTGACCGCGTCGGAGAGCAGGATCTGCTCGTCCTGATATTTCAGAGCGTAGGCGAGACGGTTGAAGAGTCCACCCACGGATGGCCCGCCGTCACCGGTGAACGTGTTGTTCACCTGGCCCGAACCACTATCCTCATCGGACGGGTAGTCCAGCTCTCGAGGAGTTGTGTCCTTCTCGCCGCCGACGATCGAGTAGTCCGGTGAATCCTCACCGAAGTACACGCGCGGTTCGTATTTCGGGAACTCTCCCTTGGGCGGAATGTCGGATTCCATGAACACCGGTTCACCATCGGGGTTACGCTGATTGCCGTTGGCGGCGACAACACCGAACCCGTGCGTGTAGACGATTGCACGGTTGTACCAGCTCTGGTTGTTCACCGAGTCCGGAGCCAATTCACGCACCGCGATCACGGTGTCGCGCTTCTCACCGTCGATGTTGTAGCGATCGACGTCGAGCTGTTCGGGGAAGGAGTAGTAGGGCCTGACCTGCTGGAGCTGGCGGAACGTGTCCGATACCAAGTTGGGGTCGAGGAGACGAATCGATGCAGCAGTCTCAGCGTCTTCGCGCAATGCACCTTTCTCACCACTGGTGCTCGGTTCGTAGGGAGTGACATCCACGTCATCGAAGTCGAAGGCGTCACGGGTCGCATCGATGTTGTGCTGAATGTATTCAGATTCCAGGCTCTGCTGGGACGGAGCGACTTGGAACTGCTGAACCATCGCGGGATAGGCGATGATCGAAATGCCACCGAGGACGATGAGTGTGGCGGTCGCAATGAGCGAGATCCGCCAGTTTCCCTTCCACGCCGTATAGACGAACAGCAACGCCACAAGCACCGCTGCGATCGCGACTATGGCCATGGCCGGAAGTGCCGCCCTGTCATCGGTGAAGGTCACTCCGGGAACAATGCCACCCGTCGAAGTCAGTCGTTCGTACCGGGCAAGCCAGAGACGGCCTGCCTGAACGAGGACCAGGGCGGCAACGGTGATTCCCAGCTGCCACTGGGCGGTCTTCGTCAGGATGACGCCCTTCTGCTCTCCCGGGCGGATACCGCCGAAGAGATAATGTCCGACGAGTGCAGCGATGAGCGACAGCAGCACCGCCATCCCCACCTGGTCCCCGATCAATCGCAGGCCGGGCAGGACGAAGACGAAGAACGACTTGTCCATCCCGAACTGGGCATCCTGCGAGCCGAACGAGGTCGAATTCATCCACTGCAAGACGGTGTTCCAGTGCGCCGAGGCGGTGATTCCGCTGAGCAGGCCGACGACCGCTGGGATCGCGAAGGTCGCGACCTTCCGAAGCGGCTCGATTGCTTCACGGTACCGATCGAGGTTCTCCTGGCGCGGGGTTGTCGGCGCATACACCGGGCGATTGCTGAAGGCCAGATGCAGGCTCAGCCACACCGGGACCGCCATGATGACGAATCCGGCGAGGAAGGTGAGTCCGCGGGTGAACCACATGGTGCGGAAAACCTGTGAAGCATCGATCTGCTTGAACCACAGAACTTCGGTGTACACCTGTGTGAACGCGATGAAAGCGACGAGCAGAATCGCCACTGACACAAGAGTGAGCAGCAGAGGCGAACGTCTGGGCCGGTTCGTCGGCATTCGTGCGGAGGTGGGTGAGGACGGAGAGCTCACTACTGCCCTTTCTCGTTGTTGTCGGCGCCGCTGGCCGGACACTTCTTCAGATCTGAAGTGTCTCCAGCTGCGTAATGTTCCACGGCGTTCTGCGCATCATCGAGATTATCGATTCGCGCCACCGTGATTTTGGATTGATCGGCAGCCTCGATGACTTCTGCGCAGTTGTCTGCGGGGGAAAGGAAGAGTTTCGCCCCCTGCTCAGTCGAGGCCGCTACCTTCTGTCGGGCACCACCGATGGGGCCCACTTTTCCTGCAGGATCGATCTCGCCGGTTCCTGCCACATGCTTACCACCGGTCATCGCCCCGGGTGTGAGTTCGTCGATGATCGCCAATGCGAACATGGTGCCGGCAGATGGGCCGCCGATACCCTCAACATTGAATGCCACGTCTACGGGGAATTTGAAGTCCTGTTTCATACTGATGCCGATGGCTTTGCGACCATCGATCGGCTCAGGTTTCAGCGCGACGTCGATCTTCTTACCCCCGCGTTCGACGACGAGGTCAACCGAGTCAGAGGACTGTACCGTCTCGCTCATGATCTGTGCGGCTGCAGGGTCGGAACCCAACTTTTTGCCGTTGACGGACATGATCCGATCGTCCTTGCGCAGTTTCGCCTCGGCGGGAGAGTCGGGAACTACGTCGCCGACGAGAAGATGAACCTCGTACGGCTTGTCCAGCTGTCCCATTGCGGCCGCAACGGCCACATCCTGACTGGATGACATCTCCACCGCGTTGGTGGCCGCCACGTCTTCCCTCGTCGTGTCGAGTGGGTAGTAGGCCTCGGTGGGGATGACTGTTTCCTTGCCGTGGAGCAGAGCGCCGAGGGCCTGCGAAGCATAGGTGTCACGACCCGGGCCGCCGCTAACAGCCACCGTGAGCATGTCGATGCGACCATCGGTCGGGTAGGTTTTGGCGCCGGTGACGTGGATCATGGGTTTGCCCTGATAGTCACCGAGGGTGTTGAAGACCGGGCCGGGCAGCTGCAACATGTATGGCACCGGCAGCAGAACTGCCAGAGCGATGAGGAGATAGGTCATGACCCCTGAAGTCGTGGTCAGACGTGGGGCGCGTCGGCGAGCGTTGCCACGCGTCGGTGCTTCGGGCACCGGCACGGCCCGAGGAGTATTAGCTGTCATGTGTTCCTTTCGCTGCACCGCCCGACCAGTCTAGTTGAAACCTGACCGTGAGTTTCACAGACTCCTTTCGCCCGGTGCGAACATCCTCCGAAACCTCCCGGAATTGGGAAGCTTCCCACATCCGGAACCGTTAACGTATAGGACAAACCGATTCTTGGGGGCATTGAGAAAATGAGCGATGACAATAACAACGAACAGAATCCGTTCGAGCAGATCTTCGGAATGCTCTTCGGAGCCAACGGTCCCGGGGCCGGTCAGGGCGAAGACAAGGACGGCAACGCCGGTCCGCAGGGCTTCCAGATCGATCCCGCGATGATGTCGACGATCATGAATCAGATGCAAGGTCTCTTCGGGCAGGGCGCCGACTCTCAGGCGCAGGCGACGCAGATCGCGAAGAAGGCGATCCCGACTCCTGACCCCGCTGTGGGCGAGGAATCTGCTAAGGCAACCACAGACGCCTTCCGACTTGCCGAACTCTGGCTCGCCGAAGCCACCGAGTTCTCCGTGGCCAACCGAGCAGCCCGCACACTCACCCGCGAGGACTGGGTCAGCGAGACCATGCCCGGGTGGCAGAAATTCGTGCTCCCGATCAAGGAGAACATGTCCACTGCCCTGACAGGGGCACTGGAGACTCAGATGCCGGCAGAGATGAAGGGAATCCTCGCAGGTGCCTCTTCGATGTTCGGCTCGATGAGCGATTCGATGTTCGCAATGCAGATCGGTCAGGCCGTGGGCGCGTTGTCGGAGAGCGTGCTGACCGGCACCGAGGTGGGACTGCCCCTATTGCCGCAGGACAGTGCAGTGCTCGTGGAGACCAACGTGGAGAAGTTCGCGTCTGAGATCGACGTTGACGCTTCGGAAGTCCGGATCTACCTGGCCGCCCAAGAGCTCGCACATCTTGCACTGTTCGAACGGGCCCCGTGGCTCAGTGCACAGGTAGAAGCTGCGTTGACACGCTATGCGCAGGGTCTGAAGGTCGATACCTCACAGATCGAGGACATGGCCTCACAGATCGATCCATCCAACATCTCCGACCTCAGTGACAATATCCGCCAGGGACTGTTCAATCCCCCGACGACCGAGGATCAGAAGAAGGCACTGACGAATCTGGAGAACCTCCTCGCGGTCATCGCGGGATGGGTCGACGTCGTCGTCTACTCCGCATGTGCTCATCTTCCGGGACGCGACCAGATCCGTGAGGCTCTGCGCCGCCGTCGAGCCACCGCGGGCCCTGCTGAGAAGACGTTCTCAACCTTGGTCGGCCTGCAATTCAATCCACGGCGTCTGCGTGATGCTGCGGCGCTGTTCGGATACCTCGAGACGCAGGGAGGCACAGAGGCCAGAGACAAGGTGTTCTCACACCCCGACCTTCTGCCCACAACACAGGATCTCGACGATCCGTTGGGATACTCCGAACGTCGAAATGCCGAATGGACCAGCGAATCAACTCTTGACGAGGCCTTGAACCGTATTCTCGCCGAAGGTATTGAAGGTACCGAAACCAGCGGGGACTCGGAACCGCAGAACAACGCCGGATCCGACGCTAGTTCCGACTCCGACACCAGCTCGAGCTCCGACACCGACGATGGGTCAGACGAGGGTGATGAGACTGGCGGCCGCAGCGAGAGCTGAATGATCCATCTCGAGACCGCCCGTGCCGAGGTCGGCGCCACGTCGGCACCGTCTGATTTCACGCTCGATTTCGAGCGCCTCTTCACCGCCGTCGGCGCCTCAGCGCTGCAACGCGAGGCTGGTGCTGAGCATGTCACTGCCAGTTGCCTCGTCTTCGACCCGGACACGGAGTCCGTGCTCCTCAACCACCACCGCAAGGCCGGTCTCTGGGGTCAGTTCGGGGGTCACCTCGAGGCCGAAGACGACAGTCTGCGTTCTGCGGCCCGCAGAGAGGCCATGGAGGAGAGCGGACTGAGTCGGCTGACCTGGTTCTCCCCCGCCCCGATCGATCTCCATGTGCATGATCTCTCGGCCTCCTTCGGTGCGTGCGAACGTCACTTCGACGTGGTGTTCGCCGCTATCGCGTCTGTGGACCAGGTTCCAGTCGTCTCCGACGAGTCTCTGGCAGTGAAGTGGTTCCCTCTCACTGCCCTGCCGACCGCGTTGATGCCCGACCTCATTGTGCGACTGCCGGAACTCTATCGGGCAGGTGTGGAAGCACGACAGGTCAGCGACCGCCGCCACGACTGAATTGCTCTCCTGCACTGAAGCCCTCTAGATAGAGCTTCGCCTCTGCCTGACGGGGGTGCCTGTCCGCCAACTCATGGAATGCCTTGTTGTGCGGTCCGACCTGCAGATGAGCTAGCTCATGGACGATGACGGTCTCCAGCACCCAACGAGGCACGGCCTGCAGACGGTGGGAGACCCTGATGTCTCCTGACGAGGTCGTCGTCGATGCCCACCGACTGATGTTCTGATTTGTCACCCACCTGATCGACTGCGGACGCAGACGCCCATCGAAATAGCGGGCGTTCATCTCATCTGCCACAGCGACGAGGTCCGACGCCGAAGAATGGTCCCTGGCCGCGAGGCGATTGAACAGATCGGTCAACGAGCGAATGTTGTGTTCCACGCTGTATCGCACAGGCGTGCTGAGAACGTAGGTATCGACTTCCTTCGAAACCGAAATGGTCTTCTTGCGGCGCGCGGAGCGACGCACTTCGATCTCCCCACGGGCGATAGCCCGCAGCACATCTTCTTCGGTCCATCTGTGTAGAGTTGCCACAGACCCATCATAGGAAATTCGTCAGCCGTCGAATCACCTGTCTCTACTTGTGAGTTTCCTGAGTATCGTCATTTCGACAGCCCCGTGGGGCTGTCCCCAGGCCGAATCATCCATGGAGACCGCTGTATGCGGAAGTGACCTACGGTTTCGCTCTCCCCGGAGTCCCAAATTCAATCATTCAAGGCACCTTTTCTCCACAACTCAGGGCGACATATCCACAGGTTATCCACACTCTGTTGACTGGTCTGTGGATGAACCGACATTGACGGGGCGGCAAATGCAGAATAGGTTCTATGATTGACCCCGGAAAACCCGGAGATGCGTGCGGAAGGGGAAGCTGCACGAGTCTCCGCGAGCGCCTGGGGCACAAAGCGGTTGAGGGCACGTCGGGATGCATTTTCCGGCTTGCCCTCGACTGTTTTCCACAGGGTTTTCCACAGTTCCATCTCGTCCATGGCGGATGCTCTCCACCTTCACTACTGTGGAAGTCCGAAGGGTTCGAGGTGAGGTGGAGACATGTTCCGGATTTTTCCCAGTGTGCCGATCACGTGGCGGTCGCCATCGTGTGTGCAGTTCGGCGTCGATGATCCTGTCCTCATCGACGGTCTCCTGCCCGCAGATGTCACCCTCGTCGAGGAACTCCGAATGGGTGTCGGTTCGGCCCAGTACTATTCGCGGGCACAGGATCTCGGTGCCGACCTGGGCCGGGCGAGTTCGTTGATCACCTTGCTCGACGAAGCAGGAGTGCTGGTTCCCGACGATTCCGATGCCGTGCTGGTGACGAAGAGTTCGCCGCTGTTGGCGACTGCACAGATCTTCGCCCTATCCCCCGATCGTGTGTCGAGGCTCCTCGGCGAATCGCCGATCGTGGTGCTGGGCCCGCTGCGAGCAGTCACCGAGCAGTATCTCTCAGCCTCCGGATTCGCCATCGCAGAGCAGCGCCGCGTCGAGGAGCTCGATCTGCTGTCCTCACCGCTGGTGATCACGACGTCCTACCTCGTCCCGGATATACACGTCGCAACTTGGCTCACAGATCACGAAGTTCCCTATTGCCAGGTGGTGATCGGGGAGTATTCTCTCGAGGTCACTGGCCTCATCCGTCCGGGAACGACACCGTGCGCCGTCTGTGCGTGCCTGCGGAAGAAGGACGCCGATGATTCCTGGTTGGACCAGTATTCCCACGTTCGAGCACTCCCCGACAGAGAAAGTCTCAGCGATCCCCTGTCACGTGTGCTCGGCGCACTCAACGTCGTCCAGGTCCTCAGACGATCGCTGTTGCAGCCCGATACAGAACCGGTGAATAGAAACGTCTCACTGGCCACAGGGATCGGCACGGACGAGAGTCTGGCTTTCCATCCCCGCTGCCAATGTCGAGTATCTGTACCGCACTTCGACCTAATCGACGAGCAGGCTCAATAGTCCTGACCCGTAGAGTTCGAGTTTGGTGGCTCCGACACCTGGGATCTTCGCCAATGCAGTCATGTCCTGGGGCCTGATCTCTGCAATCGCAGAGATGGATGTGTCGGTGAGAACGAGGTAGGGAGGCAGACCCTGTTCCAAACCGACGCGTGCCCGCCACCGGCGCAGTCGGTCAAGGAGTTCGAGGTCGATGTCGGGTGGGCAGTCGGCACACCGTGACAGGGCCCGGTCGACTTGGGAGACGAGCACCTTGCCGCATGATCGACAACGGTTCATCGCCACCGTGGTCGAAGTGCGACGGCCGTGACCTGCAGATGGATCAATGCGACCGAGCTCGCTGAGGAATCGGGACGGCTTACGCGGTCGCTGCCTGGAATCATGGCGTGACTGTGACCAGCTCAAGCTGAGATCTCTGCCCGCACGGGTCAGCGCCACATAGAATAGGCGACGCTCCTCAGCGACCGTTCGCGGCGTCTGGGCGTAGCTGATGGGCAACAGGCCCTCACTGAGTCCGACGAGGTGCACACTGTCCCATTCGAGGCCCTTTGCGGCGTGGAACGAGGCCAGGGTGACGCCTTCGATATCGGGAGCGAATTGGTGTTCGGCGCGATCGCTGAGATCAGCGAGAAAAGTTTCTAGAGGCACCGGCAGTTCAGATCCTGCTTGGAGCGTCCCCGCCAGATCAACCAGAGCCTTCAGTGATTCCCATTTCTGTCGACTTGCACCTGCTGCAGGCGGTTTGGTCGAGTATCCCAGGGACACCAGCACCTCGGCGACGACCTCAGGCAGGGATCTGCCACTTGAGGTGGCACGGGCCGCCTTGAGCATAAGAATGGCTTCTTTGACTTCCTTACGCGCGAAGTACCGTTCTCCTCCGCGCAGAACATACGGGATTCCGGCTGCGGCCAGAGCCTGCTCGTAGGCGGGACTCTGACCATTCGTGCGGAACAGAACTGCGATGTTGCGCGGACGACGACCGGCATTAACCTCGGCGGAGATGGCCTTGACGACCCCAACGGCTTCAGCATCATCGGTCGGGTACTCAGTCATGACCGGCGCTTGGCCTTCAGGGTTGTCGGTGCGCAAGGTCAATGCGGTCCGCGATGTGTGGCGAAGCAGGTTATTCGCCGTGGACACAATCGCCTTCGATGACCGATAGTTGCGAACCAGTTGGATCGTCGTCGACGTGGGCAATGAGGCATCGAGTGTCCCCAGCAGTGAAGAATCTGCTCCGGCGAACGAATAGATCGTCTGGGCCGGGTCACCGACGACGCAGAGGTTGTCCCGTGGCCCCAGCCAGCGCGAGAGGACATCGTATTGGAGGGGCGAAACGTCCTGAAACTCATCGACGACGAAGTGTCGGTACTGATCGCGAATGTCTGCTGCGATTGCGGGATACTCGGCGAGGACTCCGTCCAGAACAAGCAGAACGTCTTCGAAGTCCATGAGACGCCCGCGTGTCTTCGCTTCACTGTACGCCTCGAAGATGCGCACCATGTCCTCAACACTCAATGTGCCGGGAAGATCGCGCGTAGCGGCGTGGGTGGCATAGTCGTCGACCCCGAGGAGCGACGCGGCAGCGAATTCGAGTTCGGAGGCCACGTCCCGATTCAATTCCCGGCTGGTCTCGATGCCCATTCCCTGCAGCACTGACCCCAGGATTCCGGCTTTGTTGTCAATGATTCGGGGGAAGTCACCTGTTGCGAAGCGATCCCAGAAGAAGCGCAGCTGGCGCAGAGCAGCGGAGTGAAAGGTCCGGGCCTGGACCGCGGGTACACCGAGGTCACGCAGGCGCGAGCGCATCTCCCCTGCGGCCTTGGCCGTAAAGGTCAGGGCCAGAACATGGTTAGGAGGGAACACCTCGGTGGCGATGCCGTAGGCGATACGATGGGTCATCGCACGGGTCTTGCCTGTCCCGGCGCCTGCCAGAACGATCACCGGTGTAGAGAATTGGGTGGCGACCTCCTTCTGCTCGTCGTCGAGGGCATCGAGCAGTGCTACGGCCTGAGCATTCAAATGTTGTCCAACCAGCTGTAAAGGACCTGCCCGGCGATCGATACGAGTCCGGGGGCACGGACCGTGCCGCTTTCGATGGCTGCGTGCAGCTCTTCCCGGGTGAACCATGTCAGTGTGGCGATCTCTGCCTCATCGGCAGCGAATTCGAGGCTTGGGGCTTCAGCTGAGAAGCCGAGCATCAGTGAACACGGAAACGGCCAGGGTTGGGATCCGAGGTACTGCGGATTCCTCACTTCGACATGAGCTTCTTCGAACACTTCGCGAATGACAGCGCGTTCAAGGGTCTCACCGGGTTCGACGAAACCAGCCAGCAGGGAGAAGCGGTCGGCCTCCCAGGCCGCGTTGTTGCCCAGCAGCACTCTTTCGACCCCGTCCTCATCTGTGTTGATGATGAGGACGATGACGGCTGGGTCAGTGCGGGGGAAATGTTCGCTGTCATTCTCGGGGTCCGATCTCACCCAGCCTCCCATGGTTGGTCGGGTGGGCAGTCCGGTGCGGGGCGAGAACTGGTGGGCTCTGTGCCAATTGCCCAGGCTCACGATCTCACAAGCCAGGGACACCTGCACGTCGTCGAGCGATTCTGCCAATTGGCGCAGGGGCAACCAGACCGGCTCGGCGCTGTCGATGCCCTCTCCCGGTGCGGTCAGCAGGTCTGTGGCGTCGCGTGCCCGCCACGTCGCCAGCGACGTATCGAGTTGACTGCGGCCGGAATCATCGAGAGAGACTCCGATGTACTGGTGTCCTTCACCATCGCGACCGAGATAGATCTCGGTTTGGCCTCCCGGCACCAAATCTGGATCACTGATGAACAGACCCCCCGACGCCACGAGGAGTGAACCACGATGTTCGAACACGGGTTTTGCTCCGCTGGCCCACAGTTTTTCCAGGTCACCGTCTTGGCCACGAGAAAGATGGTCGCGATCGATTCCATGACGGGCCAGACTGATCGGTTTCACGGGTGGCAGTGGCTTCATGTCCTCCACGATAACTCAGGGTCCTGACGCGAGAAGTGTGGGTGCTGACACGCTCAACGGCCAAATCTTCTGTCTCCGGCCGTGCCAGACGGTAGATTGGGGAGGGTGAATACCAAGGCGCTCAAGTTGGCAGCTGTCGCGGCAACGATGCTCGACGACTTTTCCCCGACGGAATGGGTCCCCCTACCGTCGTTGGGACTGGGAATCAGAGTTCTGCTCGACGATGGTCAGCAGCAGTTGGTGGCGACAGCACAGACAAGCCTCGATCGGTCAGCAGACACCGGTTCGGCTGCCGAAGCAGCTCGAATCTACGACATGATGTATCCGCATGCCGGATTCGTCTGGCCTCATCTGCGCGCCATCACCGAGGTTGAGCCTGCATACTTCGACACGTCTGCACCGATCACTGTGACCCTGATCGACCCCCTGCCTGGTGCCCCTGTGGGTGATCAGGCCATTGCAGACGTCGCTCGAGCTAGTTCCTTGGCACAGGCTCTGGCCACCGTACATTCGGCAGCACCAGAATCGATTTCCGAGGCGGGTTTCCCCGTCGAGGACCCCTCACGGTTCCAGTTTCAGATCCTCGAGAGGCTCGACCAGGCCGCGGCCACAGGTCGGGTGCCAGCTGATCTGCTCCAGCATTGGGAAGAGGAGTTTGAGAAGGTCTCTCTCTGGCGCTTCCTCGCCACCCCCATCCACGGTGCGATCGACGAAACCAGTGTCTACACCGATCAGGAACGCGTACTCGCGCTGTCGGGAATCGAGCGTATGCGGGTCTCAGACCCTGCCATCGATTTGGCTGCAGCCTCGGCGCTGATCGATCCTGCTGCTGTTCCGTCCTTCTTCAGCGAGTACAGAAACTCCCGACCACGGGCCGACGAACATGTCATCACCCGTGCCGAGCTGTTGGCCGAATTCGCCGTTCTCGACTGGTTGCTCGAAGCAGTAGATTCCGGCGATGAGGAGGCAATTCAGGACGCAGGTGAACTTCTGTCCTCGTTCAACGATGTCCTGTTCGCCAAAGACGATGCCCAGCCTGCTGCCACTCCCCCGGAACCAGCAGCCGCAGACACGGTCCACGACCCAGTTCACACGGAGGCTGTGCCGCCCGAAGAGCCCGAGTCGGAGACTGAAGACATCATCGACAAGGATGCCGCATCGGACGACGGTGAACCGACCGGGGGAATTCCTCGCCCCTCAAACTGAGCTGTTCCTGCCTCACGTGCTGTCGTTGGCCTCCAACCACGCAATGATGTCGGCTTCCTCCGGCAGCTGGGTGAACCTCACGATGTCGTCGCTGCCGACGAAGTAGAAGGTCCCCGTCACCTCGGTGATCTCGGGATGGACCCGCTGAATGGCGAACCGGTAGAGAGCCAGTTGCCATTTCATGACCTCCAGAGTCTGCTCGTCCGGCTGTTTGGACGTCTTCCAATCAACGACCTCAGCGTGATCGCCTGTGATGAAGACCGCGTCGATCTTGCCAGGGACTCTGAACCGGCCGAGGACGAGTTCGAATGACATCTCGATGTGATCGGCATGCCTGCTCGCGAATTCGGAGCCGATGAATGTCTGCTGCAGACGTTCGATCGTCGCTTTGTCGATGGCCTGGACCTGTTGTTCGTCGTCGATGTCGATGCTCGCCTGTCCGAAATGCTGCTCGACCCAGGAGTGGAAGGTGGTTCCGATCTCTGCGGCTCGGCTCGGGGGATTCGGGATCGGGCGCAATGTCTGAGTGATGAATTGTTGGGGGTCTCTGCGCCACGAGACGAGTGCTGTCGCCGAGAGTCGATCCGGCACGCTTCCGGTGGTGCCTGCGCCTTGGCGACTGCTGATCCGCAGCGCCTGTCGCGCATATCGGCCCACCAAGCCCGGCTTCTGCCCCAACTCATCCAGGCCGGCCGGGGCAGCGGAGCTGACCCAGTCTGCCGCTCGCCTGGCTGTGGACACGCGGTCAGTCCGGGGCACGGGCCAGATGCTTGTTTCGATACGGTCCTCAGCAGATTCCTCGGCGGGTTCCGGCATGTCGACATTGCACTCCAGTACCTCGATCGCCTCGGTCAGGAACGGGGACGGTTCGTCTGGGTTGGCTCTGGCGCCCATCAGCTCCGCACCCAACCACAGGTAGTGCTTGGCGCGGGTGAATGCCACGTAGGCAAGGCGTCGTTCCTCTTCCTCGTGCGCATCCGCGATGGCTGGTTTGATGAATTCGCTGACCCATTCATCGAGTGCCTTCTTCGTGTCGAAGTCGGCGGTGCGAAGATCATAGTCGACCAGATGAGCGCGGTCGCCTCGCAGTGGGTACGGAAGTGCTGTTCTGTCCATCCACCCTTCTTTGTCTCGCGGTTCCGTCGGGAAGTCCTTGACTACCAACGACGGCACAGCGACTGCGTCGAACTCGAGTCCCTTCGAGGCGTGGACCGTCATGATGTCGATCGCGTCGGAGGCTGAATTCGGCTCGGCCACGCTCAGCGCATCCTTCGCCTCCATCAGGGTCAGCCATTCGAGGAAGCCCGGCACGGACGGCTGATCGTCGGTTGCCGAGTACTGGCTTGCAGCGGACAGGAAGGAGTCGATCGCAGAGCGGTGGAGGTTGCGCAGAGAGTCACTCAGTCCCCAGATGTCGGAGTCGACGCCGGTTTCAGTCATCGCGGTACGAATGATGGTCGCGATGGTCCCCGAACCGGAACGGACATGGCGCAGAGCCCGTGCCAACCTCACCAGGCGGTCGAGTGCGGTCGTGCTCAGACCGGAATTGCGGAAGTTGTTCACCATTGACCGTGCGTCGGCGTTGCGTGCCGACCCGTCGAGCGTGTCAGAGAGGTCGATGAGTTCGTCAAGGCCTTCGACGATGGTCGGCTGGTCGATGGATTCGGGCACGACTCCAGCACCGTCAGGACTCTCGCCTATGAACTCGGCCAGTCGCGAATCGTTCTGCTTCCGGGTGAATGTCTGCAGAGCGGCGATGTCTGTGGCACCGAGTCCCAGCAGACGTCCGCTGATCAGCCGCATCAGACTGTCACCGGCCATCGGGTCGACGGCGGCCGTGAGCACTGCCCGCAGGTCGGCGACGAAGGGGTCGCTCAGGAGACCCGATGAGCCGTGGACGTGAACGGCGTAGCCGGCAGCTTCCAATGCCGCGGCAACCGGTGCGAAATGGGCGCGTTTGCGGCACAGAACCGCGATGGATGACCCTGCGGGAACGGTGGCGACCCACTGTGTCAGTGACCTGAGTCCGACAGTGAGGAAATCCGGATCGTGTGCTCCCGAACTGATGTCGATGGCCACGCCACCGTCTCCTGCTCCTGCGCGAGCCGACAACGGCGTTTCTCTGCTCCCGGCCAATCCCTCAGCTGTCCGGTTGGCGACTTGGAGAATCGTGTGGTCGTTGCGCCAGCTGGTGCTCAGAGTCAGTGCTTCCACATTGTCGAAGTCTGCTGAGAAGCGGATCATGTTGTCGGCGCTGGCACCGCGCCAACCGTAGATGGCTTGCCTGGGATCGCCCACGGCGGTCACAGCGGTGGATTGGAACAAGTCGTGCAGCAGGTTCAGCTGTGCGACCGAAGTGTCTTGGAATTCGTCAAGGAGAACGATCGACCACCGCTGCTGTTCGGCGCTGCGGGCCGCCGGCACTTCGTCGAGGATGCGCTGAGCGAACCGCACCTGGTCCGAGAAATCCATGGCCAGGTTGCGACGTTTGGCCATCATGTATGCGTCGGCCAATTTCGCTGTCTTGATCTTCGCCTCGAGTTTGGCCCGACGACCGTTGGGATCCACGGGCTTGCCCTTGCTCGAGACGAGTGCCTGCAGACACTGGTCGAGATAGTCCGTGACTTCGTCGAGGTCGCGACCATGGTCATTCATCGCCGCTGCCAGCGAGATGATGTCAGCGATCATCGTCTCTCGTGCGAAGTCCCCGGGGATCTCGTCTGTTGAGGTGGAGTCGACGATCGAACCGGCGATCGTATGGGCGGCGGCATCATCGAGCAGCACCGTCTCTGGTTCGATGCCGATGCTGATTCCGTGCTCGCTGACTATTGAAGCCGCATAGGAGTTGTAGGTCGACACTGTGGGGTTGTCGAGACCAGGCAGGCTCATCTCCGCCCCCAGCCCGAGGTTATGGCGCAGCCGGGCCAGGAGCACTCTGATCCGACCGCCCAGTTCGCCCACGGCCTTCCGAGTGAAGGTCAGCCCCAGGATCTCTTCGGGGGCCACGAAGCCATTGGCCACGAGCCATACGACGCGTTGGGAGATCACAGTCGTCTTGCCTGAACCTGCGCCGGCAGTGACCTTCATCGATTGCTGCGGGTCGGCTTCGATGATGATTCGCTGCTCTTCGCTCGGTGGGAATGCCTGCCCGGGATCGGCGGCGGTCAGGCGGGCCAGTTGTTCTGCAGTGAAGCGCATCAGGACTCTTCCAACGTCTGTGGCCCGATTGCCGGGCAGGAGGTGCGGACAGGACAGCTCAGACACTTCTGAGGTTCGACTCGGGCCGGGAATTCGGCAGCTCGCATACGATCGGAGACATCGTTGATGAGGTCTCGGGCCCACCCCGGGTCTTCGTCGATCTCGAGCGCGGACTGCTCTCTCGTCGTCTGTTTGGAATGGCGCAGGAACACGAGTTCCGCTCCATACGCTTTAGCGTCGATGACCTGGTCGTCACCGATGGTGATGGTTCCGGAGTTGATCGCCTCCTGGTAGACACCAAGCTGAGCGTGGCGGGGCATCTCCTGACCCTTGACGACGTTCTTTCCGGTTTTGAAGTCGACGATTCGGATGCCCTCGGGCATCTGTTCGAGTCGGTCGAGGCGCCCGGTGACCTTCCATTCCTGGCCCTTGTCATCCACCCCGGTGGCGTACACCTGAGCTTCGACTCCGATGGGTTCACCGGGTGCGGTCTTGATGTATTCACCGAGGCGGTCGGCCATCTTCATCGCCACAGAGTGTTCGCGATCCCGCTCCCACTCCGCGTCGAATTCGAGGGTCGCGAATTCATGGTCGACGTATTCCCGGATGTCCGAGGCAGGCCCCCGTGGGAAGTTCTCCGCCGCGGCATGGATGATTGTCCCCAGATTCTGGGCCATCGACCCTGGCCTATCGCCTCCGTTGCGTGTGAGGAACCAGCGCAGTGAGCAGTCGGTGAAGGACTCGACCTGCGATGGTGAGACTCGCACTGTGTCCTCGGAGGTGAAGAGAGGCTCTGAGGAGGTGATGTCTTCGGTCTCACGCCATTGTTCGGGTGGTTCGACCGTAGAGCTGGTGGCCGTCAGCGCCGCCAGCAGCTGCGCCCAGTCCTCCACCTCTTCATCGGGTGCTTCTTCCTGTCCCGGGGCTGCAGCGGCACTCAGCAGGCGTGCCCGAGTGTGCGCAGCCATCTCTGCCAGCGACAGGGGAAGGAGCTCGTCTTCGTGAGTGATCGCGTAGCTGTCGGCATCCTCCGTGCCCTTCTCTGTTCGTGCGGCCATGACGTCGAAGAACGGTGATGGGCTGCTCTCTGCATCAGAGATTGCGGTGACGATGATGTGTGCTTCGGCCCGAGTCAGCGCCGTGTAGAAAAGTTCGCCCTCTTCGCGCAGGTTCTTCCGTTTGGCATGGGAGTGGTAGCCCGGGTCACCGGTCGCGGTATCACCGGTTGCCAGCACGGCGCTGAGATCGTCGAGCCCGAGGATGCCGCCACGAATCTTCGGGTTGGGCCATA
This sequence comes from Brevibacterium sp. FME37, assembly GCF_014897485.1. Classification (NCBI taxonomy): domain Bacteria; kingdom Bacillati; phylum Actinomycetota; class Actinomycetes; order Micrococcales; family Brevibacteriaceae; genus Brevibacterium; species Brevibacterium sp. FME37. Next base: position 119,246 of record NZ_JABUYE010000002.1, read on the forward strand.
CCCCTTCGTTCACCTCGGCGATGATGACCAGCGGCACTCGCAGATGTGCCAGAGACGACGGGGTGCCCACCTGCACGTGATCATCCGTGCCGGCCCGCGCAGCCAAGGAGTCCTGCGCGATGTCCTGTTCGGCCACGATCCCAGCGAACGAGCGTGCTGTGAATCCTCCACGGTCGGAGATCTTCTCCGCTAAGGTGAACAACCGCAGCACCGAGTCCAGGTGGGAATTGGCCACTGACTCCGGGTCTCGAAGCGCCTCCGACTGCCACCTCTCGGCCACACCCGACGCTGACCAGATCATCCACAGTGCCTGATGCGGGTCGACCGATCGCACCTCAGCTGCTGCTCGCAGCATCCGAGCGATCGTGGCCAGCCCGGTTGGAGATGAGTCGTCGACCTCGCTGCGCAGTGCGTGAGCCAGAGACGTCGAACTGTTCGGTGCCGGAAAATTCTTCCTCACCACACGTTTGAATCGTCTGATCTGAACTGGGTCGAGGCGAACATAGACGCTTCCGGCCAAGGCCAGAGCCTGTGCCGCAATCGATTCGTCGTCAGCGAAGTCTGGTGTGTGCGAAAGCAGCTCGAGCAGCGGTGCGGTGGCGGGATCGATGCTGAGAGGCTGCATGATGTTCGCGGTCGCAACGCCTGAGGCACTCAATTCGTTCGCCACGACTCGGGCAGTCGAGGTGTTTCGACACAGCACGGCCACATCTGACCACGCATGGCCGGCGTCGACGAACTCCGTCACTCGCCTCGCCAGGTACCGATAGCTCGAGGCTGCTCCCTCGAACACATGCGTCTCCACGCTCGCAGGCACATCATTCACGGACGAAGTGTCCGCGCCATCGGGTGTGTCGACATCGGCGTCGAGGGACACGTCACCGGGTGCCGAGCTGTCGTCTGTGGTCTCAGGATCCCCCGTGGGCCGCGGCATATGGCGCAGACCCCACCGTGTGGTGATGCGGCGACCGAAGTCATCGCTGACGTCGATGATGTCGGGCCCCGTGCCCTGCACGTCGGAGAGGACCACGGTCGTGAAGTCCCCATCGGCAACGCTGCGATCGATGATCGAGGCGTCGGCCCCGTGAAAGCGTCCGGTCACGGTTTCTGGACTGCCGAACAGCGCCAGAGCACTCCCGCGCTCACGCAGCTGCTCTAGCAGACCCCAGCTCGCAGCGGGGAAATCTTGGACTCCATCGGCTAAGACAACGGTGGGAACCACATCGGGAGCGAAGGTCCAGGCTCGGCCCGCGGTCACCTCGGCGGGTTCGCGCAGGACTTCGAACGCCGCTCGCGCCAGGACGGTCGCAGAGTCTGTGCCTCCGTAGCCGGGCATGCTCATGATGTCGAGGTACTCGTCGAGCACCTGGGCCACAGCCTCCCACCGCGGATCGTGGTGTCTTTCAAGCACACGATCAAGGACGCTGCGACCGAAGTCGAACACGAATTCCGGAGCCTGACCGGGCACACCGTCGACCGCCGGGGCCGGAACCCGAACACCGAAATCGAATTCCATGATTCTGTTGAGGAAGTCACGGACCTCTGTCCGAAATGCCGAAGTCGATCTCACCTCCGCGGTGATCTCGGACGGCCAGGCGGGGCCTCGAACATAGCCGTGCTCATGCCCGGCGAGAAGATCAGCGAGGAACACGTCCTGGTCCGCTCCCGAGATGAACTCCAGGTCTTCCCCGGTCTGCGTCGTGTGAGCCGCCCGGGCAATCCCGTAAGCAAACGATGAGATGCTTCGAGCAGGAGCCGCTGCCAACACTGCATCTGCTGGCACTGCGAGTCGGTTGCGCAGCACGTCGGCATGATCACGGTTGGGCGTGAGAACCAGCACCGATGCGGGACTCACCGCCGACATCAGATGCGCGTAGACGGTTTCGAGCATCGTCGTCTTGCCCGTTCCGGGACGTCCCACGACCGTTACCGACTCCCCCGCGAGCAGCTTCGCGCCGATTCCCTCAGTCACTTCATCCATACTCGTATTCCATCATGAGCCACGGACATGGGGGCGATGTGGCCGAGGTCGAGCGCGTTGCCGGGACCCGGACTAGGTTTTCGCGTAGCATGATGGGATGTCGAGTCCGCAACAAAGATTGCCCCGTGAACAGCGCCGTGACCAGTTGGTGGGGGTGGCACGTTCTGTCTTCGCAACCCGCGGATACCGGACCACCTCAATGGACACGATCGCCGAGGCGGCTGGCGTCTCAAAGCCTGTCCTCTACCAGCACTTCGCATCGAAGCAAGACCTCTACCTGGCGCTCATCGACGATTCCGCCGCGCACCTCGACACGGCCCTCGATGTCGCGATCGGATCGACCGATGATCCCCATGAGAAGGTCCGTGCCACATATCGTTCCTACTTCGAATTCGTCGTCTCCCACCGCGAAGAATTCGTCATCCTCTTCAACTCAGATGTCTACGAACCCGAGGCACAGCAGCGAATCCGCAACCTGCGTGAACGCACCGCCTCCCGTGTCATGTCTGCACTGAAGAGCTACACCGATCTTGATGACATCCAGGCTCGAATGCTGTGCCGGACGCTCATCGGCACCGCCGAGGTCGTCGTCAAACAGCTTGAGACGACGCCGGAGATCGACGTCGACACCGCCGTCAGCCTGCTCACACAGATGAGCTGGGGCGGACTCCAGTCCTTCACTACGAAGTGACTGGGAACTCTGACCTGATGAGGGAAGAAAACACGTCTCCGCTGACGTTATGCTGAACACGAATCACACCACGACCTGTACAAGGAGCACAATGGAAATCAAGATCGGCGTCAAGCAGTCACCACGCGAAATCGTCATGGATTCCGACGAGACACCGAAGGATCTGGCCGCACGCTTGGAAGAATCCGTCAAGGCCGATTCGCTGCTGTCCTTCACAGACCAGAAGGGCCGCCAGGTCTTCGTCCCGGCATCGGCTTTGGCCTATGTGGAGATCGGCACGGAAACTGCCCGTCGCGTCGGCTTCGGAGCCTGAACGACTGCCTGCGCAGAGCATCGTGCACGGCTGAACACCGCGTCTCGGTGAATTCCCCGTGAATAGGCTGGGGGCCCGGTTTCTCACCGGGCCCCCAGCCTATTCACGTACCGGAATCGCGGAGCCTCAGGCGACGAGTCCCAGAGCCGACATCCGCTTCGAATGATTGGCCGTCACCGCAGGAATCGATGCCACCACCGATTCCTCGTCGATGCCGAGAAACGGGTCGGTGAGAAGGTTGCGTGCACGCCCCAGGGTCTCGGCCACAAGCTTGCGTCCCCACAGCGCCAGACGCGAGGCCAGCTGGGTGTCGGCAGCCACGTCTGCAGTCAGACGATTGCGCACATATTCGGTCGCACGTGTATCATCGAGAATTGTAATTGCCAGGCTGTATCCGGGCTCGCTGAGCTCATTCACGGCCGTGCGGTAGAAGTCATTCATGATTCCGTCGAAGACGAATCCCTTCATGAGACTTTCGTGCCAGTCACGAGGACGAGTCCGTTCAGCCAGCACGGAGAAGGTCGGCTCGAAATGCTGACAGAGCTCGACCGCATCCTGGCCCAATCGACTGATGTGCTGCGAGAGCTCTTCGAAGTTCGCAAAGGACAGAGAGGCCAGCCGCGCCAAAGTGACTTTATCGTCCATGTGCACAGCGGTGGTTGCGTTGGTGGCCATTCGTTCGAAAGCGGTCAGCTCGCCGAACGCCAGAAGCGCGAGCGTAGCAGCATTATTACCGGCCAATGGGGCAGAATCGGGCATAACTCAAGAGTACCGGTTCACGACCATGACGAGCGCGAAGGCGCTAAAAGGAGTTTTGAAACATGGCGGAGACAGAACCAGATTTCGCTGAACTTGGAGTTGCTGGACCGATCGTGGCCGCGCTGGCTGCCAAGGGCATCACCCACCCCTTCCCGATCCAGGCGATGACACTGCCGGTGGCACTGTCCGGAGCCGACATCATCGGACAGGCGAAGACCGGAACCGGCAAGACGCTGGGCTTCGGCATTCCTCTGCTCCAGCGTGTCATGGGCAAGAATGAAGACGGGTCTGCCCCGGTCGATCCCGAGAACACGCCCGAGATGGTGTCCGACTCGAGTGAGACACGCCTCCCCCAGGCTCTCGTCGTCGTCCCCACACGTGAGCTCGCGAAGCAGGTCGCTGCCGACCTCGTCACCGCATCCACTCAGCGTGACATCGACATCATGACCATCTACGGCGGCATGGACTTCGACCCGCAGATCAAGAAGCTCAAATCGGGTGTCGATGTCGTCGTCGGCACTCCCGGCCGCCTCCTCGACCTCTACGGGCGCAAGGTCCTTAGGTTGCACAAGGTCCGCACGGTCGTCCTCGACGAGGCTGACGAGATGCTCGACCTCGGGTTCCTGCCCGACGTTGAGAAGATCATCAACGCTGTGCCCGCACACCGCCAGACGATGCTCTTCTCCGCCACCATGCCCGGCGCGGTCATCACCTTGGCCCGCCGCTACATGAGCCGCCCGACACATATTCGCGCCCACGACAACGAAGACCTGTCACTGCTGGGCAAGAACACAGAACAGTTCGTCTACCGCGCCCACTCCATGGACAAGAGCGAACTCGTCGCCCGCATGCTGCAGGCCGAGGGACGCGGACGCACCATCATCTTCACCCGCACCAAGCGCACCGCAGACAAGCTCGCCGCCGAACTCGGCGACCGTGGCTTCCAGGTCAAGCCCCTGCACGGCGACCTCGGCCAGGCCCAGCGTGAGAAGGCACTGAAGTCCTTCCGCGACGGTCAGGTCGACGTCCTCGTGGCCACCGATGTTGCGGCCCGCGGAATCGACATCGACGATGTCACCCACGTCGTGAACTACCAGTGCCCTGACGATGAGAAGACCTACGTCCACCGCATCGGCCGCACCGGTCGTGCCGGCAACAAGGGCATCGCCGTGACCCTGGTCGACTGGGACGACATGCCTCGCTGGCGTCTGATCAACAAGGCTCTCGGAATCGACCATGACGAACCGGCCGAGACCTACTCGACCTCACCGCACTTCTTCACGGACCTCTCCATTCCGAAGGGAACGAAGGGGCGCCTGCGCAGGCAGCAGACCGAAGGCTCCGACGACCACACAGGTCCCAAGAAATCTGAATCGCGGCGAGGCGGTTCCTCGAACCGCAGCGGTTCTTCCGCAGGCGACGAAGCACCGAAGAAGCCACGCCGCAGCCGTGAACGTCGACGCACCCGCGGCGGCAAGCCTGTGGGACGCACGTCAAGCGCCCCCAGCGAAGGCCAGAACTCCGCGGAATAGAGACTTCGTCTAAGCACGTCACAGCCGAACGAGCGGCCCCGACCACACCGGCCGGGGCCGCTCGTTCATATTGCGTTCAATTCGTGCCCAGACAATGGCTGAGCCTATGTCGTCTAGCATGAACGCGAGTGAGTTTTGTTCGGTTCACACCCACCGGATGCGGAGTCCTTCGAAGCACCACCACCGGATGGCATCCGCCCCCAGACACGGCCTCAGGAATTCCCCCTCGCTTCCCAAGGCCACCGCCACGACGTCGATGTCATGCGGGTCCTGGCCGGACTGACTGTGATGGTCGGACATTCCGGTGGTTTCCTCATCGGACGCGGTGAGGCCGAAGAGAGCAGTCACGCCTGGCTGTTGGGCCACCTCGCCGAGGCGGTCAATCCGTGGGCGGTGCCGATGTTCTTCATGATCGCCGGCTGGGCGACCCTGGTGGGTGCACCCCCGCGGTCAGGCGCGAAGGTTTGGGATCGCATCATCCGTCATTTCGTGCCGCTGTTCGCGTGGTCGATCATCTTCATCCTCGGCTTCAATCTCTTCGACACTGACAGTGTCGATGTGCGACACGACCTGGTCAGAACCTTCCTCGAAGCCGACCGTCCTGCCTTCCACCTCTGGTATCTCTACGCTTATATCCCACTCATCCTCGTCTTCGGAACTCTCGTGCTGTTCTGGCGCGGGCAGCGGCCGTGGAAGCTCGCAGCCCTGGCCGTCGTCTTGGCCGGCTCGAGCGTCTGGGCGCCGTTCGTGCTTGAGCAGCTCGGTTCCAGTCAGGACGCCTGGAGGTGGGGTTTTGCGACCTACCAGGTGGTGTACTTCTGCATGGGTGCATTCTTCATCCACTATGCAAAGGATCTGCGACCACCCAGGTGGACCCTCGTGCTCGCTTTCGGAGTCTGCGCAGCTGGGGTCTTCTTTTGGGAATCGGACTATTCGTACCCGATTGCCAATGCCAACCCGCTCATCGTGGGACTGGCGGTCAGCGTCATCCTCATCATCTCCCGCATCGAACTGGGAGAGCGCACGAAACGGTTCTTCACGAAACTGGCTGGTGCCTCATTCGGTGCTTTCCTCGTCCATGTCTTCTTCCTCGAGCTCTTCTTCGAGCGCCTCTTCGTCGTCGATGCCTCGCCCCTGCTGCTGGTTGTGCAGTATGTGGGCTATCTCGGCCTGACCGCGGTCTTGTCCTACGCACTCAGCTTGGCGTGGGGAAAGCTGCGCCTGCGCAGAATCCTCGGGTGAGGTCGGTGCTCAGCCCTGAATGAAGTCGACTCCCCCAGGACGGGAGTTCGCACGATCGAGGAGCTTTGCGAACATGTGGTCCGTCGTCACGTGCTCACCCAGCCGGTTGGGCTTTCCAGTGCCGTGATAATCACTCGACCCGGTGATGATGAGATCATGCTCGTTCGCGAGCCTGCGCATGATCTCGCGTTCGTTCGGCGGGTTGTCTCGATGATCGACCTCAAGACCGTCGAGACCGACGGCGATGAATTCGGCCATCGCCGTATCGGGGACGACCAGTCCGCGCATTGCGGCGCGCGGGTGGGCGAAGACGGAGACTCCCCCGGCCTCTCGAATCAGTGAGATGGCCGTGATGGGATCGATCGTCGGCAGACTGACATGGTATTTGCCGTGGCTGGACAGGATCGAGCCGAAGGCTTCGGTGCGCGACTCGACGATTCCGGCGGCGACCAGAGCGTCGGCGATATGAGGTCGACCGATCGTCGCATCTTCACCGGAGACTGCGAGAACCGCGTCCATGTCGATTGGGTAGTCCTCTGCGAGACGATCGATGATGAGGTGAGTGCGATCAATCCGGGCGCGTCGGGTCTCCTCGACCACCGCGGCCAAACCTGTGTCATAGGGGTCGTGGAGGTAGGACAGCAGGTGCACGCTGATTCCCTCGTGTCGACACGAGATCTCCATTCCCCGGACCAGACCCAGACCGTAGACCCTGGCGGCAGCTTCCGCTGGCGCCCACCCGGCGGTGGAATCATGGTCCGTGAGGCCGAGCACGTCGATGCCTTCCATCGACGCTTCGGACATAAGTTCGGACGGGGTTTGAGTCCCGTCCGAGAACGCAGTGTGCACATGGAGATCAATGACCATGCACCCAGTCTATCCGCTGTCACCGAGGAAGCTCATCCTCGTTCAGGCTCTGCCTGCAGGCAGAGCCTAGAATGGAAGCATGACAGCCCAGAATGAAGATAGCACCGACACGACCCAGGCCCTCGACGATCGCGTCAACAACCGCTCCCACCGCCCCAATTCGCAAGCATTCCGCGATTTCGTCGCCGAGGGGTGGGACCGCACGCCGCTAGACGCTCAGGCTCTTGCCGCAGCCGGGTTCACTCCCGAACGGCGGGCACAGGTCTCCGCGGCCTTCCCCGGTGAACGACTCGTCATCCCAGCCGGCGGTCACAAGGTGCGCTCAAACGACACCGACTACCGGTTCCGCGCCCACTCTGCATTCATCCACCTAACCGGACTCGAGGCCGACTCTGAGCCCGACGCCGTCCTCGTCTTCGAGCCCGAGGACGACACCCACAACGTGACCTTGTACTTCCGCCCCCGCGCAGGGTCGGACACCGTCGAGTTCTTTTCCGACTCCCGGTACGGCGAATACTGGGTCGGACCCCGCGCCGACCTCGAAGCGATGTCGACGATGACAGGTATCGCCACCGAGAGCTCGGCCACAGTCGACGACGCGATCACCAAAGACCTCGGCGCGATCTCCGTTCGACTGGTCCGCCAGGCCGATGCCCGCATCGACTCTGTCATCGACGTCGCCCGCACCCAGGTGCAGGCCGATCTCGAGATCTCCGAAGCCGGCGATGCCGAGCTGACACAGCTGCTGTCCGAGCTGCGACTGATCAAGGACGAGCATGAGGTGAAGGCTCTGCGTGAAGCCGTGGCCATCACCCGCTCCGGCTTCGACAACGTCGTCGCCGCACTGCCCGATGCACTCGCCCATCGACGCGGCGAACGCATCATCGAGACTGCATTCGAAACCGCTGCCCGCTCCGATGGCAACGGCATCGGCTACGACACGATCGCGGCCGCAGGCAATCACGCCTGCACCTTGCACTGGATCCGCAATGACGGTGCGGTGCAGGCCGGGGATCTCGTCCTCGTCGATGCCGGCGCAGAGGCGGATTCCCTCTACACCGCCGACATCACCCGCACTCTCCCGGTTTCCGGAACCTTCACCGAGGTCCAGGCGAAGATCTACGATGCCGTCCTCGACGCTTCGGATGCGGCCTTCGCTGTCGCCGCTGATCACGTCAACCGTGAGGTCAAGTTCCGCGAAATCCACGGAGCGGCGATGGAGGTCATCGCCGCTCGTCTCGAAGAATTCGGCATCCTGCCGGTCTCTGCGGCCCAGTCGCTGTCGCCGGAAGGCCAGCATCACCGCCGGTGGATGGTGCACGGAACCAGCCACCACCTGGGACTCGACGTCCACGACTGTGCGCAGGCTCGGGCCGAGATGTATCTCGATGCAGTGCTCGAACCCGGCATGGTCTTCACGATCGAGCCCGGGTTGTACTTCAAGACCGATGACCTGCTCCTGCCCGAAGAATTCCGCGGCAACGGTGTCCGCATCGAAGACGACGTGCTCGTCACCGCAGATGGGGTCGAGAACCTCTCGGCCGACTTCCCGCGCACCCGCGCCGAGGTAGAGGCTTGGGTCCAGGGACGATGAACGCAGGCCCGATACGGGGTCGGGGCATCCTGGAGATCCCGGGGATCGCTGTGGGCCACGCCGGTCAGTTCGCCCCGCATCGGCTGACCGGCGTCACCGCCGTACTGCCTCCCCCAGGAGCGCAGGTCGGCGTCGACGTCCGCGGCGGCGGGCCAGCCACCCATGAAACGGACGTCATCGCCCCCGGCACCCATTCCTACGGTGCCGATGCGATCGTCCTCACCGGGGGCTCGGCACTGGGACTGCAGTCTGTCAGCGGTGTCGTTGCCACCCTCGCCGAGGCGGGGCGTGGATTCCCCGCCCCAGGACTTGCGGACACGGTCATTCCCCTCGTCCCGGCGGCCGCGATCTTCGATCTCGGGCGCGGCGATGGGACGGCCCGTCCGCCCACACACGACGACGGCGTCGCTGCGGCTCATAGCGCTCTGCAGCCAACCCACGAAGGGGCAGAGCCAACCTCGGTCAGGGGCAGCCTCGGCGCCGGTCTTGGTGCTCGATCGGGAATGCAGACCATGCGCAGCTCATTGGGTTCGGTCTCGATCCGACTGCCCAGCGGGTACATTGTCGCCGCGCTTGTGGTGGCCAACCCGCTCGGGACGATCGGCACCCCCGATGGCACGCTGTGGGCGCACCCACTTCTGCGCTCCTATGGGTTAGATCTGCCCGGGATCGGGCACCTGCCCGCGGCCCCCGTATCCACGGCGGAGGCCACCTCGGCGAAGAACACGACCATCGCCATCGTCGCCACGAACGCCACCTTGGATCCGGCCCAGGTCACCCGCATGGCCTCAGGTGCTCACGCCGGCATCGCGCGGGCGGTCCACCCCTCGCACACGCTCTTCGATGGCGACACCGTCTTCTCCATCGCGACTGGTGAGGTCGACCTGCCTACAGACTTCGCGGCCTCGACACTCGACCAGGTCTCGATCACCGCCGCGGCAGCGGATGCCCTGAGCTTGGCCGTCATCGACGCTCACGTCGCTGCCGCACCGGTGGAGGACTCGTGGGACCAGCCACCGACACTCAGCGACATCGCCCCCGAGTTTGCGCAGGCTTTCGCCGCATTGGACTGAGCAGATCACGGCGGCGACTTGACCGACTGACTGGCTGCAGACTGAAACAGGGGCGGGCGCCGACATCGATGATGTTGGTGCCCGCCCCTGTCCTATGCGAATCAAGCTCAACCGATTCGCACAAAGGAATCTCTCAGTTCGCGGCCTGTCGCGCCTCGTCCGAGCCGAGCCCCTTGCGATCGTCTTCGTCGACCTTGGTCTCCTGCTGTGTGTCGAATCCGTCTTCCGGCAGCAGCTTCTTCGAGGTCTGCTCCGCAGCGGCCTCGTCCTCGACGACAGTGAAGCGGATGGTCTCCGTGGACTCACGACCGTAGCGGTCCGTGCCGGTGACTTCGACGGTGTGCGTGCCCAGGTCGAGGTCGGAGGGGATCTCTGTGCGCCACAGGTGCGAACTGGTCTGACCGACGCTGCCCGAGGTGCGCAGGTTCTGCGATGTCGTGTACGGGTCGGAGTATTCCCAGCCCTTGGCCAGCGACTCGCCCTTGCCGGGCTGAGTGTGCTCGGCGACGGTGTTCGCCTTGCCGTCGAAGCTCATCTCGACTCGGGCATCCGAGGTCCCTGCGAGGAAGCTTGAGGTCAGCCAGGTGTCGCCCTGTTTGAGGTCCTCGCGGGTGACGACGCGCTCGGAGATGGCCTCAGGCTCTTCGCCTGCCTTGTCCGCGTCCTGCCAGTCCTGAGCCTTCTGTGCCCAGTCGCGCCATTTGGGTGAGTTCACACCCAACAGCAGCTGATGATCATCGGATTCGTTGCGGACCGTGTAGCGCTCGCTGCGGTCGGAGCCGTCGAATTCGAGGGAGAGAATGCCGGGTTCTGACCCATCGCGAGTGAAGGCGTAGGGAAGCCCGTCTGCGTTGAGTCCGCCGGAGTACCAGTCACCGGAGACGGCACCGGCGACGATCTGGGTGTTCGGCAGGGTGTCGATGCCCGCGTCGGCCCATTCCTTGCGCTGTTCGCCGGCGACGAGGTTCTCCTGCGTGTGCGTGTGACCGCCGATCGTCACCGCATTCGGGTAGTCGGCGATGACATCGTAGAGGTCGGGTGCGTCATCGACGATGACCTGCTGGTGGTCGACGATCGGTGCGTGTGTGGCGATGACGACGTGGTCGTTCTTCGCCACGTTCTTCAGATCGTTCTCCAGCCATTCCAGCTGCTCTTCACCGATCTTCTCCTTGTACTTCTTCGTCGAAGCGTTGCCCGAGTACTCGATGCTGTCGAGGACGACGAAGTGCGTCTCGCCGACGTCATAGGAGAAGTAGCCGGGACCGAACTGGTCACGGAAGGTGTCGAGCGCGTGAGCATCGTCGGGCGAATCGTAGTCCTGGTCATGATTGCCCGGTGCGGCACGGACAGGTCCGTTCATCTGCGAGTAGACGTCGCGGAGCTCGTCATTGAGGCTGAGGTCGTCGCCCACATTGTCTCCCAGCAGGAGGACGCCGCAGCCCTTGTAGTCGTCACGATCGGCAAGGTCGCCGACTGCGCCGTCACGCGCGTAGCCCATCTCGGTCTTGTCATAGGCCTGCGTGTCGGAGGCGATCGCGCAGTTCTGCTTCGCCGAGGCGGTCGCCGCGGACTCGATCATCGGGAAGTTCACGGCCTTCGGAGTCTCGCCCGTGGGTTTGATTCCGCCGTATTTGAGGCCTGGTGAGCCCTTGGGCAGATGGTTGTAGCTGAACTGCGCGAAATTATCCGAGTCGACAGGAACCTGCCAACCGGAGGGCTGGGTGATGGAGACCGTCATATTGTCGCGCACGGGCAGCTCGTAGGTGCCTTCTCCGTCGGTCTGGACGACGTCGACGCCGTTGGTCACTGCGACATCGGCGATGCCGGTCTCGTCGCCGTCGAGCTTCGAGTTCTCGTTGACATCGTCGAACACCTGCCCCTGCAATGCCTCGGGGTCATCGGCCTGGCCCCGGTCGACCTGCACGTGGCCTTCATAGAGTTCAGCCGGTGTTTCGGCGGCCGCTGCGGAGCTGGCGCACACCAGCGGCGCCGTCAGGGCGAGAGCGGCACAGGCGCTGAGCCCCGTCATCGCACTCGGACGAAGTCGTCTCTCGAACATTTAGTTCTCCTTGTTTTCGGTAGTGAGAAGAGCTGCCGAGAAAAGACCTTAGGGAAGCTGAGAGAATCCTGAATGGCGCAGGCACGACCGTGTGATGAACGGGAGATGATGCGTCCGTGGAACCTGCTCACGGCCAGTGGCCCAGACGCGTTTCGCACACACTGCTGCGATGACCCCGTAGGCTTAAGACCATGAGTGGTCCACCGAAAAGAGTCTTCGTCGCGCGCCTCATCGCCGTCCCCGTCTTCGACCCTCTCGGGGATCAGGTCGGACGCGTTCGAGACGCCGTCATCGTCTACCGGGCCACCATGCGCCAGTTTCCCCGCGTCATCGGTCTCGTCGTCGAAGTTCCGGGTCGGCGACGCGTCTTCGTGCCGATGGGTCGGGTGACGTCGATCGATTCCGGTCAGGTCATCACCACCGGGCTGGTGAATATGCGCCGCTTCGAACAGCGCCGTTCGGAGACCTTGGTCGTCAACGACCTCCTCGACCGTCGACTGCGATTGCGTGAGGACAACTCGCCAATCCAGATCGAAGACGTCGGCATCGAACAGCAGGTGAACAAGGACTGGGAGGTGACGCGGCTCTTCGTACGCAGAGTCCAAGAGCGCAGCGCCTTCTCCGCATTCCGCAGACGCGGTGAGACGATGCAGATCGACTGGACGGACACCGAGCACCCTACCGATTACAACGTCGATCAGGAGGCCACACAGCTCATTGCGGCCTACCAGGATACGAAGCCTGCCGACCTCGCCGACGTGCTGTTTGAGATGAAACCCGAACGTCGGCTTCAGGTCGCACGAGCCCTCGATGACGAACGTTTGGCCGACGTCATCGAGGAGCTGCCGGATGAGACGCAGGTTGAACTTCTGTCCGCCCTCGACACCCAGCGTGCGGTGACCGTCCTTGAGGAGATGGAACCCGATGACGCTGCCGACCTCCTCGGCGAGCTCAGCGATGAGCAGGCCGAACGGTTCCTCGCCCTGATGGAGCCCGACGAAGCCGAGGATGTGCGCACCCTGCTGTCCTATGACGATGACACCGCCGGTGGCCTGATGACCACAGAGCCGGTCATCCTGACGCCGGAGACCACCGTCGCCGAGGCGCTGGCCCATGTCCGACGGGAGGACCTTCCCGCAGCACTGGCGGCGGCGGTCTTCGTCTGCCGTCAGCCCATCGAGACCCCGACGGGCAAGTATCTGGGCATCGTCCACATTCAGGAAATGCTGCGCCATCCTCCGCACGAAGCTGTCGGCATCATGCTCGACACCGAGGTCGAGGCGCTGCCGCCGGACTCGCCGCTGGGCGAGGTCACCAAACTGTTGGCGGCGTACAATCTGGTGTCGGTGCCGATCACCGACGACAACGATCACCTCATCGGTGTGGTCACCGTCGACGACGTCCTCGATGAGCTGCTTCCCGATGACTGGCGCACCGGTCGTGATGATCACAGGAGGGGATAACAGTGGCCGTTGACGATTTCGACGTTCCCCGTTCAAGCAAACGCCGACTCCCCAACATCGCAATGTCACCGGAGACATTCGGCCGTGGCGCCGAAGGCTTCGCCCGATTCATGGGCACTCCGGCCTTCCTCGTGGGAATGACCGTGTTCTGCGCCGTCTGGCTGGTTTGGAACACTCTCCTCCCCGAGGCCTGGCAGTTCGATCCCCGCTCATTGAACTTCACACTTCTGACGCTGATCCTGTCGCTGCAGGCCTCCTATGCCGCGCCGCTGATCCTGTTGGCGGAGAATCGCAGCACCGACCGTGACCGTGTCGAGTTCGAACATGACAGGCAGCGAGCCGAACGCAACCTCGCCGACACGGAATACCTCGCTCGTGAGGTCGCCGCCCTGCGCATCGCCATGCGTGAGGTCGCAACTCGCGACTTCATCCGCTCCGAACTCAAGGACCTCCTGAAGGAACTTGAGGAGGAGACGAAGGGACCTGTCAGCGACCCCGGGCGAAGTGACCGGTCCGATGGCGAGCAGGTAGGCTGAAGGCCCCGGGAATATTGATCGGGAAGAGAAAGGACGTGAGCACATGACTGGGCCATCCGAGGACTCCGTTCGCGAAGCCCTGACAGGGGTCATCGACCCGGAGATCCGCCGCAGCATCGTCGAACTCGACATGGTCGATTCCATCAGCATCGACGGCGGCAAGGTCACCGTCACCGTTCTTCTCACCATCTCCGGCTGTCCGCTCAAGGACACGATCACTAAGGACACCACAGCCGCGGTGTCCAAGGTCGAGGGTGTCACCGAGGTGTCCGTGATCTTAGGCACGATGACCCCCGAGCAGCGCACCGCGATGCGGGAGAAGCTCCAAGGTCCCGGCACGAGCCGTGAGATCCCGTTCAACCGGCCCGACTCCCTGACGAAGGTCTACGCCGTCGCCTCCGGCAAGGGCGGTGTGGGCAAATCCTCGATCACCGCGAATCTCGCTGTGTCCTTGGCCCAGAAGGGCCTGCGCGTGGGCGTCGTCGACGCCGACATCTACGGCTTCTCGATCCCTTCCATGCTCGGCCTGTCCGGGAAGCCGACCCGAGTCGATGACATGATCATCCCGCAGATCGCCCATGGTGTGAAGGTCATGAGCATCGGCATGTTCGTCCCGCCCAACCAGGCCGTCGTCTGGCGCGGGCCGATGCTTCACCGCGCCCTGCAGCAATTCCTCACCGATGTCTTCTGGGGCGACCTGGACGTGCTCCTCCTTGACCTGCCCCCGGGCACCGGTGACATCGCGATCTCCGTGGCCCAACTGCTTCCGGGCTCCGAGCTCCTCGTCGTCACAACGCCGCAGCAGGCTGCCGCGCAGGTCGCCGAACGGGCAGGGTCGATCTCCACACAGACCGATCAGCGACTGGCCGGGGTGATTGAGAACATGTCCTGGATGGAGATGCCCGATGGCACCCGGATGGATGTCTTCGGCTCCGGCGGCGGTGCTCAGGTGGCCGCGAATCTGTCCGAGACCATCGGCTCACAGGTTGAGCTGCTGGCTCAGGTGCCACTCGACACACAGGTCCGCGAGGGTTCAGACGATGGAACCCCCGTTGTGTTGGGACAGCCAGACTCACCCGCGGCGCGCGAATTCGCTTCGCTGGCCTCGACTCTGGCGCATCGCTCACGCGGCTTGTCGGGCAAGTCTCTCGGTCTCAGTCCCGTCTGATCATGGCGTGATCATCCATCGCACGCAGCTGCGACGCATCCTCGCGCTCCTCGCGACCTGCGCAGCGCTGACTCTCATTGCCGGATGTGTCGTCTCCGGTCCCACCCGCGACAACCCCACTCGCAGCGGGCAGCATCGCACCGACCCTGCAACAGGCAAGCACAACGCGGACACGGCAGAGGCGAATCTTCAGGTTCTGAGGCAGAACATCCGCAGCTATGCGATCGTCGATGCCAAGCGTGATCCGAAGACGAACATCCATCTCTTCGGTCTGCCCGGCGCCGACTCCCTGAGTTCGGCTACCGAGAAGACTCTTCTGCAGGCCATCAGGTCCGCAGGAGGCTTCCACACTCACCGGGCCTACTCCCCTGTGGCGACAGCACCGGCCCACCGCTGGGCCTCCACGTCATTCGTTCCGGGCACAGCCACCTCGGCGAAGGCCTCCGACAGCGGTCACAACCACAACGCGTCCACGGACGTGGAGGTCAGCAACCGTATTATCGCAGCCGGTGGGGACTTCCTCATCTCCTCGCTGACAACGCATTCCCCCACCGAGAAGACCTGGGCAGTGCTCACCGACCTGGTGCACGACACTACGGTGCATGTCCAGGACATGTTCACCTCGAAGATCGACCCCGCCGAGGTTGCTGCGGACGAATCCGGAAACCTGACCGTCGGCGGTAAAGTTCCCACCTCAACCGATCTGACTTCGCTGGGAATACGAGTCATCGATTCTCTCTATCTCCCGCTCACTCTGCCCGACGGCACCGACGAGCGTGATCCCGACTTCTCCTGCACGTTGCTGCCCTGTGCTGCACTGACCTATGACGACGGCCCGGGGAAGCCCGAAATCGAAGACAGGCTGCTCAGAGAAGCAGCCACGGCGAAGGTCCGGATCACCTATTTCCTCGTCGGCAAGAGGGTGGCCGCCGACCCTGCCACAGTGAAGAGGATCTCTGCTGCCGGGCATGAGGTCGCCAACCACACGTTCTCCCATCCACGACTCAACAAATCGAGCGACGCCAAGGTTAAGAAGGAAGTCAAGAGAACCGACAGGGCGATTGAAGCAGCAACGTCGAAGGCGCCAAAGTTGGTGCGTCCACCCTTCGGCGCGCTCGACAGATCGGCCGCGTCCGCTCTCGGCCGGCCGGCGATCATCTGGGACGTTGACACCGGTGATTGGCAGCACAAGGACGCAGAACGCACGGTTTCCGAGGTCGGAGCCGATGCCGGGCCGGGCTCGATCGTCCTCATGCACTCGATCCATCCGACGACGGTGGATGCCGCACCCGGTGTCTTCGCAACCGTGAGGGACAAAGGCCTCTATCCGGTCACCATCAGTCAGCTCTTCGCAGGGATCGGGTTCGAAAAGGGCGGTTCCTACTTCTGCCGCGGCTACGCAAACGAACTGTGCTCGAACCCCGAACACCCTGCGGTGCACAAAAACTGATTGGGAAACTCAGTTCAACCCGATGCAGACCAGCGTGGCTCAGGTGGCCTCGGTATCGAAGGGCGCGGCGACTGAGCGATCACGCATGACCGACTGCGCCTGGAAACGTTCGATGGGTGACAAAGGCTGCGCTCGGGACTCGCCAGCACCGGACCCCGCAGTGTCGGTGGAGCCTTCGGAACCGGCCTCGATCTCCTGAGCCGGCTTCTCGCTCGCCACCGTCGACTGCTCCCGACGTTTGGACTCCCGGATGGCTGAATCCTCTTCGACAAGAGCCTCCCGCACGATGCGGCGCGGATCATACTGACGAGGATCCAACTTCTGCCAATCGACATCATTGAAGTCATCCCCGAAGTCGCGGCGCACGCTGTCCTTCGCGCCTTCGGCCATGCGACGCATCTGGCGCACCAGCTCACGCAGCTTCTGCGCGTATTCGGGCAGGCGTTTGGGCCCGATGACGACAAGAGCCACTACCACCAGGATCAACATCTCGGTGCCGTTGATACCCAACATGGGCACAAGTCTACCGTGGACCGCAGTATGCTCGACTCACGGTCAACACAGGATTGCTCACACGCCACAGGAGGGATTTCCGAGCATGGACGAGGTGGTTGTGGAGCGTGTGCTGCGCATCGTCGAACTCGTGCCTGAGTGCCATGTGGTCAACTACGGCACCGTCGGTCTGGTCGCCGGCTGCTCCCCGCGCTATGTCGGACGAGTGATGAAGGAGTTCGGCTCCAATGTCAGCTGGTGGAGGGTCGTCAATGCTGCGGGAGTGCTGCCGGAGGCGCTCTTGCCCACCGCCCGCGAACACTGGGACGACGAGGGCATCCCTCACACGCACGAGAAGGTGAGCAGGTCAGCCTTCGTCGATGTCGATGATCTCGAGGAGCTGTGGCGGACCCACGGCATCGACCCCGGAAGCAGTTAGACTTGGAACCAAATGTCAGCCGAAAGCGAGGGTCGATTGTCACGCGAGAATTCAGGTGATCTCACCTTCTCCGAACAGTACAACGGGCCCGACCCGCTTCTGGACGCCGCACGGGCGCTCTCTCACGAGAACGGCCTGGCTCCGGTGTCGCAGACGACAGCGTCGACGCTGACCCTGCTGGCGCGGCTGCTCACCCCGGTCGCGGCTGTCGAAGTCGGCACGGGCGCCGGCACCTCCACGCTGGCTCTGCTGCGCGGAATGCCCAGCTCAGGGATCCTGACATCGATCGACACGAACTCCACTGCTCAGGCGGCTGCCCGGGACCTCATCGACATGGCAGGGATCCGGCACAGCCGACTGCGCCTGATGAGTGGACGGGCCGAAGACGTCCTCCAACGTCTGGCGCCGGGTGCCTATGACATGGTGTTCCTCGACTCGGAACCGACGAACCTCGAACGCATGATCGAACCTTCATTGCGTCTGCTTGACGCCCACGGGCTCCTCGTCATCCACCAGACGCTGCTCAAAGGCGGCGTGGCCGACCCTGTCGACCGCTCGCCGCGGACACAGGCAGCACGTGGACTTCTCAACCGCCTAGCAGACCAGGAACGACTCGAACACGTCCTGCTGCCAATCGGCCAGGGCCTGCTGATGGTGCAGAAGACCCGACGCTGAATGCCAAAACAGCAGAGACTCTGCGAAGTCTCTGCTGTTCGTTTCGCTGAGCTCTGTGCTCAGCTGAGGAAAAGTGCTGTCCTGGTCACTGGCCCAAGGTCTCAGCCAGGGTGTCACGCAGGTCCGTGGCCTCGTCTCTGCTGAGCTCGATCACCAGGCGGCCTCCGCCCTCGACTGGAAGTCGCATCACCATGTCTCGACCTTCTTTGGTCACTTCCAGAGGTCCGTCGCCGGTGCGGGGTTTCTGGGCTGCCATGTGGGCTCTTCCTTCCGTTGATTATGCAAAGACGGTTCACGCTCGATGGACCGAATGTAATACCTACGATTATTCCATGATCCGGTCATCGACGGGTAACCCGACCGAAAACTGACATTAGGACTGGCTGTCAGGGCGGCAGATCCGCTGGTGGAGTGAAGTGCCAGAGGTAGGCGACCCACACGATCTGAAGCAGAATGAACGCGCACAGGACTGCCGCTCTGTACCCGCGAGAGCGGACCAGAGACAGGGTGAGCGCCATCGGAAACAGCGGCAGCAGAAGACGCAGGGTCGAGGTCTGAGGAGTGAAGAAGATGAGCAGGTAGACGCCGTAGGCCAGGCAGAAGTACTGCAGGGTTCTGCCCATCTTCGCCCCTGCCGGCGAGAAGATCAGTGCCAGCATTCCTGCAATGACGACGAAGAGGAGCACCGGGCCCAGCGGACCGATGAGGTTATTGGCCTGAGCCAGCCACTGCACCAGATAGGTCGACTCCCCCGTGTGCCATGCCGCCTCGGTATCCGTATACGCGGTCATCGACCCCGTCACCAACCACGCGTGAACGGGGTGAACCAGGGCCGCGACACACGAGAGCACACCCAAGGTCCAGGATCGGACCACCTCGGCGATGGGATAGGAATCCTGCCTGCGGTGAGCGTACCGGTCGATGAGGTGCAGCAGCATGAAGAACGCGAAGGCGACGCCGATGGGCCGTGACAGATCCATGAGGAACACGACGGGGATCGCGCTCAGGTAGCGGCGTTCGACGATCAGGAGTAGCGCGGTGGCCTGCAGCAGAAGCGTCAGGGACTCCGCATACCCGGTGGAGAATATGGCCGCCGGGGGAAAGAACATGACGAAGGCCAGCCCCGTCAGAGCCTGCCCGGGATCAGTGTATCTGCGAAACAGAACGAGGATGACGATGGCGGCGAGTCCGGCCGCGAGCGTCGAGACGATCGGCGAGATCACCTCATAGCTCAGGCCGGTGAACGTGGAGATATAGTCGACGATCTCCGGATGCAGCGGGTAGAAGGCCCACTGGTTCTCCGTCACCGTGCCCGCGTCATCGACGGGCAGGATGCCCGGGTAGCCCTCCTCGGCGACCCGTCCGTACCAACCGCCGTCCCAGAAGTTGAGGAAGTCGTTGAGAGTCGTCGTAACCGGGCTCGAGGACCAGTTCGCCGGGTCCTGACGTTTGAGGACAGCGGCGAAGATCGAGATGCTCACAACACGTGAGACGAAGTAGACGGCGATGGCCTGAACCCACACGGGCAAGGCGAGGAACAGGGTGCCTAACCGGGACAGACGGGAGGAGTTGAAGACTTCGGGTGCGAGGGTGATTCCGGGGAGGTCGTGGGCTCTGCTCATTGCTGCCCGCGTGCGGCTTCCAACTCATGGATGCGGGTTCGCAGGACTCTCACCGCGGCGTCGACGTCCTCCATCCGGTAGCCGCGCAGGGCGGGCCGGAACGTCAGTTCGTCGAGATCCTCGGGGTTGAAGTCAGGAGGCAGGGGGTCCCACGCTGCCTCGGTCTCCTCGGCGGATTCGGCGGAGAAGACGTTGAATGTTGCCGCCAGCACGATCACGAGTACGAAGATCGCCGCGGCCACTCCGATCACAATCCACAATGGCATGATGCTAGTTTCTCACAGTGGGCTCACCTGCTCAGCGCAGGCCGCGCACGGTGTGTTTGGGCAGGGCATCTCCAGTCATCGCCAAGGTCACGTCGATGGCGTCTGCAGTGGCGCGGACGTCGTGGGTGCGGATCATTGCGGCACCCTTGGCCACGGTCAGCGCGGTGGCCGCGATGGTTCCGTTGAGACGCTGTGCCGGTTCCACGTCGCCGATGGCTTCGCCGACGAAGTCCTTGCGCGAGATGGCCAGCAGCACCCGGAACCGGGTTTCGGTGAAGCGGCCCAGTTCACGCAGCACCCGCAGCGACTGGTACGTGTTCTTCCCGAAATCTGGTGTCGGATCGATGATGATCTTCTCGGCCGCGACACCGGCCGTCAGTGCCGCCTCGGCCAGTCCGAGCACGCCTTCCAGGGTCCGGTCGACGACCTCCCCGGCGCTCAAGCCGTACCGGTTGCGATGGGCATCAGTCCGTGGTGACAGGCCGCCCGTATGTGAGCAGACGAGGCCCACTTCGTTCTTCGCCGCCACGGAGGCCAGTTCGGGGTCGACCCCTGCCCAGGTGTCGTTGAGCAGTCCTGCGCCCGCGGCGCAGGCAGCTTGGGCGACCTCATGTCGCCAGGTGTCGACGCTGATGAGCACGTCGGGGTGGCTGTGTGCGACGGCTTCGATGACGGGACAGACCCGGTCGATCTCCTCGGCGACGGAGATCTCCCTGCCACGACCGGCGCGCACCCCTCCGATATCGACGATGTGCGCGCCTTCCTGCACAGCGGCGGCAACAGCGTCGATGGCCTCCCCGGCGGTGGACGCGGATTCGTAGAACGAGTCCGTTGTCCGGTTGATCACGGCCATGATGGCGGGATTGCCGGGCCGGGCCTGTGCCAATTCGAAGCCGCCGAGGAGGGTGCTCGGTTCCGCTGCATCCTTCACAGTTCTTCTCCATCGATTGCAGTGCCGATGATGTCGACGACTTCATCGATGTCGTCTGTGAGGGTGAACAGGTACATATCGCGGTCGCTGATGGTGCCTTCGGCCACAAGGGTCGCCGACATCCAGTCGACGAGGCCCTGCCAGTAGTCGATGCCGAAGAGAACGATCGGGAAGGAGGTTACCTTCCCGGTCTGGACCATTGTGAAGGCTTCGAAGAGTTCGTCGAGAGTGCCGAAGCCTCCTGGCATGACCACGAAGCCGCGTGAGTATTTGAGGAACATCGTCTTCCGGACGAAGAAATAGCGAAAGTTCACGCCGAGTTCGACGTGATCGTTGAGCCCGGATTCGAACGGCAGCTCGATACCGAGTCCGATCGAGACTCCCCCTGCCTCCCTGGCGCCCAGATTGCCGGCCTCCATGATGCCTGGTCCGCCACCGGTGATGATCGCGTTGCCGCCTGCGGCGATGCGCCGCGAGATCTCGCGAGCATCCTGATATGCCTGCGTCTGGGGGTTCAGGCGGGCCGAGCCGAAGATCGACACAGCCGGTCCGATATTCGCCAGCGAGTCGAAGCCCTCGACGAACTCCCCCTGGATCCGCAGCACCCTCCAAGGGTCTTCATGAGTCCAATCGGAGGGGCCACGGGAATCCAGCAGGCTCTGATCGGCGGTCGTCTCCGGTACCTGAGAGCGGCGCAGACGCAGGGGCCCCTTGCTGTAGAAGCTTGAATCGGGTGAGCCTGCACCGCTTTCTGCCCCCGCTGCGGCCGAGTGCGCGGCTGCTGAATCGTGTTCACTCATCGGTCTCAACGACCTTCGAGGTAGTCGCGCAGCGTCTGACTGGCCGCTGCAACCTCTGTGACGGCGACGTGTTCATCTGACTTGTGGGCGTACAGGGGGTTGCCTGGCCCGAAGTTCACAGCAGGAACTCCCAGCGCACTGAACCGCGAAACATCGGTCCAGCCCAGCTTCGGGGCAGGTGAGAGGCCGAGCGTATCGATGAAGTCCTGAGCAATTGGACGGTCGAGGCCGGGCCGGGCACCTTCTGCTGCGTCCGTGACGACGACGTCGAAACCGGTGAAGAACTCGCGGAGGAAACCTTCTGCTTCTCCTGCGGACTTGCTGGGGGCAAAACGGTAGTTCACGGCGACGGTGCAGGTGTCGGGGACGACGTTACCCGCCACTCCCCCGGAGATCGACACGGCGGACAGGGATTCACGGTAGTCGAGTCCGTCGACGTTCACGGTCCCGGTCTCGTGCTCTGCCAGGCGGGACAGAACCTCCGCTGCGGCATGGATTGCGTTGTCACCCATGAAGGCGCGCGCGGAATGCGCGCGGACGCCTGTGGTGGACACGTCGACCCTGATGGTGCCGTTGCAGCCGCCTTCGACGGACGCGTTCGAGGGTTCGCCGAGGACCGCGAAGTCACCGGACAGCCAGTCGGGGTGGTTGCGGGAGACCCGGCCGAGCCCGTTGAGGGAGGCGTCGACCTCCTCATGGTCGTAGAAGACCCAGCTGACGTCACGGTTCGGATTCTTCAATGCCGCGGCGGTGACCAATGCCATCGCAACTCCGGCCTTCATATCGCAGGCGCCTCTGCCCCAGATGACTTCGTCCCCGGTGTAGTCGCCGCCGTCTAAGTGTGTGCGCCGAGGCGGCAGGTTATCTTCCACGGGAACGGTGTCTAAGTGTCCGGCGACGACGATACGTTCGGCGAGCCCCAACTGGGTGCGCGCCACGATGGTGTCTCCGTCGCGCAGGATCTCCAAATCCGGACCGGACCCGGCGCTGATACGCTCCAGCACCTCAGCGACGGCATCGGTGATCGTCGTCTCGTCACCGGAGACCGACTCGATGGCACACAGGCGGCCCGTGAGTTCGGCCGGGTCGCTTAAAGCCTCGAACAGGTAATCGGCCAGGTCACCGGTGGGTTTGAAAACGGATTCGGTCTCAGCAGATGGATCGACAGTCATACCGCTTAGCCTAGTACTGTCGCCACCGACTAGTCTTGGGGGCATGACAGAACGCATAGTTTCCGCACGTGGCTTGGCCACCCTGCACAACGAATCCGTCCTCACCACTTGGTACCCCACCCTGAGCACGGGAGACACCCCGGACGCCGCCGAGGCGACCGCCACCTCTCGCGCGAACACCGACGGGCTCGATGCCCTTGTCGGCACCGATGAGGCTCGAGGCACCCGGACCGAGGTCGTGACCACGACGATCGATCTCGACGCCGGTCCTGCCTCGGCCGCCGACGCCTACCTGCGCCTGCACGCGCTGTCTCATCGTGTCGTCGCTCCCAATGACGTCAACCTCGACGGCATCTTCGGTCACCTCGCGAACATCGTGTGGACCTCCGCCGGTGCCTGCTCACCGGAGGACTTCGAAGCCACCCGCGCGAAGCTGCTGGCCAATGGCCCCGTCGCCGTCTACGGCCTTGACAAGTTCCCCCGCATGACCGACTTCGTCATCCCCTCCGGTGTGCGCATCGCCGATGCTGATCGTGTCCGCCTGGGTGCGCACCTGGCCGCGGGTACGACCGTTATGCATGAGGGCTTTGTCAACTTCAATGCCGGCACACTGGGATCGGCGATGGTCGAAGGACGCATCTCCCAGGGCGTCGTCGTCGGCGACGGTTCCGACATCGGAGGCGGTGCTTCGATCATGGGCACTCTGTCCGGTGGCGGCACGCACCGCATCTCGATCGGCAATGGCAGCCTGCTGGGTGCCAACTCCGGTGTGGGCATCTCCATCGGCGATGACTGCATCGTCGAAGCCGGCCTCTACATCACCGCCGGCACACGCGTCAGCGTTACAGGTGAGGACGAGGCCGTGGTGAAGGCCTCCGAGCTCAGCGGTCAGAACAACATCCTGTTCCGCCGCAACTCCGTCACCGGAGCCGTCGAGGCGATCTCACGCACGTCCAAGGGCATCGAGCTCAACCCCGACCTGCACTGAGGCTCACGCTGCATAAGCTCTGATCACAAGGGCGCGTCCACGGAAGTGGGCGCGCCCTTTGTCGTATCTCTGCGTCTCACAGCCTTGAAAGGCCCTGAAGGACAGTCCAGCGAAATACCCTGTGAACACGTGCGGCCCAAGCAAACATGCAAATACGCCCTACACTCAGCTGCAACTCACCGTGTTGCCACGGGTGGAAGCAATGCTGCATGTAGGACGTATTCTGCTAGCTGCAGGACGTGACGTCAGTTGTAGGAAGTGACGCCTTCAGTGCGGAACGCGGCCGACTGTAGAAGATGTCACCGCCGCGCCAGGGACGATCAGCGGTCGTTCATGTCCTTGTAGTCGCGTGAATAAGCACCCGTGTAGATCTGGCGCGGACGGCCGATCTTGGTCTCGGGGTCGTTGATCATCTCGCGCCACTGGGCGATCCAACCTGGCAGACGACCGACGGCGAAGAGCACTGTGAACATGTTGGTCGGGAAGCCGAGTGCCTTGTAGATCAGACCCGTGTAGAAGTCCACGTTCGGGTAGAGCTTGCGCTCGACGAAGTAGTCATCGGCCAATGCGATCTCTTCGAGCTTCTGTGCCACATCGAGCAGCGGGTCACCGCCGGAGCGGGCCAGGACCTCATCGGCTGTCTTCTTGATGATCTTCGCGCGTGGATCATAGTTCTTGTACACGCGGTGACCGAAGCCCATGAGACGAACACCGTCTTCCTTGTTCTTCACGCGTTCCATGAACTTCTCGGGGCCGTCATCGGAGGCTGCGATCTCTTCCAGCATCGTCAGGACGGCCGAGTTCGCGCCGCCGTGCAGTGGTCCGGCCAGAGCGTTGACGCCCGCGGAGATCGACTGGAACAGGTTTGCCTGCGAGGAGCCGACGAGTCGAACCGTCGAAGTCGAGCAGTTCTGCTCGTGGTCTGCGTGGAGGATGAAGAGCTGGTCCATGGCTTTGACCGTCAGTGGATCCGGCTCGTAGTCCTCCGCGGGAACACCGAAGTTCACGCGTAGGAAGTTCTCCACCAGACCCAGGGAGTTCGATGGGTGGATGACCGGCAAGCCCATGTTCTTGCGGTGGGCCAGAGCCGCGATCGTCGGCATCTTCGCGAGCAGGCGGAAGGTCGAGGTGTCGACCTGGCCCTCGTCAAAGACATCGAGGTCATCTTGGTAGAAAGTCGACAAAGCGGCGACTGCCGCTGCCACCATGGGCATCGGATGCGCATCATAGGGGAAGGCACGGAAGAAGCGACGCAGGTCTTCGTGGACGATGGTGTGTCCACGCAGTCGGCCGTCGAATGCGTCGTACTGCTCCTGGGTCGGCAGCTCTCCGTGGATGAGAAGGTAGCTGACCTCAACGAAGTTTGAGTGCTCAGCGAGCTGCTCGATGGGATAGCCGCGGTACTGCAGAACACCGGCGTCACCATCGATGTAGGTGATGGCCGAGGAACTTGATGCAGTATTGGCGAAACCTGGGTCGTAGGTGACCGCGCCGGTGTCTTTCAGCAGCGAGCCGATGCGATATCCGTTGTTGCCCGCGGAGGATGCCACCTCGGGCAGTGTCAGCTCCGTGTCCCCGACCTGCAGACTCGCATCCGATGGCATATGTTCTCCTCAGCCTCGACCCACCTCAAGAACTTCCTGAGGTGTCTTGCACAATTCCCTCAAAGACTACCGATAACTGTAGGAATCAGAAAATCACAGCTCCGCACAGGAACTGATCGGTAACCTGCTTACTCTAGCCATATAACGGTGTCTCAGACTCCGGTTCGGATGCTCCCGAGATGTGCCTTAAGCCGGTGAACGTCGCATCCGGCGTCTCAGCCGACAGCGCCGTGCAGCCGCTGCGCAGCGGCGCGAATACGCTCATCACCAGCAGTCAGAGCGACGCGCACATGGTCGGCAGCGGCCTCACCATAGAATTCTCCGGGACCGGCGATGATGCCCAGATCTGCCAGCTTCGACAGTGAGTCCCAGCAGTTGACGCCGGCGCTCGACCACAGATAGAGACCGGCGGACGAGTGATCGATACGGAATCCGTAGGCTTCGAGCCCGCTGCGCAGCAGATCCCGACGAGCTCGGTAGCGTTCCTTCTGCTCGAAAACGTGAGTAGTGTCTCGCAGGCCCGCGATCATCGCTGCCTGGATAGGGAACGGCACGATCATGCCCGCATGCTTGCGCGACTTGGTGAGGTCGGCGATGAGCTGGCTGTCTCCGGTTACGAAGGCAGCACGGTAGCCGGCGAGGTTCGACTGCTTCGACATCGAGTACACACTGAGCACACCGCTGTGATCGCCACCGGTGACGTTGAGGATGCTCGGTGCCGGTGACTCGGATTCCCAGTTGAGCAGTCCGTAACACTCATCGGAGGCGAGAACGACTCCGGCTTCACGGGTACGACGGACAACTTCGGCCAGGGTATCGGTGTCGAGCACTTCACCGGTCGGGTTTCCGGGGGTGTTGATCCACAGCAGACCGATCCCATCGAGGGAGGCACCGTTGGCAACATCCGCCGCGTCGAGACGACGACAGTCGACACCGGCGATCGTGGCACCCATCTCGTAGGTCGGGTAGGCCGCTGAAGGGCAGGCAACGTCCAGGCCAACCTGACGCAGCCCCAGCAGCGTGGGCAGCCACGCAACCAGCTCCTTCGAACCGATGGTGGGCAGCACCTCAGCGGCGGGGTCGAGTGTGACTCCATGCCAGTTCTGGTACCACCAAGCAATGGCTTCACGCAGTTCATCCGTGCCCGCCGTCGTCGGGTAGCCGTGAGCATCGCCGCCGACCGCCAGCGCGGATTGGATCACCTGGGGTGTGGGATCGACCGGTGTGCCGATCGACAAATCACAGACCCCGTCGGGGTGCTGGGCGGCCCGGTTGCGGTACTCGGTGAGTCGATCCCAAGGGTAGTCGGGCAGGTTGAGGCCGAAGCGAGAAGACATGGCTCAGTCGTGCTGCTGCAGGGGCAGGGCTGCGATGATCGGGTGATCCAGGCCAGTGTTGCCCAGCTTCGCGGCTCCGCCGGGTGAACCGAGCTCGTCGAAGAATTCGACGTTTGCCTTGTAGTACTCCGACCATTCCTCCGGAGTGTCATCTTCGTAGAAGATCGCCTCGACCGGGCAGACAGGTTCGCAGGCACCGCAGTCGACGCATTCATCCGGGTGGATGTAAAGGCTGCGCTCACCTTCGTAGATGCAGTCGACCGGACATTCGTCGACGCAGGCCTTGTCCTTCAGATCAACACAAGGCTGGGCAATGATGTACGTCACGAGTACGACTCCTATTAAGACTCAGCGAGATTGCACGTATACAGCCTAAGACTACGCCTTCCGACTCGGTAGGGTCCCATCGGGTCGACGTGATCCTTCTTTCACGTTCGTGTCCTCCGTCACGCCTGCGGCCGCTGCGATGCAGGCTGGATTAGGCTGGGGGCGCAAGAGCTCTAAGATGTTTCGGCGGAAGGCGACAAGTGGACGATCTGCAGCCCGGCAAAAGAGTGGTCGTGCGGTATTCGCTCGAGCCCGGTGATACACATTCGACTTCGGATGCCCTCGGGGTCGTCAACACCGCCGACGAGTCGACGGTGGAGATCGGAACCAAACGGGGGCCCATCCGGATCAACCGGGACCAGATCATGCTCGTCCACGAGGTTCCGCCGGCACCGACCAAATCGGGTCGCACCCATGAGATCGTCTCTGCTGTCGACCTGCGCAGGATCTCGGCCGCGGCATGGCTGCCGCAGGACATCTCCTGGCTGCACATGGAGAATCTGCGTAACGAAAGCGCGGAGACCGATTCCGACATCGGACTGCTGCAGAAGGGCTGGCTGCTGCGCAGCTCCGAATCGGTGACCCGCCGAGCCAACAGCTGCCTGCCTGTGACGGACACCGGAATGGACTGGGAGCAGAGCCTCGATGCTGTCGAAGCCTGGTACTCAGCGCGGGACAAGCCCAGCTGCATCCAGATCTACTCAAGTGAGGATTCCAGTGCGCTGGCTCCGGCCTGCGAAGGTTTGGCGTCGTTGCTTTCGGCCCGGGGCTACTCCCCGTCTGAGCCGGTCTTCCTGCTGGCCGGTTCCACCGCCGAGGCGGCTGCTGGGGCTGCGCATCCCGGTGACGCGGCTGCACCCGGGCTGTCGATCGACGTCAGCGAGCAGCCGAGTCCCATGCACTATGCGGCGTGGACGAGTGAGCGCGACCCAGGCTCTGAGGAGGCGTTCCGTGGGCTCATCGAGGCCGCGGATCCATGTGAGTTCGTTACCGCCTATGCTGATCACCCGGATGGGAGTCGGACCATGGTCGCCAGTGCCCGGATCGTCGAACGCAGCAAATGGGGTGTGCTGACGAATCTCGTCACCCATCCCGATCTGCGCCGCCGCGGAGCCGGTCGGTCTGTGGCCCGGGCCGTTGCAGCACTGCTGTCGCAGCGGGGAGTCCGTTCCTACCTTGTCGATGTGGAAGCCAGCAATGAAGCCTCGCTGAACCTCTTCACGTCCCTTGGCGCCACGGTTCGGCACCGCTCCTGGTACGCTCTCAGAGGCTGAGGCGGGTCAACCTCGTAGCCGAGACCGCGTAGTAGGCGGGTCAGTCCTTGCACTCGACCTTATTGACCGGTCGATAGACGGTGACGAATGAGTCCTTCGTCGTCTTACCGGATGCGATGTCCTTCATCGTCCGGGTGATCTTGATCGACCAGCCCTGCTTGGGTGACTGTGGCGTGCATTCGGGACCCGAATCGGTCACGGAGCCTGGCGAACTGTAGTTGTACCTCTCGGAGGAGTCTGAGTCCACCTTGAGCTTCTTATCGCCGAATACCTTCGCATGTACCTCTCCACCGGATAGGTACATGTCGAGAACGATCGGCTGTTTCGATGTGTTCGTGAACTTCATGTCGATCGACGACCAGTCCAGCGTGGATTCCCGGCCTTCCGGGTAGCGGGAGATATAGCGCGAATGAGCCTGGTGTTCGTCCAGGTCGAAACCGGCGAAGAAGGCGGCGTTGAACAGTGTCGTCGACACCTGGGAGACTCCCCCGCCGAAGTCTTCCTTCATCCGGCCATCTGAGATGACGCCTGCGGCTTTGTATCCGTTGGCCGCTGTGCGCTGTCCGATGGCTTCGTTGAGGGAGAACTGTTCTCCGGGCTGCACCACTGTGCCGGAGACCTTCTTCGTGGCGACCTTGAGGTTGGTGTCGCGGTTGGGTTCCGAGGAATATCCGGTTGAGAACTCGGACATCACGTCTGAGACATTCGCCTTCTTCGCATCCTTCGTGGTGAAGTCCGGCTTCACCGAGGCGAGTGTGACTGTTGGCTTATCGGTCTCACCCTTGATGGCATCGGTGACAGCCTTCGTGAGCTCATCCTTCTTGATCCCGATTCCTGTTTCGGAATCGACGACCTTCGGCTTACCGCCCTTGATCGTGAAGCTTGCGTCTTTGGCGGGCTTGCCCACGTCCTTATTGGCCGCCAGGACACGCTTCTGCAGGTCCTCTTCGGCGAAGACCGGGACCAGCTTCGAGTCCTTCGGTTCAAAGGTCAGGGTCTTCGCTACCGTTGACGGGCTGACTGTGAGATCGCCGGCATCGACATCGGAGTCGGCGTCCTTCGCAGGTTTCGCGTGGACGGTGAGTTCCTTGCTCACAGCGTCCTTAGCGAATCCGTCGGCAACGTTCTTCGCCTCGGCGGTGGTGATATCGGGTTCGAAGTCGGTGGCTGTCACGGGCAGCGGATCTTCGGTGCGCAGCCACGACTCCTCGATCGCCGTGCGCACTTGTGAGGTATCAACGCTCTGACCGTTGGAGCCGTCTTTGACCTCCGGCTTGGACTTCACATAGCTGAGCTCGGCGTCGACGGGTTCGAGTTCGAGGGATTTCGTCACCTTTCCGGTGGCGTCCTCAAAGGTCTTTTCGTCAATGCTGATGACGGGGTCTATTTCGTCATCCCCGAAGAGTCGGTCCCAGATGATGGTCGGGTTGAGTGTGAATCCGGTGGCCCGCCCGATGGTCCCCGGCATGTCGAAGCTGACTCCGGCTTTCTTAGGGTCGAGGGCGGCGGTGGGCTT
Source organism: Brevibacterium sp. FME37 (assembly GCF_014897485.1). Lineage (NCBI taxonomy): Bacteria > Bacillati > Actinomycetota > Actinomycetes > Micrococcales > Brevibacteriaceae > Brevibacterium > Brevibacterium sp. FME37. The sequence goes on from NZ_JABUYE010000002.1 coordinate 149,417, forward strand.
TCCGGCCTTAAGCTCAATCTCCTCCCCCGCTTTGTCTCCCAGTTCGCCGCGCAGAGTCGCCTCGGCAGACGTAGTGGACTGACCGCCTATGTCGACACCGGCCACGGTCGTCCCGGGTGAGAGGACTCGTCCGGTGAGGAAACCGAGCACCAGATAGAGGGCGGCGAGGGCGAGAAAGATGATGACGGCAATCAGCCAGGGTCTGCGCTTCGGAGTCTCTGCAGCACCCTGCGGGCGACCGCCGGGGTTCGGAGAGGAATGGGACAGAGTCTGAGTCGGCATAGTTCTCCCGATTCTAACGGGCTGCTTCGGGCCGCCGCACCTTGATGAACGCGAGGATCGCGGCGATGAGCATCGGACCGATCAGCCACGCTGCTGAGCGCAGTGTGCCGGTCACGATGATGTCCGCGCCAGGCAGCCATGACGGCTGGCCGAAGACATAGGAGAGGATGACGATGACGAATGCGGCGATCAGCATCGGTGAGGAGCTCAGGTACATGGTCTTGAGGTGCCAGAGACCGCAGGCAGCCAGGAGCAGGGCCAGGGCCACGCCCCAGGGCACGATGACGGTGGCGCCGGCCACGTCGAAGACGCTGGCGTTGAGGTGCTGCATCGCACCGAGGAAGCCGATGAGCACAGCGAGGACCACTGCGTGGGCATAGGCGAAGAAGCCGGGTTTCTTCGGCTCCCGACGTCGGCGACGCAGCGGCTTGGCGGCACCGACACCACCCGTGGCGGCAACACCCGTCGTCTGTGCCTCGCAGCCGTCGATGTCGAGGTCGCTGAGCACATGAGGTGCGGGCCCCGATTGCAGCCGTTCATCTGAGATGGGGGTTCCTGCTCCGATGGAGTAGTACTCGTGATCGATGATCTTCATGCCGATGCTATTCGACAGGGCGAAGAAGGAGCCCGAGACGCTCACCTGGGTGCGGTGGGCGGCCAAGGCCGCGCGTTTGGCGTTGAGGGCCGAGGAAATGTCCTGGGCGATGACGATCTCACCCACAGGTGGTTTGGTGGGGATCGTCTGGGCCGGTAAGAAGCCGGTTTCGGCGAATCCGGGCTGATTCGCGTCGAAGGTTTCCCGAGCTGCTTCAGCGGGGACGTCGACGAACAGCAGTCGTCCGATCTTCCAGGAAGAGATATCGACGGCGGCGACTGTAGCCTCATGGACGCGCACATGGTCGGGGTGGCCGTAGCCTCCGTTGGAGGCATAGGTGATGACCGCATGCGGGCGAACTTCATCGATGACGGCAGCGATATAGCTGGCTACAGTCGGAAGTTCGGCCGCACAGAGAGCATTGGCCGGCATGGTCGAGGCGGCGACGGCGTGACCGTCGGCGCCCCATTCCATCCCTGAGTCTTCGAAGATGTGGGCACTGCCGCCCAAGAACAGGTGCTCGCGCACGCCCAGGGCAGACATCGCCTCGGCGATCTCTGCTTCCCGGACGTGGGCGAGCCCGGCCCGATCTCCTTCAAGACCTTTGAGGTCGGCGGGGATGACCTCGCCGTCCTCACCACGTGTGGCACTCAGGACCGTGACCCGCGCCCCCTCGCCGACAAGCGCAGCGATCGTGCCTCCGGTTGTGATCGTCTCATCGTCGGGATGAGCATGCACGAAGAGGATGCGGGGTACGACGGTCATGTGGTCCTGAGTGCTCGTGGTCATGCTGGGTTGGTGGAACTCACGCGTTCTGTTTACGCAGCTTGGCGTAGGTCTTCGCACGTTCCTTCGGGTCGAGCTCAAGCTTGCGGATGCGCACTGCCCCCGGAGTGACCTCGACACATTCGTCCTCACGGGCGAATTCGAGGCTTTCTTCGAGTGTCAGCTTGCGCGGCGGAACGAGGTTCTCGAAGGAGTCCGCCGAGGCCGAACGCATGTTCGTCAGCTTCTTCTCCTTCGTGATGTTGACGTCCATGTCGTCGGCGCGGGAGTTCTCGCCGACGATCTGGCCGGTGTAGACCTCCGAGGTGGGCTGCACGAAGAAGCTGCCACGTTCCTGCAGGTTGATCATCGCGTACGGCGTCACAGAACCGGGACGGTCAGCGACGAGAGATCCGTTGGTGCGGAACTCGATATTGCCGGCCCAGGGGCCGTAACCGGCCGAGAACGAGTTGGCGATACCGGTACCGCGGGTCTCGGTGAGGAAGCGGGTACGGAAGCCGATGAGCCCGCGTGCGGGAACGGTGAATTCCATTCGGACCCAACCGGTGCCGTGGTTCGTCATGGTCGACATGACACCCTTGCGGCTGGCCAGGAGCTGAGTCACCGCGCCGAGGTAGTCCTCAGGTACGTCGATCTGGAGCTCTTCGAAGGGCTCATGGACCTTGCCGTCAACCTTTTTGGTGACAACCTGTGGTTTGCCGACGGTGAGTTCGAAGCCCTCACGACGCATCTGCTCGACCAGAATGGCCAGTGCGAGCTCGCCACGTCCCTGGACTTCCCAGGCGTCAGGACGCTCGGTGGGAAGAACCTTGAGCGAGACGTTACCCACGAGTTCGGAATCAAGGCGATCCTTGACCATACGTGCGGTGACCTTGGTGCCCTTTTCGCGACCCGCCAGTGGCGAGGTGTTGATGCCGACGGTCATCGAGATCGCAGGATCGTCGATGATGATCGCAGGCATGGGCTTCGGGTTGTTGATGTCGGTGAGCGTGTCACCGATCATGATGTCGGGGATGCCTGCCACAGCAACGATGTCGCCGGCAGACGCCTCGGTGGCCGGAACCCGGTCGAGGCCCTGAGTTTCCAGGAGTTCGGTGATCTTGACCGAGCTGATGTCATCGCCACGAGCCCAGGCGACCTGCTGGCCCTTGCGCAGGGTGCCGCCGAAGATGCGCAGCAGTGCAAGACGGCCGAGGAACGGCGAAGCGTCAAGGTTAGTCACGTGCGCCTGGAGGATGTCGTCATCGTTGATCTCCGGAGCCGGAATGGTCTCCAGGATCGTCTTGAACAGTGGCTCCAGGTCCGCGTTGGACGGGGCTTCACCATCGGCAGGCTGTTCGAGGGAGGCAGCGCCGACCTTGGCTGCAGCGAAGACGGTAGGCACGTTGAGAACCGAGTCGACGTCGAGATCGGGGACTTCGTCCGCGAGGTCGGAGGCCAGGCCGAGGAGCAGGTCCTGAGCCTCTTCGACGACTCCGTCGATGCGAGCATCGGCACGGTCGGTCTTGTTGATCAGGAGAATGACCGGCAGCTTCGCAGCCAGCGCCTTGCGCAGCACGAAGCGGGTCTGAGGCAGAGGGCCCTCTGATGCGTCGACGAGGAGGACGACTCCGTCGACCATAGACAGGCCGCGCTCGACCTCTCCACCGAAGTCGGCGTGTCCTGGCGTGTCGATGACATTGATGACGATGGGATCGTCACCAGCTGACGGTCCGTTGTAGAGAACCGAGGTGTTCTTCGCGAGAATGGTGATGCCCTTCTCGCGTTCGAGGTCGCCGGAGTCCATGACGCGTTCAGCAAAATCACCGTGTTCGCTGAACACACCGGTCTGGCGGAGCATGGCGTCAACCAGAGTGGTCTTGCCGTGGTCGACGTGGGCGACAATTGCAACGTTGCGGCGGTTTTCCCGACGCGTGATGGCTTCAGTCATCAAAAACCTTATGAGCTAGAGAGATTGGTCCGGTGCGGACCCAACAGACCATTATACGGCCACACACTTACCGGAAATGACAGGTGGTGTTCAAAAAGCACACGGGGAATGCAAACATGAATGCATTTGGTGGTCGCAGCGGGCGAGTGAGAGTCCGTTCGGAAACGGATCTGACTCGTCCACTGCGACCAACATGCGTTCGCTTCGTCCCGCTGCGCAGACCTGAGAGCTGGCATTGGTCGAACTGAGTTCAGGCGTTGGCTGTGGCCTCCAGAACAGCGTCCCTGGCTTCACGACGTTTGCGCTGTTCGCGCGGATCCGGGACCGGGACCGCCGACAGCAGCCGCTGGGTATAGGGATGAACCGGGTTGGCGACAACCTGCGAGCTCTTCCCGATCTCCACCAGATATCCGTGACGCATCACTGCGATGCGCGAGGCGATGCGTTCGACGACAGCCAGGTCGTGGCTGATGAACAGACACGCGAACCCATATTCCTGCTGCAGTCCTTCGAACAGGTCGAGGACCTTCGCCTGGACGGAGACGTCGAGCGCCGAGGTCGGCTCATCGGCGATGAGCAGCTTCGGCCGCAGTGTCAGTGCCCGGGCGATGCCGATCCGCTGTCGCTGACCGCCCGAGAGTTCGTGCGGGTAGCGGTTGCGCATCGATGTGGGCAGCTCGACAGCGGTGAGCAGCTCCTCGACGCTCTTGCTCAGCGCCGGACCCTTCATCCCTTCGTGGAGGAACAGAGGTTCGCCGATGGACTCCCCCACAGGCAGGCGTGGGTTGAGCGAGGAGCCCGGATCCTGAAAGACGATCCCGACTTCCCTGCGCAACGGCCGCAGCTGTTTGTTGCTCAGGCCCTTGATGCTCTTGCCGTTGACGACCATATCGCCTTCGACAGTGGGCAGGAGACCCAGTGCAGCGCGGCCGATCGTCGTCTTGCCCGAACCGGATTCACCGACCAGCCCCACGACCTCGCCCGGAGCGATCATCAGGTTGATGTGGTGTGCTGCACGGAACGCCTTCTTCCGTCCGATCGCCGGGTACTCGACCGCGGCATCGCGCAGCTGCAGAGCCGAAGCCTTCGAGAAGTCGGCCTGCGACCCCGGATGGTAGTAGGTCTCCGTGGAGTCCATCTCGATGTCGTGGTCGTGCTTCGGAGCGCTGGCCGCTTCTGCTGCTTCAGCCAGACCCGAGACTCGGTCGGAGCCGCCTTCGGTCACGAAGGGACTGGGGGTCACCTTCGGCGGATGAGCACCGTCGTTGTTGCCACCTGTGGTTATATCGTCGGCCGTACCGTGGGCGGCCTCCAATTCGTGGACGACTGCAGAGTCTTCGACATCGGCGAGGTCGGCGCCGAAGGCCTCCCCTTCGATGCCCGTTCCGAGGTGGGGCACTGCTTCGAGGAGTTGCTTCGTGTACGGGTGCTGAGGGTTGTAGAAGATCTCCTCCGCATTGCCCGATTCGACGACCCGTCCTGCCTTCATCACGATCATACGGTCGGCCATATCGGCAACAACACCCATGTCATGGGTGATGAGGATGATGCCGGCGTCGAGCTTCGATTTCAGCTCCCGCATCAGTTTGAGGATCTCAGCCTGCACCGTGACGTCAAGAGCTGTGGTCGGCTCATCGGCGATGAGTAGCTTCGGTTGGCAGGCCAGGGCCTGAGCGATCATGATGCGCTGACGCTGTCCGCCCGAGAGCTGGTGGGGGAACGAATGGAACCGTTCCTCCGGATCCGGGATCTCAACGAGACGCATGAGTTCGAGAGCGCGTTCCTTGGCCTCGGTGGGGCCGACGTCGAGGTGGACTCGCAGAGTCTCCACGATCTGGAAACCTGCTGTGTAAACCGGGTTGAGTGCCGTCATGGGCTCCTGGAAGATGACGGAGATCTCGTTTCCGCGAATCTGCTGCATCTTCTCAGGGGGCATGCCGATGAGTTCCGTGCCGCCCATCTTGGCCGAACCGGTCGCCCGGCCATTGCTGGGCAGCAGACCGAGCAGTGACATGCTCGACTGCGATTTACCGGAACCTGATTCGCCCACGATCGCGAGCACCTCACCGGCGTTGACGGTGTAGTTGAGCTCTTCGGCCGCCATCCACCATTCGTCGTTGACCCAGAAATTCACTCCCAGGTCTTTGACTTCGAGGACCGGTGATTTGGCTGTGTTTGTCTGTTCAGTCATCACTTCGTCCCTTTCTGTGTCATGCGCTCGGCCTTCTTCATCTTCCTCCAGCTCGGAATGGTCTTCATCCGCGGGTCGAACGCATCGCGCAGACCGTCGCCGATGAAGTTCACACACAGAGCAATGACGATGATGAACAGACCGGGCCACCAGAACAGCCACGGACGCGTAGCGAAGGACGTCTGATATTCGCTGATGAGCTGGCCCAGAGAGATCCCGGGTGGACTGATGCCGAATCCGAGATAGCTCAACGAAGCTTCGAGCACGATCGCCTGGCTCATGACCAGCGTTGTGTTGACGATGATGACACCCATGGCATTGGGCAACATGTGCTTGAACATGATGCGGAAGTCGCTGGCCCCGGCCACACGAGCCGAGTCGACGAATTCGCGTTCACGCAGGGACATGAAGTCACCGCGGACGAGTCGCGCCAGGCCGGTCCATAGGATGGCGCCGAGCGCTAGACCGAGCAGTGGTCCGTTCGCGCCTCCGACCAGCTTGCCGAGGATCGAACCGATGACAATGACCGGGAGAATGATGAATCCGTCGGTGACGCGCATCAGCACCGAATCGATCCAGCCACGATAGTATCCGGCCAGCGCACCGACGATTGTGCCGATGACGAGGCAGACCAGGCCGATGATGATCATCACGATGATCGAGATCTGCGTCCCTTTCATCACTCGGGCGAAGTTGTCACGACCGATATCGTCCTGCCCGAAGGGATGGTCGCCCAAGGAAAAGAAGTTTGAGAATGACCACGTCGGCGCACCGCCGGCGTTGACGATCTGCCCCGAGGAGGTGTGGTTGTAGATCCACCACCCCGGGATCGGGCCGAAGCCTACCGCCGAGAAGGCGAACAGCGCGACGAAAGCGAAGACGCCGATGCTGATCATCGCACCCTTGTGGCGGAGGAACTTGCGAAAAACGATCTTACTCTGAGACAGACCTTCTGTTTCTTTGGCTTCGATCGCGTTGTCCCCGACATCGTCGGGGGCGAGAGCAGTCTGCTTGTCGTTGTTGGTACTCATGCGTTCACTCTGATTCTGGGGTCGAGGACTGCGTAGAGGAAGTCCGCGACGAGGTTGGCGATGATGGCGAGCAGGCCGGTGATGAGGATATAGGCCATGATCGGGTCGAGTTCGGACTGTCTCATCGAGTCGATGAAGAGTTTGCCCATGCCGTTCCACCCGAAGATCGTCTCCGTGATCACGGCACCACCGATCATCGTGATGATGTCGACCGGAATGATCGATGCCAGCGGCAGCAGCGCATTGCGCAGCGCATGGCGCATGACGACCGTCCGCTCGTTGAGGCCCTTGGCCCGTGCCGTGCGGATGTAGTCCTGTCCCATGACCTCAAGCATCGAACCACGCGTATAGCGCGTGTACGAAGCGAAGGAGATGAGGATCAGTGCGATCGAGGGCAACAGGAGATGGGTGAACGTGTCGAGGTTTGCGATCCAGAAGTCTCCTTCGAGGTTCGGTGTCGATGCACCGATGGTCGCGATCGGGCGGTTGTTGATCGCGGGCTGGTCGGAGTACTCACCCCAGCCCTGCAGAACTCGGTCGGAGAAGATGAGGACGGCGATGGTGAGGCCGGTGAAGAACGTGGTTCGCACTGTGTCCCAGGGATCAGGTCCGCGGAACGCCAGCCCGACGCCGATGGCAACAGCGACCGTGACGATCAGGAGTCCGATCATCCACAGCCAGTTCATCTCCTGGTAGTAGAAGAGGTACTGCAGCGGCATATACAGCAGTGCTCCGATGGCGGCCATCGTCAGTGTGGCGTAGAGGACACGTTTGTTCTTCAATCCCGTCGACAGGAAGGTCATGACGACGGCAGAACCGAGGCCGATGATGACGACACCGACGATGCCGATGCTTGGCTGCTGCAACCAGCCACTGGCCAGGATGTAGTAGATCGTCGCGAAGGTGATGATGGTCGCCGCAAGGAAGGTGATGAGCCTGCGCTTTCTGCTGCCACCCAAAGCACCCATCCAAAACAGCCCCAAGCCGATGCAGACGAGGATGATCGGCATCCAGCTGCTCATTGTCGGGTCGTTGATGAAGTTGTTGATCTCGATGGCACCGTACTGCTTGAGCAGGACTGCCACCCAGAACACGGGCAGCGAGTACAGGAGGAACGAGACGAATGTGATGAAGTAGTCGAAGCCCGAGTACTGGCGAATTGCCGAGACCATGCCGACGGCGATTCCGAGTACGATGGCCACGATCGTCGAAGCGGTGATGAGTTTGACCGTGTTGGCGATCGCTCCCTGCAGCTGAGAGGTGACCTCTTGGCCGGATTTCCAAGCGATGCCGAAGTCACATTGCCCGACCACACAGCCGCCGACGCCGGCCAGCCATTTGATGTAGCGCACGATCGCCGGGGTGTCGAGGTCAAGCAGTCGGCGACGGGACTCGTAGAGTGCCTCGATGTTGGGAGAGGTGCTCGAACGCAGGTCCCAGAAGAAGTCGAGGGCGACGTTGAGCAGGAGGTAGAGGACGAATGTCACGACCAGGAGCACGAGGGCTGTCGAGAGAAGTCGCCTGAGGATGAATCTTGTCATTATGTGTCCGTTTCAATCTTCCGAAAACGCCGCTGTGGGGACCACACAGTGATCCCCACAGCGGATGGGGGTGGAGGAGACCGGCCGCGTCAATTGCGGATCAGTTGGTCTCCCACTCCCAGTAGTTCCAGAAGATGGTCGGCGACACGGTGGTCGATTTCGCATTCTTCAATTTGTCTCGGTAGATAACAAGCTCCGGATGCTGGAACAGCGGCGCACCAAATGCGTCAGTAGTCAACTGCTTTTCCAACTCTGTTGAAAGTTTGGCGTGTTCGGACTCTGGCGCACCGACGATTTTGTCAAGAATCTTGTCGGTCTTCTTGCTCGAGTAACCGCCGTAGTTGTTCTGAGCCCCGGTGCGGTAGTTCGCATCAGAGTCAGTAATTCCTGTCGATTCGGACTGCCAGCCGAACAGCGAGACATCGTAAGTGCCATCGCCGAGGCGAGTACCCCAGTTGACATCTCCGACATCTTCGATCTTGAAGCCGGCCTTCTCAGCCGATTCCTTGATGAGCTGGAACTCCTGCTGACGGCGAGAGTTTGTGTTGTCATACATCACGCGCACCTTGGGAGCATCGACACCTGCATCCTTGAGCAGCTTCTTAGCACCCTTCAGGTCCACCTCTTTGAGGTCTTCCATCCCATTGCCCTTGATGATTTCGTCATACATCGGCGAGCCGGGAACCTGGTTGAAGGAGTCGCGTGTTACTGCATCCGGGTTGAGCGGTTTAATGATCTTATCGACGATGTCCTGGCGAGGAAGAGTCTTGAGGAACGCCTGACGCACCTTCTTCGCCTTCTCTTCGTCGCCGCCATTGGCAGTCGGGTCAAAGGGGCCTTTGTTGTCGAAGGTGAAGTCCACATGTTCGTAAGTCGCACCGTCGGCGGAATCGACATTGACGCCGTCGATGTCTTCGGCTGCAGACAGAACATCGGCGGTCGCCTGAGGCTGGGTAAAGTCAACCTCACCGTTTTCGATTGCTTGAACCATAGCCATTGGGTCACCGTTGTAACGCACTGTGACGGTGTCGACCTTCGGCTTCGTTGGGCCGGTGTACTTGTCGTCAAGTTCAAGTGTGACGTGCTGCCCCTCTTCGAACTTGGTCATCTTGTAGGGACCATTGTGGACGAGGAGGTCTTCGTCTTTGGGCATCGAGGTGAAGTCAAATCCGGTGTTCCAAGTGTTCGAGATCTTGGAAAGTTTCTCCGTGTCCTTGTCCTTAATCGCCTTGAGTATCGCCTGTTTGCCCTTTTCGGGATCGTCAATTCCCAAAGCTTTCTTCGCAACGATGTGGGAAGGGAGCCCTACCCCGTTAGGGCCGATTCCGGCAAAGCCGGTCTGCCAATCAGCGAAGGGCTTGGAAAACTCAAAAGTAGCTTCAGAGCCGTCATCGGAAATCTCAGGGAAGTCCTTCACGAGCTTCGGACCGATCGAGGCCGAGTCGAAGTACACAGTCTTCGCATCATTCTCCTTGACCGAACCGTCGTCGTTGTTGTTCTGATCGACGGTGTTGAAGTTCGACGATGTGGCTGCCCATGTGAGGGCCAGGTCGGCGGCGTCCACAGGGGTGCCGTCAGACCATTTCGCATCATCATTGAAGGTGTACTTGATCTTCAAAGGATCATCAGCGACCTTCTCGAGCTTGCCAAGCGCACCGTCCTGCACCTCGAGGTTGTCGTCGTAATACCCGAAGTTGTCATTCATCATGTAGGTGAGAATGGCGTTCGAGACAGCATTACCGTTCGCTGACTGAGTATTCATCGAACGGAAGGACTCATTCCAGCCAATATTAAGGTTCGATTTCTCTGACGACTTCTCATTGTCTCCGCCGCCGGGGGGTGTGCACGCAGTGAGCACCATTGCTGCTGCGGCAACTGAGGCTCCGGCCGCGAGGAAGCGCTTTTTCACGTTCTCTCCTTGTTGTCATTAGGCTGTTTCGCCCGTGTAGCCACGCCCGCAATTCGGGGCGTGCTGCGCTCGAGCACCCCCTGGTCGGGAGTGTGACCGCGTTCATGTTTTTCACATGGAATGCCTCAAAGTTAATTCACGCGACGCTGTGACACAGTCCACATGTTGGGCATATTTCATAATCGTTACCGTTTCGAGATCAAGGAAACATGCAGACATCCCGGAGTCTCAGTGGATAGGATGTTCAGGTGGCTAACAGTGAGATAGATCCCAATTCAGGGCACAAGCAGCCGACGGTTGTGCGGACGACGAGCTCCACGGTGCTCTTCTACGTCATCGCCGGACTCGGCGTGCTCGGCCTCGGCTCGATCATCGTCGGTGACTTCACAGCTCGTGGACTTGCCGTGGCAGGCATTCCCGTCGCCATCATCACGGCTGTCTATGCCCTCTACCGGTTCCCTCGTGTCGAGCTGGGGCGCAAGGAGATCTCACTGATCAATCCGATGCAGTCCGTGCACATCCCCTGGAACCACGTAGACGGGTTCGACATCCATTTCGGACTAGGCGTACGCACTCATGAGAAGGTCTACTCCTCGTGGCCCCTGGCGGGCAGAGGCAAGAAGATGGAAAAGGACGAGCACGGCATCCGCAGGCTGATGGACAATCCGAATCCTGCTGTCGATACCGTGCTCGACCGCTATTCGGCCCTCAGCGATGAGGAGCTGTCGAACCCACGTGGTGAACACACCATCTCCACCTCGTGGAACATCGGCATCATTGCCGCACTCGTGGCTGCTATCGTCTGGGCTGGATTCGGCTTCGCTGCCTTGCCCAGCTGATCAGGCAGCCAGCTGATCTGATGATCAGCTGTTCTGATAGTCAGCTGGGCAAACAGCCAGCGGATCAGGCGTCCCGACTGATCACCAGCCGCGTTCGCGCCATTCGGCCAGTTTCGGGCGCTCTTCGCCCAGCGTGGTGCCATCACCGTGTCCGGGCAGCACTCGAGTCTGATCAGGCAGCTGAGCGAAGACGCGTTCTTCCAAGTCATCCATGAGTGAGGTGAAGTCCTCTGGATTCCAGGTCTTGCCCGGCCCACCGGGGAACAGCGAATCGCCGGAGAACAGAATGGTCTCTCCCCCATCGCGCAGCAGCAGGGCGATCGAGCCGGGTGTGTGCCCACGCAGTCCGATCGCCTGCAGGACGAACCCACCGAAGTCTCCGACGTCGAGATGCTCGACAGCATGTGCGATCTCGACGCCCTCGGCCTCGGTGATTGCCTTCGCATCCGCACTGCCGGCGATAGCCATCGCATCAGGGTATGCCGCCGAGGTGGCCGCCAGTGCCCGAATATGATCCCAGTGCTGGTGTGTCGTAATGATCGCGCGCAGAACGGGGTCCGCGGAGGTGTCATCACCTCCCGAGGCAATGAGGTCCTTGATCGCATCGGCATCGTCTGCGGCGTCGATGAGTACCTGCGCCCCGGATTCCTTTGCGGTGATGAGATAGACGTTGTTGGCCATGCCTGACACCACAATGCTGCGGATGACGACGTGCTCAGTCTCGATGATCTTCGTCATTGTCGGTTCACCATGCTCCTCTTGTGTACTGCGGTGGATACGGCCCGGGTTCGACTCCGAGTTCGTGGGCTGCTCGCTGCGGCCAGGCTGGTTCGCGTAATGCTGCCCGAGCCAGGAAGATCGCGTCCGCCTGCTCTGAGGCCAGGATCGTCTCGGCTTGTTCCGGGTCGGTGATGAGGCCGACGGTGCCTGTGCTCACGCCCTCTGCGTGGATCGCTGCCGACAGCGGAACTTGGTAGCCGGGCCCGACCGGGACCTTGACAGGGAAGTTGCCACCGGAGGAGACGTCGATGAGGTCGACGCCGCGGTCGTTGAGGTCACGGGAGACCTCGACGGCTTCGGCGATGTCGAAGCCTCCCTCGCGCCATTCGCTGGCGGAGAGCCGGACCAATACGGGCACCTCCTCCCCCACGGCTGCGCGTACGGCCTGATAGGTCTCGACCAGCATGCGTGATCGTCCGGCCAGGTCACCACCGTACTCATCACTGCGTTCGTTCGACAGCGGAGACAGGAACGAGTGGAGCAGGTAGCCATGGGCGGCATGGACTTCGACGACATCGAACCCAGCGCCGATGGCTCGGGTCGCTGCCGCGGCGAAGGCATCGACCACCTCGGCGATGTCGTCCTTCGTCATCTCTTGGGGTGCTTCATACCCGGGGTAGGCGATGGCACTGGCGCCGAGTGTGGGCCAGCCGCCCTCGGCCTCGGGCACACTTCCCCGAGGATTGCCCTCGAAGGGGCGGTATGTGCTGGCCTTGCGGCCCGCATGTGCCAGCTGCACACCGATCTTGCTGCCCTGCGAATGGACGAACTCGGTGATCGAGGTCCATGCTTCTGCCTGATCGTCATTCCAGATGCCTGCATCCTGGGGTGAGATCCGCCCCTCGGGCAGAACAGCGGAGGCCTCGGTGAGAATGAGCCCGAACCCGCCCTGGGAGCGCGCACCCAGGTGGACGAGATGCCAGGTGTCCGGCATTCCGTCTTCGGACTCGCAGGAGTATTGGCACATCGGTGCGAGCCAGATGCGGTTGGCGATCTCGGTGCCGCGCAATGTCATAGGTGTGAAGAGATGAGTCATGTCTCCAGTCTGCCAAGCTTCCTCGTCGATCAGAGCATGATGTTGAATACTGGTACGGCCAGCAGATACACAGTGGCGGTGATGAGGACGATCCCGATGACGTTGAGCCACAGGCCGCCCTTGACCATCTGCGCCACCGTCACATATCCGGAACCGTAGGCAACGGCGTTGGGCGGTGTCGCCACCGGAAGCATGAAGGCACAGGTCGCGGCCAGAGCCACCGGAATGGTCAGCAGCAGCGGGTCGAGATCGAGACCCATCGCCACCCCACCGACGACGGGAACGAAGGTGGCCGCGGTCGCGGTGTTCGACGTCAGCTCCGTGAGGAACAGAATGATCGCAGCGAAGATCGCGACGACGAAGACCGTCGGCAGCACTCCCAAACCGCTTGTGGACTTGCCGATCCATTCGGTGAGTCCCGAGGACGAGAACTGTGCGGACAGAGCCAGGCCACCGCCGAAGAGGAGGAGCACGCCCCAGGGCAGCTTCTCTGCGGTGTCCCAGTCGAGGAGGCGGACTCCGCGATTGGCTCCGCCGGGGATGAGGAAGAGAAGGAGGCCGATGACCATCGCAATGCCTTCATCGCTGATCGGAGGTTCATCGAAGATGAGCGGAAGGGAGATCCAGCTGGCCGCGGCGAGGACGAACATGCCCAGCACCAGCTTTTCGCCGGTCGACATCGGGCCGAGCTTCTTCAACTCGTCGCGGATGAGTTCGCGGCCGCCTGGGATCTCATCGATTTCGGGCTTGAACAGCACCTTGACGAGGAGGAACCACGCGATGACCATCATGACGATCGCCAGCGGGACCCCGACGATCATCCACTGGGCGAAGCCGATGGAGATGTCGTGGTTCTCCTTGAGGTAGCCGACGAGGAAGAGGTTCGGCGGTGTGCCGATGATGGTGCCGAGCGATCCGATGGAAGCCGAATACGCGATGCCCAGCATCAGCGCTGTGCCGAAGTTGGACTTCACCACGGCGTCGAGTCCGGTGTCGCCTCCGTCTCTCCCTGACACTTCGTCATCCGAGCTCGCAGCGTCGGTGATGGCGCCGCCGACGACCTTGCTCACGATCATCAGCACCGAGATTCCGATGGGCAGCATCATCACCGCGGTCGCGGTGTTTGATACCCACATGGAGATGAAGCCGGTCGCGATCATGAACCCAGCGATCATCGGCCCCGGCTTGTTGCCCATGATTGACAAGGTGATGAGGGCGATTCGTCGGTGCAGGTTCCAGCGTTGCATGGCCAGGGCGATGAGGAACCCGCCGAGGAATAAGAAGATGATGGGGTTGCCGTAGGACGCGCCTACCGTCTCCATCTCGACCTCGGTGCCGAAGACGGGGAAGGCCACGAGAGGCAGCAGAGAGGTGGCAGCGATCGGCAGAGCCTCGGTCATCCACCACACTGCCATGAGCGCGGCGACGGCGGCCGTGAGCTTCGCGCCGTGTTCGACTCCGTCGGGCATGATCGCATAGACGAGGGTCGAGAGGATGAGCCCGAGGAGGAATCCGGTCCAGCGAATGCGCACCGTCTGTTTGGACAGCCCAGGGGCCCTCTCCCCTGGTGACAGTTCGCCCAGTTCGGTCGAGGTGTCGGTTCGCGAGTGCTGTTCCTGAGTCATCTGCGCTCCTCATTGAGCAAAGTCGGATGCTGTGGACTACATCTACACTCTACTCAAGAACGTCTCGATATGGTCGAAGACGAGGTCCGGGTGTTCAGCCATCGGCAGATGGGCGGCATCGGGGACGACCTTGAGCTGGGATTCAGCAACCTGCGCCGACAGTTCTGCCATGGCTTCGGGCGTGCAGCCCGGATCCTGGGACCCGGCCAGGAACAGCGTCGGCGTCGTGATGGAGCGAAGTCCATCGCTGAGATCGTAGCTCTGCAGCGCTTGGGCGCAGGCACTATAGGCCTCGTCGTCGATGAGCGCGAGGTCTGTGAGGATCAGGTGCCCGGCGGAGATGTCTTCGGTGAGGAACCCGGCCGCGAACCAGCGGTCAGCCGTGTCATCGAGCAGTCCGCGCGTACCGTCCTCTTTGACGTCCTTGATGCGCTCGGCCCAGGTTTCCGGGGTCCCGAACTTCGTCGAGGTCGCACATGCGATGAGCCCGTTCAGCACCTCAGGGTGCTCGAGGGCCAAGGTCAGGCCGATCGCCCCGGAGATCGAGACACCGGCATAGGTGAACTTCTCCACGCCGACGTCGGCCAGAGATTCGACGAGGCCGGTGGCGAGGTCGGAGACCGTGAACCCTGCCCCCGCCTCGGTGATGGTGTCACTGTTCTCGGCAGCCGGAAAGGTGTGCCCGGGAAGATCCGAGAGGTAGATCTGATAGTCGTCGGCCAGACGTCCGGCCACCGCCGACCACAGGGACATCCTGGTTCCCAGGGCATTGCCGAAGACGATGACGGGTGAGCCAGGATTGTCATTGAGAGGTTGGATGCGGATGCGCATAAAAGCTCCTAGCAGAAGACGAGGTGGGACGGTCAGGAGTCAATCGCGCTCAGCCTACCGTCCGAGAACTGGAGATAACAGCGCGGGCACAGTGACTCATAGGTCACTGCGTTGCCGTCGATGGCCACCTGGTCGCCGTCGAAGATGAAGCGACCATCGACGAGGCGGCCGTTGAACATTGCCTTGCGGCCGCAGCGGCAGATCGTCTTGAGCTCTTCCAGAGTGTGAGCAATCTCAAGCAGCCGACCAGAACCGGGAAAGGCCTTGGTGCGAAAGTCGGTGCGGATGCCGTAGCACATCACCGGCACCGAGGCGTTGGTGGCGATGCGCATGAGCGAATCGACCTGGAGTGGTTCGAGGAACTGGGCCTCGTCGATGAGAAGACAGGCCACGCGTGCCTTGGGTGTGTCGATGGATTCGAGCAGAGCATCGTGATCGACGTAGTCAGCGTGTTCACGGTAGATGGTCTCAACGTCGGAGCCCGCGGGGATGAGGAAGTCGACTTCACGGGTGACGCCGAGGCGGGAAACGATCTCGCCAGCCCCCTTCGTGTCGATGTGGGGTTTGGCCAGCAGAACGCGCTGGCCGCGCTCCTCGTAGTTGAAGGCAGCCTGCAGCAGAGCGGTCGACTTTCCGGAATTCATCGCCCCGTAACGGAAATAGAGCTTGGCCACCGTTGTCCTCTCTGTCCTTCGTGATGATTCTCGTATTGTCAGTGTGACGAAACAGAACCCTACCGGGAAGCCGAGCCCTGCAGGGTCAACGGTAGGATGGAGTGGTCAAACCCCGAGACGATGTGGAGTAGTCCATCACCATGGCCAAAATCATTTATACGCGCACCGATGAAGCGCCTCTTCTGGCGACGTACTCGCTCAAGCCGATCATCGAAGCATTCGCCACCTCGGCGGGTGTCGACGTGGAGACCCGCGACATCTCCCTCGCCGCGCGTGTGCTGGCGCAGTTCACCGATCTCCTCCCTGAGAACCAGCAGGTCGCAGATTCTCTGGCGGAACTGGGCGATCTGGCCAAAACCCCTGAAGCCAACATCATCAAGCTGCCCAACATCTCGGCTTCGGTCCCCCAGCTCAAGGCCACCATCGCCGAGCTCCAGTCGCAGGGCTACGACCTGCCCGCCTACCCGGACGAGCCATCGACCGATGAAGAGCGCGATGCTAAGACTCGCTACGACAAGGTCAAGGGTTCAGCCGTCAACCCTGTCCTGCGTGAGGGCAACTCCGACCGCCGTGCCCCGCAGGCCGTGAAGAACTTCGCCAAGGCCCACCCGCACTCAATGGGCGAATGGTCCTCTGATTCCAAGACCAACGTCGTCACCATGGCCTCGGGTGACTTCCGTGACAATGAGAAGTCCGTTGTCATCCCTGCCGATGACACCCTGCAGATCCGCCTGCGTCCCGCCGAAGGCGAGACCGTTGTGCTCAAGGAATCGCTGCCGGTCCTTGCCGATGAGGTCATCGACGCCACCAAGATGGATGTGGCCGAGCTCCACAAGTTCCTCAAGGATCAGATCGCACGTGCCAAGGAGGAGGGCGTCCTCTTCTCCGTGCACCTCAAGGCCACCATGATGAAGGTCTCCGACCCGATTCTCTTCGGTCACGTCATCGAGGCATTCTTCCCCGAGGTCTTCGCCGAATACGGTGTTGCCCTCGCCGAGGCGGGACTGACCTCCGATAACGGCCTGGCCGCCATCCTCGGCGGGCTCGACACCCTTCCAACCGATGTCGCTGAAGGCGTCAAGGCCGGCATCGATAAGGGCATGGCCGAGGGGCCTTCCCTGGCGATGGTGAACTCCGATAAGGGAATCACCAACTTGCACGTGCCCTCCGATGTCATCGTCGATGCTTCGATGCCCGCAATGATCCGCGTGGGCGGCAAGATGTGGAATAAGGATGACGCGACCCAGGACGCGCTGGCCGTCATCCCTGATTCCTCGTACGCCGGTGTGTACCAGGCCGTGATCGAGGACTGCCGCGCCAAGGGTGCCTACGATCCGACGACGATGGGCACCGTTCCCAACGTCGGCCTCATGGCCCAGAAGGCCGAGGAGTACGGCAGCCACGATAAGACCTTCGAGATCGCCCAGGACGGCGTCGTCGAGGTTGTCAACTCCGCTGGCGAAGTCATCTTGTCGCACAAGGTTGCCGCAGGTGACATCTGGCGTGCCTGTCAGACCAAGGACATCCCGGTCCGTGACTGGGTCAAGCTGGCCGTCACCCGCGCCCGCCTGTCCGAGACCCCGGCCGTGTTCTGGCTTGATGAGACCCGCGCCCATGACCGCAACCTGCGGGCGAAGGTCGAAGCCTACCTCGGTGACCATGACACCGAAGGTCTCGACATCCGCATCATGAATCCGGTCGAGGCGACTCAGTTCTCGATCGATCGCATGCGCGAGGGCAAGGACACCATCTCGGTGACCGGCAACGTCCTGCGCGACTACAACACCGACCTGTTCCCGATCCTGGAACTGGGCACCTCGGCGAAGATGCTCTCCGTAGTACCCCTCATCGCCGGCGGCGGACTGTTCGAGACCGGTGCCGGCGGTTCGGCCCCGAAACACGTCCAGCAGCTGGTCGAAGAGAACCACCTCCGTTGGGATTCCCTCGGTGAGTTCCTCGCTTTGGCCGAATCCTTCCGCCACGAGTTCAACGTCCACGGCAACGCCCGTGCCGGTGTTCTTGGCGACACCCTCGATGCGGCGACCGGCAAGTTCCTCGAAGAGAACAAATCGCCTTCACGCAAGGTCGGCGAGATCGACAACCGTGGCAGCCACTTCTTCCTCACTCTCTACTGGGCGCAGAACCTGGCCCAGCAGACCACGGATGAACCACTGGCCGAGGCCATCAAACCTGTTGCCGAAGCCCTCGAAGCCAACGCCGACAAGATCTCGGCCGAACTCCTCGAGGTCCAGGGCGGCCCCGTCGATCTGGGTGGCTACTACTACCCAGAAGAAGACAAGCTCGACGCAGCCATGCGCCCCTCGGCAACGCTCAATGAGATCATCGCCTCGCTGAGCGCCAAGGTCTGAGGCACATACACATCACTCATGCGCCCATCTGCGACTATGATGGGCGCATGAGTACTCAAGACCCACGTGGCGAATCCCAAACGCCCGAAGAGCTGCTGGCCGAGACGCAGTCCGTGCTTGGCGACGAGGATCCAGAGACCGGGAACACTCGCGAGGTCGCACCGACTCAGCAGGTTGATCCGACACAGCGAATCGAACCGGCGCAGCAGAGCGATCCGGCCCAGCGTCAGGAACCGACTCCGGCAGGCAAGAACGCCGATCTTGCACAGCTCAAAGGCGGTTCGGGCATGTCCGCAGGGATGTGGGTCTCCCTCATCCTCGGAGCCGTCATCGTCGTGCTCCTGCTCATCTTCATTCTGCAGAACAATGTGCCCGCCGACTTCCAGTACTTCGGCTGGCAGTTCCAGCTGCCCTTGGGCGTTGCCATGCTCTTCGCCGCAATAGGCGGCATCTTCATCGCCGGCATCATCGGATCCGTGCGCATCTTCGTGCTCAACCGCAAACTGAAGAAGATCTCAAAGGCTCTGGGCCGCTGATACATGCAGTCTCACCCCGGCTTCACACTTCTGCCCACCCAGCTCGATTCCACCATCGTCCTCGCCGATACTGAGGCGGAGGCAGAATGGGCGCGCATCGATCTCTCCTCGCTGACGAAGCAGGAGATGAACTACGCGACGGAATTCGAACCCGATGCTGCGGCCACCTGGGCTGCTGGTCGGGTCATCCTGCGTCACGTCCTCGGCACACACCTGAACTGTGATCCGGCCGAGATCGAAATCCGTCTCGATTCGGCCGGCAAACCGCGAGTCGAGGAATGCGAGTTCTCCGTCACCCGAGCCAGACGATTGGTCCTCGTAGCTGTCGCCGACGATCCCATCGGGGTCGACCTCGAAGCTGTGCCTGAACACGCTGTGGCCGCCGAGGCTATGGCATTGCTGCACCCGAAGGAGCAAGCCGAACTCGAGCAGGTCGCCACCTCTGATCTGGCCACAGATTTCGTGCGTGTGTGGGCCCGGAAGGAAGCCTTCCTCAAAGCACTGAGCACGGGTCTGGCACGCGACCCCGGCATGGACTACATCGGAGCGGCCGCCTCACCAGGCTCCCCGCACCCGGACATCGAAATCTTCGATCTGGAGTCGGGACTGCCCGAGGGCTATCACGCCGCCATCGCGTTCAACCGGTGAGAATCAGTCCCGGTCAAGGACTCAATGTGTTCAGTCGCCAGGTGTGTTCAGTCGCTCGATGCTGAAGACTCGTCAGAACTCTCGTCCTCACCGAAGTCGGGACCATTTGCCCCGGTAGTGAATACGATGGCGATGGCCAGCGAGCCGAGCCCGATGAATCCGAACCAGATGAAGCCTGTCGCGGGGTTGTCGATGAGGGCAAAGATCACCGCGATGATGGTTGAGACCACCCAGAGCGAGTCGAAGATCGCCAAGTACTTCACGTAGCTCTTCTCGCCCCTGCGGGCGCCATAGGAGATCTCCGTGGCGCCGCTGAGGAAGAGCAGCACTGCAGCGGCGATCACCAGCCACCGCGGCGAGTCGAAGAAGCCTTCGAACGCGGGCAGAAACGCGATGATGGCAAACGCCACCAGGAATTTGAAGACGCCATCGGCGACGAACCCGAATTTCATCATGCTCCGATCCTACTCAACTGCCCCTGTCGGATCGTCACTGGTCGGCCTCGCCCCGGATCATCACTGGCCAACCTCGTCCAGCAGCGACTGCACCGTCTCCAGGGCCTGATGGAGCACGGCGCCTTCAACATTCGAGTGGGCGATGACAATACCGTGTCTGACCTCGGTCTCGGCACTCCAACCGGCAGCCAGCGAGGCCACCAGGATCCCTCGCTCTGCCAAGTCGCTGCGCAGTTGTGCAGCGGTGGCCGCCGTAGTTTCAATGACGAGGGTTCGACCTTCGTGGACGAGGCCAGGGATCGATCCGATCTGAGCCAGGACCGCCTCGGCGGCTCTGAGCCTGCGCCGACCACGCGAGATGCGCCGCCGCAATCCTCCCGAACTGAGATAGGACGCAATCGCTGTCTGCATGACCGGTGAGAAGGCCGGGCCCAGAGCGGTACGCATACTGCTCAATCGGTGCCCGAGGTCCCCATGGGCGATGACGTACCCGGTGGACACGGCCGAGGTCAGCAAAGTCGAGAAGGTACCTAGGTGGACCACCTGGGCCGAAGCGTCCGTGGACACCGCGAGATCGTAGAGGGTGGGCACCACGGTACGGGTGTAGCGGGCTTCACTGTCGTAGTCGTCTTCGATGATGATGACGCCGGTCGACTGTGCCCATTCCAGAAGTCTGACCCGCCGGTCGATGGGCATGGTGGTTCCGTGCGGGAACTGGTGATTGGGGGTGACAACGACCGCGCCCAGACCATCAGGGGTGCCATCGGGTAAGTGTGTCGTGTCGATGGCCTGGAGAACGCGGTCGGACATGGCCTGACGCAGACCCGGAAATCCAGGGTTCTCGACACCGATCGCACCCTCGACACCCGTTGTGAAGAGCAGCCGCAGACCGTCACGGGACCCGCTGGTGAGGATGATGTCATCCGGGTCCACGCTCATCCCCCGCGTCAGGCGCAAGTGATCGGCGATCGCCCATCTGGTCTGCGGCTGGCCCAGCGGATCGATCGGGCCAGGATCGATGTCGAGCGAATCACGCCACGCTCTGCGGAATGCGGGCTCCTGCAGTGGGTTGTCGCCGCCGAAGCCCGGACGCAGGTCTACGAAGCTGCGCAGCCTACGTCGCGGGACCTGAGCTGGACGCATCCGTGGGTTCCGTGTGCGCGGCGTGCTCGGCAGCTCCGGGTTCACTCGTGTCGCGGAGCGTTCCGCCGTGATGAGGAACCCTTCGACGACAAGCTGGGCGTACGCGGTTTCCACGGTCCCACGGGAGACTTCGAGGTAGGCGGCCAGACGCCTGCTGGCGGGGACGGGTTCGCCGGGACGAATCGCTCCGGCGGCGATGAGCCGCCTGATCTCGGCCACCAGCTGGTCCGGCAGCGGTGTCGACGCGCCCCGGTCGATATCGATGGGCAGCGCAATCCCATCGGCTCGAGGCAGGAGCGTTTCCGACTGGAGGGCGGGGGGACGCGTCGGCTGAACTGGAAGCATGCTCTGATCATACTGGCCTAAAACTTTTCATGTTTTCTGGCACTCCTGTTGAGCCACGGATGGATCTACTCTTGTGGTGAACGGCCGTTCTCACCGATCAATTCGCCCGGCCCATCGGGCACGCCACGCTCGCTCACATCGAGCTCACCACGAACGGAATGCACGACAATGACACAGACACAGACCTTGCTCAACACCGGCCTGGCCCAGATGCTCAAGGGCGGCGTCATCATGGACGTCGTCAACGAAGAGCAGGCGCGCATCGCAGAGGCGGCCGGAGCCTCGGCGGTCATGGCACTCGAACGCGTGCCCGCCGACATCCGCGCTCAGGGTGGAGTGGCCCGGATGAGCGACCCCGACCTCATCGACGGCATCACCGCTGCCGTGTCGATCCCGGTGATGGCCAAAGCCCGAATCGGCCATTTCGTGGAGGCTCAGATCCTCGAGACACTCGGTGTGGACTACATCGACGAATCCGAGGTCCTCTCCCCCGCTGACTTCGTCAATCACATCGACAAGTCCGTGTTCAAGGTTCCCTTCGTCTGCGGTGCGACCAACCTCGGCGAGGCTCTGCGTCGCATCACGGAGGGTGCCTCGATGATCCGTTCGAAGGGTGAAGCAGGCACCGGTGACGTCTCCGAGGCGATGCGCCACCTGCGGACCATCAACTCCGAAATCAGGGCTCTGGGTGCCAAAAGTGAGGACGAGCTCTACGTCGCGGCCAAAGAGCACTCGGCCCCGTATCACCTGATCAAGCAGGTCGCCGGCCTGGGCCGACTGCCCGTCGTGACCTTCGTCGCCGGTGGCATCGCCACCCCGGCGGATGCGGCGATGATGATGCAGCTGGGCGCCGATGGTGTCTTCGTCGGCTCCGGCATCTTCAAATCCGGCAACCCCGAGGCTCGTGCCAAGGCCATCGTCGAGGCGACCACTCACTTCGATGATCCGATCGCCGTGGCGAAGGCTTCCCGCGGGCTCGGCGATGCGATGGTCGGCATCAATGTCGCAGATGTTCCCGCACCCCACCGACTGGCAGAGCGCGGCTGGTGAGAGTCGGCGTCCTCAGCCTCCAGGGAGCCTTCAGGGAACACCTCGGTGTCCTGGGCTCCCTGGGGGTCGATGCCTGCAAGGTGACACGGCCAGAGCACCTTGATGGCATCGACTCGATCATCCTTCCCGGAGGCGAGTCATCGGCCATGGTGCGCATCGCTGCCACCACCGGGCTCTTTCCTGCACTCGGTGAGAGAATCGGTGCTGGTCTGCCGGTCTTCGGAACCTGTGCGGGGCTCATTCTTCTGGCCGATCGGCTCACGGATGAATCGCTGGACGGCTTCGACCGCCTCGGTGGTCTTGATGTCACGGTTGCCCGCAATGCCTATGGCCGGCAACGGGATTCGTTCAGTGCACCTGTGCAGGTCACCGGGCTCGACAGCGAATTCGACGCGACATTCATCCGGGCTCCGCGGATCGTGGACTTGGGTGCTCGTGTCGAAGTGCTCGCCTCATTCGCCGAGCTGCCGGTGCTGGTGCGCCAGGGAAATATCTGGGGCGGCAGTTTCCACCCTGAACTCGGGGCCGATACGAGGATCCACGAAGAATTCCTGCACAGCCTCGGTGCGGCCGTGTAAAGATTGAACCATGACGAATGAGACGCTGCACACACTCAAGTCCGGATACACCTTCGACGGTCCGACCCTGCAATTGGGGGGTGGCACTGAACGAGGATGTGCCCGACAAGGACACACCCATTTCTATTCCCCTGTCGATGCTCAATCGGCACGGGCTTGTGGCCGGCGCCACCGGCACAGGCAAGACCGTGACCTTGCAGGTCCTGGCCGAGCAGCTCTCCCGCGCCGGTGTTCCCGTGTTCGCCTCCGACATCAAGGGCGACCTATCCGGAGTCGGTGCGGCAGGAAAGGCTTCCGACAAGCTGAGCAAACGACTCGAGGCCGCGGGCCAGGAGTGGAATGCCTCGGCGAATCCTACTGAATTCTACACGTTGGGCGATTCGGGGCTGGGGACCCCGCTGCGCGCCACTGTCACCTCGTTCGGACCGATTCTGCTCTCGAAGGTTCTCGAACTCAACGACACGCAGGAGTCGGTGCTGTCGCTGGTCTTCCACTATGCCGACACTGCTGGTCTCGCACTCCTCGATCTCTCCGATCTGCGCGCGGTCCTGAACTTCCTCACCTCAGATGAGGGCAAGGCGGATCTCGAAGACATCGGTGGGGCGTCGAAGGCCACCGTCGGGGTCATTCTGCGAAAGATCTCCGAGCTCTCTGCGCAGGGCGGCGATGTGTTCTTCGGCGAACCCGAGTTCGACACCGCAGATCTTCTGCGCCTTGACGACAATGGCGCCGGCATCATCTCGGTCCTCGAGCTGCAGAAACTCAATCAGTCTCCCGCTCTGTTCTCCACCTTTCTGATGTGGCTTCTGGCCGACTTGTTCCAGGATCTGCCGGAGGTCGGTGATGCCGACAAACCCTCACTCGTGTTCTTCTTCGACGAGGCCCACCTGCTCTTCGCCGACGGGTCGAAGGCCTTCCTGCAGTCCGTGACGCAGACCGTGCGCCTCATCCGTTCCAAGGGTGTTGGCATCTTCTTTGTCACGCAGACTCCGAAGGACGTGCCCGAAGATGTGCTCGCCCAACTGGGTTCGCGCATTCAGCACCAGTTGCGTGCGCATACTCCCAATGATGCCAAGGCGCTGAAATCGACAGTGCAGACGTTCCCCAAGTCTGACTACGATCTTGAAGAGCTGCTTACTTCGCTGGGTATCGGCGAGGCTGTCGTGACGGTCATGGACCCCGAGGGTGCGCCCACTCCTGTAGCCCCAACGAGGATGCGTGCGCCCGAGTCGCAGATGGGGCCGATGTCCGAGGACGAGATCAAGTCGGCAGTGGCGGCATCCCCGCAACAGGAGAAGTACGGCACTGCCATCGACAACGAGTCTGCTCGCGAGATCCTCACGAAGCGTCTGGAGTCAGGCTCCGAGGCTCATGAGCAGGAGCAGGCGGCAGCGGACAAGGTTGCGTTCCCGGAAGATGCGACGCAGAGTTCGCGTTCTGGTTCGGGCTCGCGGTCAGGTTCCGGTGCGAAGCAGAAGGACGACGACAGCATGTTCTCCAAGGTCGTGAAGTCTTCGGCGTTCAAGCAGTTCTCTCGCACCGCGGTCCGAGAGATCACACGCGGAATCTTCGGCACCTCGCGTCGCCGGCGCTAGTTCGGCGTCAGGACCGTCAGAGAGGTCGTTCCCGCCCGCAAGTCCAGCCGACGGCAGTCACCGATGAGGTCGCCGTCGAGCTGGACCGGGGCCGGAGCGTCAAGGTTGATGCTGACTTGGTCTCCCCGCCAGTAGTGCATCGCGGGATGATGTGCCGGACGGCGGTTCACACAGTCCCAAGCGATCTGCGCCCATTCTCCGAGGCGGCCGCCGGGTTTCGTCGTGGTCAGCTCCACTGCGAGGAATTCTAATTCTTCTGCTCCCAGGTTTGCGTGCTCGAACACTGGGATCGGACCTGCGGGTCGTGCCGTCTTCGACGCCATCACCGACCACACTTCTGATCCCACCGTGCCGGCGTTCGGATTGCCGACGATCCGCGGATCAGCAATCTCCGGGGCGCCGATCTGAGTGTCGGTGATGCGCGCATTGATGAGTGGAGCGAACAGTGCTCGACTGGCGCCATAGGCATAGCCGAGGACTCCCAATCTCAGCGCTCTCGGCACATGTGGACGCCCGGACACTGCTCTTGCGTCTCCCCCGATTCCTGCCAACGACACAAAGTGCTCGCGTCGCAGACCAGCCGTGGTGGTGAAACAGTCTGCTTCGTTCACTGGTACTTCGCAGCGGGTCACTGTCTGGGAGTCAATATGCTCTTCGGCCAGCTGCATGGCATGTTGCGCCGATCGAATCCCAAGATGCTTTGACAAGACATTTGCGGTTCCGGTGGGAATGATGAGCACCGGCACTTTCGCTGCTGCCAACACCGGAGCACTCACGCGCAGAGTGCCATCGCCGCCGAGCACGACGATGAGATCGGCGCCCCAGTCCAGCAGTTGCGAAGCCTGCTTGTTGCCCGGCCACTGCCGCGTCGTTGTTGCACTGCAGTACGTGGTGCGAGCTCGAACTAGGAAATCGACGAGATAAGCATAGGCACGCATGGTGCGTGGGTGCTTCGGATTGGCGAGGATCCCCACTTTCATCGCTGCCTCAGTCGAAAGCGGGGTGGGTAGAAGCAACAGCCTCGGCGCGGTCAGTGTCGACAGCTCCATCGTCGAAGGGGTCGATGATCAGTCGTGGACCGGTCTTGCGTGGTGAACGCTTCCACGTTGCTTGGGCCTTGGTTTCGTCGATGAGGGTATTTTTGAACATGCCGTTGCCGCCGGGAACAACAATTCTCTCGTGTTCCGGGTCCAAGGTGGCGCTGCGATCTTTGTAGCCGAGGATGATCTCATCGAATCCGGGCAGCAACAGGAGTTTGTTCGCTCCCGACCTGCTCTCGTGCAGGCGGTCTTCCAGCTCGGGAGCTTGGTAGTGTTCACGGCCCTCGATGGTGTCTTCGACGATCTCGCCATCGGCGACGGCCGCGGCAATGGCAGTGCGCACCGGTGTCTTGGGCAGGCCCGTCCACCGTGCGGCGTCGTCGATCGTCACTGGTCCATGGCTGAGAACATAGCGTCGCATCCATTCATGCAGGGCCGCCTCGGTGTCGAGATCGACCGGGTTCGGGATCCAGTCGGCGCTCAGGACGTATTTCATATCGTCCTTGCCGTCGACCATCGGCCCCTGCGTGATGATATTGCGCAGCGCGAGGGTGGTGATGAGGTAGCGCTCGTGCCCATATTCTTTGCCTGCCTGCAGCGGTTCGAAGGCGTTGAGCAGTTCTTGGCGGGTCAGAGGCCCACGATCACGGATTGCCTCTTCGGCCAGTAGTGCCGCGGCGTCGACCATTGCATCATCGATGCCGAAGAACTCACGCCGCTTCGCCACGGATTTCAAGGTCCGCTGCCCGGTCAGCTTGAGAATCCATCCGAGGTCCTCGGCCGCAGTCAGATGGATCGTGCCTCGCTGCGTCCATGTCCGAACGATGGCGCCGGAGTCCATCGCCGCACGGACAGCAGCAATCGAGGTACCTGTGCGCAACGCGATCGAGACCAGTGCACCTCCGAGCGCCTGAGCCTGGACGCACCCGAGGTGACGGACCACAGAGAGTGCCGTGACGGTTTCCGATCGCGGAGAATCGATGAGCCCTTGGGCGATTAGACGGGCGGCGGAGACTTGATGTGAGTCCATGAGTTCACGATAGTCCAACGCACTGACGCAACATGCAGCCTGGCCGTAGGTGGATCAGCCGAGTATATCGATGAGTCCGGGGACTGGGACTCGAGGCAGGGCGCCGGAGGTGGCGAAGCGTCCCCAGATAGTGCGCAGTTCTGGGCCGGCGATCTGTGCCGTCTCCCCGTAGTCGAGGAAGCTGTCGTGCCAGACTTTGCCGGGGAACAGCAGGGGAAGGTCACCGGAATGCGCGGCGTCGAAGAAGCTGCCATCACCGCGGGAGACGATGAGGAGGCGTGTGCCTTGGCCGCCCGACATACGGTGTCGGTCGTAGAATTCTTTGGCTGCACGAGTGTAGACCGCTGAGGTGATGCCTGAGATCAGTGATTCAAGCATGGGGGAAGTCAGGTGACGGTCGTGCAGCCGCCGGAAGGCTGGGACGAAACCGGCGAAGAAGGCGATCTCGCGTTCCGTGCGGGTCATGAGCACATCGTATTTGCGTGCGGCTTCCGACCAGGCGGCAGCGGTGTCGTATTTCGCCGGCAGTGGGTAGTCGCCGTAGTGGACCCCGAAACACATACCAGCGTGCAGGCCGCCGACCAAGGCCGACTTGTGCACTTCGTCCTGTGCGGCAAGTATCTGGTCGATGCTGGCATCGGGGTCGATCTTCGCTGCGACCTTCGCCATGGCCCAGTTCATCGCTTCGGTGCCACCGGCGAGTCCCAGTGGTGCCGATGCCAGGATCACGCGGTGGAAGAGGCCATCGGTCGCCTCGGCGATCATAAGGTGTGCGCAGGCGTCGGCACCGGCGCTCTGCCCTGCGATCGTCACATTGGTGGGGTCTCCCCCGAAGGCCGCGATGTTGTGTTGGACCCACCGCAGCGCAGAGATCTGATCAAGGAGGCCGAGATTGGAATGTTCGGGCTTACCCGTGCCCAAAAATCCCAGGACGCCGAGGCGATAGGTGACCGAGACGACGACGATGTTCTGTTCTTCGACGAGGGTGTGCGGATCGTAGATCTCCGCGTCGCCGGCGCCGGCGACGTAGGCACCGCCATGAATCCACACGAGCACAGGAAGAGCTGATTCGCCTTCGCCCGTGGTCGCCGGAGATGTCACGCTCACCCGCAGGCAGTCTTCGCTGGTGGGCAGGCCGCCGAGCTGGTCGAAGGTCATTCCAGCGTTCGGGTCCCGACGGTACTGCGGACTTCCGGGGCCGGGTTGCCTGCCGTCGATGTCGGCGACGGGCGGCTCATCGACGGGGTGAGCGAAACGCTGCGCGCGGGCATAGCGAATGCCCCGCGCGCGGATCACATCACCGTCGACATAGGCTCTGACCCGACCACACGGGGCATCAACATCCCGCCAGGCGTTCATCATCGACTCGTGCCTATTTGGAGGCGACGACCGGAGGCTCGGCCGACCATGGGAACACGATCCACTGATCCGTGCGCTTCCATACGAAGTCCGGGTCGATGATCGACGCTGACTTTGCGTAGATGACTGCGGACTGTGCTTCGGCACCGTGCTTCTTGAGCAGTTCAAGGACAAGCGCGAGCGTGCGGCCCGAGTCTGCGACGTCGTCGACGACGAGCAGCTTTTTGCCTTTGATGGCTTCGATGTCGAGCATCGGGGCCAGGAGAATCGGGTCGGGCAGAGTCTCATGCACATCGGTGTAGAACTCGACGTTGATGGCGTCCGAGAGTTTAAGGCCGAGTGCGTAGGCCAGTGCACCGGCCGGCAGCAGGCCGCCACGGGCGATCGCGATGACGATTTCGGGGTCATAGTCGGAGTCGGCGATGGTCTGTGCCATCTCTCTGGCCGACGTGCCGAATGTATCCCACGTGAGGATCTCTTTATCGTTGAGATCGGTCGAATCGGCGTGGTATGCCTGGCCCATAGATGCTCCTTGTGTTTGCCCGGTGTTGACCCGAGCTTCAAGGATACGCGGTCGCCGACTCAGTGCAGAAACGTCTCAAAGGCTGCCGTTTCCTGACCGAGGTTCCCGCTGCGTTTCGGCACCGGCGAGTTCACCCAGTACTGGCCGGTGTGCGCGTAGCGATCCAGGTACTTGTAATCGATGAGTTCCCGTCGCAGTCGTGCGAAATCCGGATGGAAAGCGCTGAGGAGAGTGTTGACGTCCTTCTCACAGTAGATCCGATCGGTCTCAAAAGCTGTGAGGACCTCCAACAGGACCACGACGAGGGCCTTACGCTTCGTAGGGATCGAGACCAGGTGCCCCTCGCGCATGAATGTCCTCAGCGTCTTGGCTCTGAAGGCTTCCGCTTGGGGATCTGCCAGGGAGGTTGTGCGGTGGTTATGGTCCGCGCTGGATCGGTCGTCCAGCAGTGCTGCGCGTGCCGTGGTGAAATTCTCTCCCGTTGTGCTCATGCGAGTGCGGACGAGGTGTTTGAAGTCTTTGTGCTTGGTCATGGCGTGTGATCCTCAGCGACCAAGTCTCCCCCAGCACGAAACCTGGTCAGGAGATCACCGTGACAGGTTCGTCCGAGGATTCTCTCCCCTTCGCCGAATAGTCAGTGAGCTGGGATCACGACCGTGGCTGGGCGATGGATGCGCCGCTGCCAACAGTATAGACATAGTTCGTCGTTTGAGAAGGGCAGTCAATCAAGGGCATCCAGGTAAACCCAGCGGCCGGCACGACGGACGAATGCGGAGTTCTCCTCAAGGGTGTGCTCGCCGAGGTTGTCCCTGCATGTTGCCCGAAAATGTACCGTTCCCGTTTCATCAGTTTCAAGACCGTCTGTCGTGTCCATGATTTCCAAACCCAGCCAGACGGTATCCGAATCCAATCCGATGTCGCGCGGTCGGGTCTTGGCATGCCAGGTACGGAAGAGGTGATTTTCGTTGCCGCGGGCGAATGCGGTGTAGCGGGAGCGCATGAGAGCCTCAGCGGTCGTTGGCCAGGTCTCTGCGTCCAAGGCAGGACGGCAGCAGTTGTCATAGTCGGCGCCGGGTGGTTGTCCGGAACAAGGGCAGATCATGACTCGATGGTATCTCTGAGGTGCTTGCGACCTGGTTACATGCCACTATGGATCCATGAGTTCAGTATTCCTCTCCGGCGATGCCGAAGCCGATGCCCTCCTTGCCGATGACCCCTTTGCCCTGCTGATGGGCATGCTGCTTGACCAGCAGGTCCCGATGGAAGTCGCGTTCGCTGGGCCAGCGAAGCTTGCGCAGCGTCTGGGCAGACTCCATGTGGTCGAAATTGCTGAGATGAATCCCGATGAGTTTCTGGAGAAGTTCTCTATCAAGCCCGCAGTCCACCGTTTCCCGAAGTCCATGGCGACCCGAGTGCAGAAGCTGGCTGAAGCGATCGTCGACGAATATGACGGCGACACTGCCGCAATCTGGACCTCAGGTGATCCGACGGGCCCCGAAGTCCTCAAACGTCTGAAGAAGCTGCCAGGGTTCGGGGATCAGAAGGCGAAGATCTTCCTGGCCCTCCTCGGCAAACAGTTTGATTTCAAAGCTGATGGATGGCGTGAGGCCGCAGGTGACTACGGTGATGAGGACAGCCGTCGCTCGATCGCCGATGTGGTCAATGAGGACACCTTGTTAGAGGTCCGCGCATTCAAGAAGCAGCAGAAGGCCGCCGCGAAAGCAGCCAAGAAGTAGGTTCGCGCACTCACGAGCAAGTTATCCACAGATTCAACTGCGCCTGTTCTCAAAGTCACGGTTCTCGCATAATGTAGAGATTCCGGGCGCTCTCCATTCTTCTGCGTCGGAGTTCTCGACCACAGAGGCGTGGAATGAAAACTGGACTTGGCGAACGTATCTGTTTGCGCACGACGACAGCTATGACATTGGCCGCATTGCTCTCGCTGCCCCTGGCGCTGTCAGGATGCGAAGACCATTCCCCCGTTGCTGCACCAACTTCGACGTTGCCTGCCGAAGATTCGTCGAAAGCCTCCCCTGCCGCTGATCCGCAGCCGACAGTCCCTGCGTACGAGACGGACCTTGATCTGAGTTCCGAAGAGAGGAAAGCCGTCGAGGGGGCGTTGGTTGCGTTTGATGGGTACATCGCAACTATCAATCGCGTGTTTTCTTCTGGTGGGAAGAACGACGAAAATGCTGAGACATTTGCAAGTGAAAATTCACTTGAGGCGCTTAGAAACAGCGCCGAAGAGCTTCAAGATAACGGCCAGTATATGGCTGGTGAGTACGACTATTACGACGTCAGAGTTCGTGAGATTGCCTTAGGCCCACAAGCAGATCGCGCCGACTCTGTCATTGTTCTATATTGTTCGCACGATTCGAATCATGCTGTTGTAGATCTTGACGACCCGTTACCTTCACAGAAGCCACAGAGCTTAACGATGAAGCACACAATAACCAAAAATGGTGATTCTTGGAAAGTCTCGAACCAAGAGCTCTGGAGCAAGAAGTGCGAATAGTCGCTCTTTTGTCTTCACTCGTCTTGGCGGCCACGACAGGTCTGATACTCGATCCTCGTTCGGCGGCTGCGTTAAACGGCCCCGGATGCGATTCGCTGCAAGAACGTAACTGCAGCGTGGTGCAACCTCCTGCGCCTCCGCCTCCACCAAATCCACGACCCCCAGAAGGTGGCGGTGGCAGCGACAGTGGAGGCTCCGGCAGTGGCAAAGGCGGCAGTTCCGGCGGTGGAGGTGGCGGAAGTGGCATGCCTGATTGCGTCCTCGAAGAAGTTGGTCATATCTGTGCCAGCCTGCCAGGCCCCGGCCCTACCCCTGGTCCCGGCGGTGGCGGTGCTCCCGCGAGGCCCGAGCCGCCCACTAATATTCCCGAGTCGCAGTTCCAGACCTTTGACATTCCCGCCCCCACGATTCATGCCTGGCCCAAGGACTGGGCCGTGATCGGCAAACCTGCTGCTTTCTGGACAGACGCGGACACCAGCTATATCGATATGACCCTGTTGACGTACGCAGTCACGGTGAAGGTCACTCCGGAGAAGTACTACTGGAATTTCGGCGACGACACTGGCGGGACCACCTCAAAGCCTGGATCGAAGCCACGCCCAGGCGACGAGCCACAGATCGGACATGACTACCAGAAGACGGGCGCGAAGACTGTCGGCATGACTGCGACCTTCAGCGGGGAGTTTTCCGTGGACGGCGGGCCGTGGTTGCCCATCGACGGTTTCGCACACGTAGCAAGCAACGAGATCTCGATGGATGTTTACCGCTTCCACCGCTACTTAGTCGATGAGGACTGCTATATGAATCCGCAAGGACCCGACTGTACTTAGACCTCAGCCGGCATCAACTACGAGTCTTGGAGCAAGAAGGTCAGCCGAGCACCCGGGCTTTCGGTCTTTCGAAGAACAGCACTGCGACGAAACCGATCAGGATGAGTCCTGCTGGCAACCACAGCGACTGGCCCATCGCATGCGCAAACCCGGTGGCAATTGATTCCGGCATCCCTGATCCCCCGCCTTCCGGCGCCATAGCGGCCACAGCCTCCGCACCGGAGCCGCCCGACGTCCCGCTGGCATCGCCGATGTTGGCCGCCAGACGAGACTCCATAGCCACAGCGATCGCAGCGCTGCCGAACACTGCACCAACCTGTCGCACGGTGTTGTACACACCCGAACCTGCACCGGCGTGATGAAGAGCAAGGTTACGAGTCGCCGTCGAACTGATCGGGGCCCACATGAAGCCGTTGGCCACACCTAGAAGCAGGATCGGCGGCATCAGCACCCAGGGCGAAGTGTCCGAGCCCAGAATCGAGCCGATCCAGAACAGTGCGATGGAGAAGGACCCCAGACCGATGCCGGCGAATACACGCGGGCTTCCCCGATCGACCATCTTGCCCACGAACGGTGCCAGCGCCCCGGAGAGAATCGCCATCGGGGACACCAGCAACGCTGACTGAGTTGGCGAATACCCCAGCACAGTCTGAGCCCACAGCATCAGGGGGAACATCAAAGCGGTGATGCCGAAGCCCACCGTCAACATTGCGATGCTCGCCAAGGTGAAGTTGCGATCTTTGAATAACGATAGGGGAACGAGCACCTCGGCGTGTGTGTACTTCTGCCACAGCACGAATGCGATGAGGAAGAGCACTCCCCCGCCGATGACGAAGGGAACGGTGACAGGTCCGATCAGCGGGCCCCACTTGACGTCATGCGCCTGCTGAATGCCGTAGACCAAGAGGAACAGTCCACAGGCGGAAAGTACGACTCCCAGCCAGTCGAAGCTGTGGGCGTGCGTTTCCAAACGCGGCACAAGCCTCCACGCCAGGACGAAAGCAATGATTCCGACGGGAACGTTGACGAAGAAGATCCACTCCCACCCGAATCCATCAACGAGCAGTCCTCCGGCGATGGGTCCGACCAGTGTCGCGATACCGGCAACCGCACCCCACATTCCCATGGCGGGACCACGACGGTCTGAAGGGAACATCCGAGTGATCACGGCCATGGTCTGCGGCGTCATCGCTGCCGCGCCGAGCCCCTGCACAACGCGAGCCACGATCAGTGCACCCACGGTAGTTGTCAGTCCGCACCACAAGGAGCTGGCGGTGAAGATGATGAGCCCGACCATGTACACACGCTTCGGTCCGAATCTGTCGCCCAGTCGGCCCGTGATCAGCAAGGGCACGACGTATGCGAGCAGATACGCCGAGGTGACCCATACGACCGCGTTGATGTCCGCATTTAATGAGTCCATGATGTCCGGCATCGCCACAGTCACAATGGTCGAGTCGACGAGAATCATGAAAAAGCCGATGCATAACGCCCACAGGGCACGCCACGGATTGGTCGAAGGATCTGCCTGATTGCTCACCGACCAATCTTTATCCCGATCCCCGCCGTCGTCAACTCCTTTGGCCCAAAGGCGCCGCGAACCTGAAACAATGGCATCATGGTGTGCCGAATTTCGGAGTTGCTGGTCGACTCTCATTGGCCGATCGTCATTATCGGCGCAGGTCAGGCCGGGCTCTCAGCCGCCCATTACCTTTGGCGCGACGGCCTGGTTCCAGGCAAAGACTTCATCGTCCTCGACGCTGGGGCCGGACCCGGTGGCGCCTGGCGTGAACGGTGGGATTCTCTGACGCTGGGGTCCACGAACCATGTGGCGGACCTGCCCGGGTTCCCGCTGGGCACACCCGATCCCTCAACACCTGCCTCGGCGGTGGTGTCCGACTATTACCACCGGTTCGAACGCGAGCTAGAACTCTGCGTCGTCCGCCCCGCCGAGGTAGTCACGGTGAAGTCGCCCACTCCTGGTGCCGGCCCTCTGCAGATCACAGCAGACATCGACGGTGAACGTGTTCAACTCTCTAGTCGATACCTGATCAATGCGACCGGAACCTGGACTCACCCTTATGTTCCTTTCGTACCCGGCATTGCCGAGTTCGAGGGCCGCCAACTGCACACCGCGAATTTTCGAGACGTCGAGGATTTCCGTGGTCTGAGGACATTGGTCGTCGGCGGCGGCATCTCCGCGACACAGTTCCTACTGGAGCTGTCGGAAGTCACCGAGACGTTGTGGGCCACACGCCGGCCTCCAAATTTCACCTCCCGGGCCTTCGACGGCAATTGGGGCATCGAAGTCGAACGTGCCGTGCGCTCGCGGACCTTGGCCGGCCTTGCTCCCGCCAGTGTTGTGCGCACCACGGGCCTGCCTGTTCGTCAGGATTTTCGAGACGGCGTCGAATCCGGTGTTCTCGTCTCACGTGGAATGATCGATTCGATTCTGCCCCATGGGGTCCATTTCCCAGGCAGACAAACCCAAGCACAGACGACTTCGGAGGGCCTCGGGCCCTCGGCGAGCGACCACTTGGCGCTACCTGAGTCCTGGCGGCCCTTCGAACATGAGCGAGTCGAAGACGTCGATGTCATTTTCTGGAACACCGGGTTCCGGGCAGCTCTCAACCATTTGGCGCCCTTACGTCTGCGCACACCCGAGGGCGGAATCTCCATGGACACCGAAGTCTCGGTCAAGGATGATCGACGGATCTTCCTTGTCGGGTACGGTTCGGCGAGTTCAACAGTCGGTGCGACACGAGCGGGCCGGATCGCGGCCAGAGAGCTGCTCAAAAGGCGCAAGACAGAACACCCCACGCCCACCTATGAAGGGGCTGGTGGCTCCAGGACCTGATCGGCGAAACTGACACTCGGCAACATCTGTGCGAAGAGGTCGGCCACGGACTGGTTGTGTGCCACGGTGACCATCTCGACGCTGACCTTGTAGAGTCGGCCGTTATCGGAGATCCCGGCGATAGCTCCGTAGAGCACGGACTCAGTCTGATCGATGGCGCGGACTTCCTGGCGGGCAAGCAACCCGTGGACAGTCCAATAGCCGCCACCGGAGACTGTTCCGGATGTCTCCTCCAGAATGCTCGATCGCGATTCTCCGAAGGTCTGTTCCTGTGCCGTGTCGATGATGCTCTGTGCCGTCTCACCTTCGGCTCTATAGCAGTTGACGGTGATGATGGAACCATCGTCGCGAGTGTAGAGCTGGTAACTGTCGTAGGCGAGATCATCGTTCCACCGTCCATCCATCGCCATCTGCACCTTGATCGGGCATTCTGGCCCCAGATCGACCGTCACCTCAGTCATGCCAGATGGGATCACTGAAGTGTCAGGCTCTTGGTGTGGTTCTTCTTTCGAACCGTCATTGATGCCGACGCTGACCGGCCGCGAATCACCTTCAGCTGTGCTCACCCGCAGGGCTGAGCACCCGGAGAGGGACAGACCCAGCACCATCACACTTGCCAGGAGGAGACTCCGGTACATGGGCCTGCTTTCAAATGGTGAAGTGGCACTGCGTCGACAGAGCCACTCACATAGTACCGAGTGCATCCGACGACTGCTCTGGCACATGTGTCGTGTGAGCCTTAGCCTGGGACTATGACTGAGCTTCCGATCTTCGACGACGATGAGGTCAATCGACTCCTGTGCATCGTCGCCCATCCCGATGACATGGAATACGGTGCCTCCGCTGCTGTGGCCAAATGGACAGACCAGGGAAAGCCTGTGTCCTATCTGCTTCTGACTCGTGGTGAAGCAGGAATTCGGGAGATGGCCCCCGAGAAAGTCGCTCCCCTACGCGCAGAAGAACAACGTCAGGCGTGCACGATCGTCGGAGTGGATGACCTTGAGATCCTCGATTTCCCTGACGGACTTCTTGAGCCGAGTCTTGAACTGCGGCATGCGATCGCGAGGAAGCTCCGCCAATTCAAACCTGATGCCGTGATGGTGACGAACTGGGAGCTCAACATGCCATGGGGACTTAACCATGTCGACCATCGTGCCGCCGGCATCGCGACAGTCGATGCGATCAGAGATGCCGACAATCCATGGGTCTTCACCGACCTCAAGGATGAGGGTCTCAACGCATGGAAGGCCGACAAACTGTTGGTCAACGGTGCCGACGCCACACATGCCGTGCCCCTCGACGATGATCATGTCGATAGAGCCGTGCGCTCGTTGCAGGCTCATACCGTCTATCTTGAGGCGCTGCCCGACCATCCTGCACCTGCGGACATGATCCCGGGAATCACCTCGGAAGGCGGAACACGGGCAGGCGTGAAGTACGCGCTGCCCGTGCAGGTATTCGACATGTAGGACCCGGCACGACTGAGCGGTGACCGGCTCCGAGGCGCTCAGGCGCCGAGTGCCGCAACCGCCGAGTCGTAATCCGGTTCGGTCCCGATCTCGTCGACCAACTGCTTGTGGATGACGGTGCCCTTTTCGTCAAGGACGACGACGGAGCGGGCCAACAGTCCGGCCAGGGGGCCGTCGACCATCGTCATACCGAATTCCTTGCCGAAGGCGCTGCGGAAACCTGATGCGGCCACAACGTTCTCGATGCCTTCCGCGCCGCAGAAGCGGGCCTGAGCAAAGGGCAGGTCGTTGGACACACAGAGGACTGTGGTGTTGTCCAGGCTCGCGGCGAGTTCGTTGAACTTGCGCACCGAGGCGGCACAGACTCCGGTGTCCACGCTGGGGAAGATGTTGAGCACAACTCGCTTACCAGCTGTGTCGGCCGAGCTCACTTCACCGAGGTCGTTGCCCACAAGGCTGAATGCTGGTGCCTGTGCACCCTTTACCGGGAGGTCACCTACGGTCTTGACCGGTGTGCCCTGGAATGCTGTCTTCGCCATGTTTCACTCTCACTTTCTGTCGTGATCACTGCTGTCAGTTACCACCCTACGTGAGAGGACGGACACGGGAATCGGTCGTTCAGATCCGACGTCGGCGGGCGATGAAGACCAATCCTGAACCGAGTGCGATGATGACTGCCGCGATCCCGAGCGTCGTGGCAAGTTCTGCACCGGTGCGTGGCAGGTCACCGCCGGCGTTCGCGTCCCCGCTGCCGTTGGAGGAGCTGCTGGTGGAGGAGTCCGAACCCTTGGCCGCAGCCGATGCGTTCGCAGCAGCCTCGTCGTTGGCATCGGAGTCATCCTTGGCACCAGCCGCGCCATCGTCGCCGTTGCCCTTGTCAGTGCCATCCACGGCGCCCGCGTTGCCACCGTCGGCCGTCCCGTCAGCTTCAGCCTCTGCCTGGGCGTTCGACGAATTCTCGTCATCGTCGCCGGGTTCCTGCGTGGTCGTGACGACCTTCCAGTTCTCGTCGTAGAAGGCCGTGGGGTCGACGACCTTGTTGTCTTTGACCCAGTCGATGAGGCTCTGGCGGACCTCGACCTGTTCGTTGTAGACCTCCTTCAGGTCACCGACCGGGTAGTCACCACCCCCGGACTGACGGTAGTTGTTGATCGCGAGGATGAATGTGTCATCATCACTGACAGTCTTCCCCTCTTTGTCGGTGAGGTTCTCGATTCGCTTGCCGACTGGTTTGGATACGTTGATGTCGTAGTCGATGCCTGAGAGCGCGTCGTAGTTGTAGTCGGGAATCGGGCGATCCAGGCCTTCGTCGATGGCGTTGGTTCCATTGACCGGGTCGAAGTCTGCCCCTTCTTCCGTCTGCTTGAAGTAACGAGCGGAGAACTCGAGGTAGTCCTTCAGCTGTGAACCGTTGATCTCGACGCCGCCGAGGGTGTTGTCGAAGACGTAGAGTCCTGCGACGTCGCGGATGGTGATGTCACCGGCGGGGAATTCGGCCGTGCGACTGAATGGTGAAGCTTGCGAGATGACGGGAACGTCCTTGTACTTCGTGTCAGCCAATGCGGTTTCCACCGTCTCGGACTGCACCTTTGAAATGAAGTCGAGGATCGGGGTGTCCTCATAGTACGAGTTCGAAGCGCTCATGGTCTCGGTCACGGAGCCGATCTTCGTGTTGACGTAGTCCACGGTCTTCTTGTGCTGAGAGTCGATGATGTCTTTGATCTCGGGATCCTCGGCGACGTCGCCCTGAGTGGCCAGAGGTGTGGCTTCGGGGTCGACAGTCCCCCAGTCGATGCCCATGTCCTCGAGGTCGATAGGCAGATCCACATCGGAGACCGACCGCGCCCAGTAGTTGGGCTGAGTGATGAGGGCCTTCGTCCCGTCTTCGCGGGACACGACCTGGCTGGGCTCGTTCAGATGGGTGTGCCCGGCGACGAGCACGTCGACCCCGGGGACCTTCGCGACCGAGGTGCTGACGTTCTCCTGCAGCTTCGTTGGGTCCCAGGACTGGCCTTCGGGATCCTTGCCTGAGTGGGAGAGGACGACGACGATATCTGCACCGGCGTCTTTCATCTTCGGGACGTATTCTTTCGCAGTCTCCACCGGGTCATCGAAGTGGACCTTACCGGAGAGGTTGTTCTTGTCCCAGATGCGACTGCCGGGGGTCGTCACGCCCAGCACGCCGATGGTGATCTCCTGCCCGGAGACGTTCTTCTTCACCAGGGTGTAGGGATCAAGGTGGGTCTGACCGTCATCGTCATTGATGATGTTCGCGCCGAGGAGGGGGAAGTCGACCTGTTCCTTGTATTTGGCGAGCAGGTCGAGACCATAGTTGAATTCGTGGTTGCCCACGACCTGCGCGTCGTAGCCGACGTGGTTGTACGTCTTGGCCATCGGGTGCATCTCACCGGTCTCGGTGATGCGTTCCTGTTGCGCGTAGTAATAGGTCAGCGGGGTGCCCTGGATCGTGTCGCCATTGTCGACAAGGAGCACAGAATCCTCACCTTTGGCCTCTTTGACTTCGTTGATCAGAGTGGAGGCTCGCGACATACCCAGCTCTTCCCCGTCAGGGTAGGGCGCATTGGCGAAGTAGTCCCAGTTGAGGACGTGTCCGTGGACGTCGGTTGTCGCCAACAGGGTGAGTACACCCGTGCCTGCCGCCTTGTCATCCTCTGGTGGCCCGCTGCCCAGTCCCTTCGCCGAGGCGGCCGCTGGTCCTGCAACGATGAGCGTCAGAGCCAGTGTGGACGAGGCAAGGGTACGCAAGCGCATAAGTCTCCAGATATCGTTGTGATACAGATCTCCTACTCTAATCCGAAATACAACAATTCTGAGCAAATCCTGAGCAAAATATGCACAAACTATGTTGGCTCTATTGCTCGCCGAGGCTGTCCTTCACAGTCTTCGATGCGAACGCGGACTCGATGATGATGAGAACAACGACGATTGCTGCGCCGATGACGCTGAGGAGGATCGGCAGCCACACCGGGTCGAAAGGAGCGAGCAGACCACCGGCGTCGCCAGCCGATTGCCACGGCCACAGGGCACGCAGAGACCCGAGCATCAGCCCTGCCATCGCCACCAGTGTCCACCACCGGTAGTTGTGAAGTAGGTAGCGCAGGATATTGACGAACACTGCCAGGCCGAGGAGCGCGCCGAGCCCGAACACGCCGATGTAGACGAGGTCACGGTCATTAACCGCTCTCAGCGTGGTGGCGTAGAGGCCGACTGCGAGGAGAAAGAACGATCCAGAGACTCCAGGAACGACAAGGGCACAGATGGCGATGGAGGCGACGAAGAAAACTGCGATGAGGGGCGGGTTCGAGACGTCGGATCCGCCAGCCAGGCTCGTCATCCAGAAGGCGAGTGCGGCGGCAGCGAGGAAGACTACGGCGCCGAGCAGCACTGGTTGACCGGTGCGCGCGGGCAGCATGCGCAGCGGGACAGCGATGCTGGCTGCGACGAGGCCGAAGAACAGTCCCCGGGCGAGTTCCGGGTTGGCGGTGACGAAGGCTTCCATCACCCCGGCGATGCTGAAGACCGCTGTCGCCATTCCCAGAAGCACCGGGATGACGAGGAACCAGTCAGTGCGGCGCAGTTCGGCAACGGCACCCTTCCACCGGTCGGGGCCGGTGATCACAGTCTTAGCAGCCTTGACGACATGCGCGGCGGAGTCGATGAGCTGGTCGTAGACGCCGGTCACGAGTGCGATCGTTCCACCGGAGACACCGGGGACGAGCTCGGCAGACCCGATTAGGAAGCCGCGCAGCAGGTCAAGGGGAATCAGAGTTTTGGAGCGGGAGGCTGCGCCATCGGCGGTCGCCTCTGAGTTGGAATTCGTCATAGTGTCTTCACCTTACGAGACACAGGTGCGGACATGAGCAGAAGGGTACCGCTGTCTCGGGGGTGGCCTCCTAGTCGCCGGTTGCTCCGTCGATGCTTTCGCGGATGAGGTCGGCGTGGCCGACGTGTCGGGCGTACTCCTCGATCATGTGGATGAGGACCCATCGCACGTTGAATCGATCGCCTGAGGAGGGTTCACGTGCGACAAGGGTGTCCAGGTCGTCGATGTCGGCAAGAATCTGTCTTGAGCGCTCACATGCCTTGGCGTGAAGGGTGATGAGATACTCGGGCGAGTCGTTTGCCGCACTCTCGAAATCCCAATCGCGATCGGTCTCCCAGTCGATGGCTGCCCAAGGATCTGATAGCTCCTGGCCCAAGATGTCCTCGACGAACCAAGACTCTTCGACCAGGCTGAGGTGTTTGATGATTCCGCCCAGGGTCAGCGTCGATGCAGCGACGCTTCGGCTCAGTGCAGCTTGGTCGAGTCCGCTGACTTTTCTGCGCATCACCTCGCGGTAGTAGTCAAGGAACTCCTCCAATCCCTGACGTTCGCCCGGTGCTTCGGTTGGCTCGGCCAGTTCGGCTGACTCGTCTGGTGGGAGGCTCATGTCAAACGCTCGCTTTCCTCTGTGGGTGTTTTCCGGCCGATGTCGAAGACATTGCCTTCGGGGTCCCTCAACGTCGTCCATTCGATGCCGAACTCGGTAAAGGATGCGACCTTCTCGGCCCCCAACGCCACCGCACGGTCGACATCGGCCGGATAGTTCGGGTCATCGAGATCGATGTGCAGTGGGTTCTTGCCTTCCCCACGTTCGTCGACCTGCAGGAAGAGCATGCCTGGGGTTGTTGATTCCCCGTTGTGGACTCCGCCGATGCTCGCGACGAATTCGTCCGCCCCATCGTCGAGATCTGCATTGAGGAGTTCAGCCCAGAAGACCGATTGGGTTTCAACATCGAGGCAGTCGAATGTGATGCTCAGCGAGGACAGGGACGCCATGGTTGGTGGTCCTTTCGTGATGAGGTCTGTTTGACCTCACACTCTAGACGCAGGCTATGACGCGGTGTGGGTTCCCTGACACAATTCGGGCTTCAGCTGCGTGGCTGCCTGGCCAGTTGCCGGGACTGAGCGACCAGCCGCCCGGCGGAGTCCCAGAGTTCGCAGTCTTCTTCGAACATGCCACCGGCGATATTGCGCGTGTACAGCTTTGCCTTGATCCAGCCTGGGGCTGGCACCGAGCGCAGGTGAGCTGTCAGCTCCATGGTCGGGGCCCAGTTGAAGCGGCCCAGGTCGAACATGACAGGTGGGAATGCGTCTAGAAATGCCAAGAGCGACAATGCATCCGGCTCCGTCCCGTCGGCCAGACGGATCCACCCCTGCAGCAGACCGCGTCCGCTGGGTCGACCAACTGCGAAGCCAGCGGTCTCGGGATCGAGCCTCATATCGTAGCGTTTGACCAAGGGAGCGGATTCGACGAAGTCTCCGGGCGCCTCGGCGATGCTGATGCACTGTTCCGGGTCCGGCAGCTCTGGTGGGACCGCAGTCGTTTCTACATCGTCGGGCAGACTGCCCAGACTGCCCATTGTCGCTAATGCGGTGATCTTAGGTGCATTGTTCTGCGCCATATCCACGGCGAAGGTGGCACTGGATCGGCCTTCGTGGATCAGGCGTGTGGTGATGTCGGCTCGGCCTCCCCGGCTGGGGCCCAGATAGTAGGTGGAGAGCACCAAAGGGTCGGGAGAGTTCGGACTGTTGCTGCGCAGAGCCTGAGCGGCAATGCTGAGGAGATATCCCCCGTTGACTGCTCCGGCTACACTCCACTCCCCGTCGAGTTCAGCGCTGAAGCTGGTCTCGGACTGACGTTCGACAGCGATAGCGGAGGCGAATTCGCTGAGTCGCGTTTCGTTCACATTCGTTTGGCTCATGTGACTCACATTACCAAGAACTGAACAAACGTCCGGTCAGTGATGTCGGTTGACGTGCCGTTCGTTGCCGCGGCGGTAGTTGCCGGTGGCCCGAGCAAGCAGCTGCTGGTCGGAATCATTGCTGACGCCGAGCTTTGGAATCAAAGCAGACGCCTTCTTGCCACCGAGCTCCATCACAGTTCGACCGCTGCGGGTAATGACGAGCATTCCGGATTTCGTGATGCGGTAGTCGAACGGATCGTCTTCGAGGCCCACTGCCAACACTCCCCTGCCCTCATCTATCCGGTTAGCCTGGTGACCATGAGCATATCCCTGTCACGCCTCGATCCCAACGGTGCCGATCGTTCCAGCCTCATCGAATTCTTCACCAGCAACGACTTCCCGTTCCACGTTCACGCCGAGCCTTGGACTGTTGCTAAGGCAGTGGAAGTCATCGGTTCTGGCGTTCTTCGCAATCAAGAGAATGAAGCATTCTGGCTTCGCCATGACACCTTGGGCGTCATTGGCTATGTCCGCCTGGAAGATCTTACCGATGACACACCCATGTTCGATCTGCGTTTGGGCAAGGAGTTTCGCGGACGAGGTCTTGGCATCGCGTGTCTGCGCGCTGTCACGGATCATGTATTCACGACCCTGAACGTCGATCGGTTCGAAGGTCATACTCGCGATGACAACATTGCTATGCGGTCCACCTTCGTTCGGGCGGGCTGGTCGAAGGAAGCACACTATCGACGAGCCTGGCCCGTACGAGGTCAGGCTCCCAGAGACTCGGTCGCCTACGCCATTCTGCGCGAGGAATGGGAGTCTGGGTCATCGGTCGATGTCCATTGGCACGATCTCCCAATGTTCACTCCCCATGTCGAGGAAGACGTCGAATTCACGTCGAACTCTGTATCTGAGGCCACAGAACTTGTCGATCTATATCGTTCGGTGGGCTGGACGGCATACACACAGAACCCGGTCACCCTGCGCTCGAGCGTGCTGTCCTCGGCTCATGTCGTTTCCGCTCGGCTTAATGGCGAGCTAATCGGCTTGGCGCGCGTCGTCAGTGATTTCGCTTCGATCGTCTACCTACAGGATGTGCTCGTCCACCCTAACCACCATCGCCGAGGTGTCGGTCGGCAACTCGTCACCCGTGTCCTCGCTCCGTTTGGGGCAGTCCGGCAGAAGGTCCTGCTCACGGATACCGATCCCGGACAGACGGCGTTCTACGATTCCCTGGGATTCGCCGAAGCATCCGCGGCCGGCAGGTCAGACGTCCGCGGATTTGTGAAGTTGTAACCTGAAGCTGTGGCTATAAGAAGAACACCCCTGGTCCGAAGACCAGGGGTGTTCTTGTGTGAACCCTCAAACGATCATTGGCTGATCGGGTGAGCTATGTTCAGTTCTTCTTGTTCCGACGCATGGTCAGGACTACTGCGGCTCCACCGACAACAAGGAGTCCAGCACCGGCAGCAAGGCCGGTCAGTTCAGCACCGGTGCGAGGCAGATCGGATCCACCGTCTCCACC
Organism: Brevibacterium sp. FME37; assembly: GCF_014897485.1. NCBI lineage: Bacteria > Bacillati > Actinomycetota > Actinomycetes > Micrococcales > Brevibacteriaceae > Brevibacterium > Brevibacterium sp. FME37. The sequence continues at coordinate 193,085 of NZ_JABUYE010000002.1, forward strand.
GTCACCGTCGTCGCTTCCGCCGCCGTTGCCATCTTCATCGGCAACTACGGTGAACGAGCCGGCAAGTGCCTTTTCATCATCCGTGTCGTTGGCTCCGGTCACCTGCACGTCATACTTGCCCAGATAGGCCGAAGGATCAGTTGCGTTGGTTCCGTAGATCGAGAAAGCGGCGACGCCGTTTTCGTTCGCGGTCTCGTCGAGGGTGATGCCCTCAACATTTTCCGGACCGGCGACTACCTCGAGAGAGACGTTTTCGCCCTCTTCGAAGCCCTCGACCGTGATCTGCACGCCCTTGTCCTTCTTCACGAAGTCAGAAGCCGCAACTTCCTTAGGCTCGATGGAGATCTTGCGCTCGGCCGGAGCCTCGCCGTCCTTCGATCCGTCGGAATCAGAGTTGGATTCTGCATTCTTAGCGTCTGCAGCTGCACCAGCGTCCGAGTCGGCGCCTGCATCAGATTCTGCACCCGAATCCGCATCAGCGGTTGCACCGTCAGTATCGGCGTCTGCTTCTTCAGCGGCAGCTTCCACGGTCACGGTGAACTCAGTTGGGTCCGAAGTACCGGCATCAGTGGTCGCGGTAGCAGTGTATGCGTACTCGCCAGCTTCTGAAGGAGCTTCAGCGGTGAAGTTTCCGTCGGCGTCAGCCGTGACAGTCACAGTGCCTTCTGCTGCAGCCTGAGCCTGGTTCGACGACTGTTCGCCGTTGGCGGCGACAGGCTTCCAACCTAGCTTCACCTTGGCGTTGGCTTCGGTCTTGCCGGTGATCTGGCCGCCTTCGTCAACCTTCTGGTCGTCGACGACTGGCGCTTCAGGTGCTTCCGGAGCATCGGAGTCGGCGTCTGCGTCCTTGCCGTCGGCCCCAGCGTCAGCCTCTGCGTCCTTGGCGTCTGCGTCAGCTGCAGCTGATGCGTCAGCGTCTTTGCCGTCGGCACCAGCATCTGAGTCAGCGTCCTTCGCGTCGGCACCAGCATCTGAGTCAGCGTCCTTCGCGTCGGCACCAGCGTCAGCATTTGCATCGTCGTCGCCTGGAGGCTCTTCGTTCGGATCAGTCAGCTGGAAGTCGATTCCGGACTGCTCCAGCGAGTAGTCAAGGTCAGCAACCCAGCCCCACATGAAGGTCTCGCCACCGACGGTAACGGGGTCAGGGACGCCACCCGAAATGACTCCCACAGCCGTATTGCCCTGGAACACTCCACCCCCGGAGTCACCAGGCATAGAGAAGTCGTTTCCGACTGCTGAGGTCACACCAAAGCCATGAACCCAGCGGTCACCAACGGTCTGATAATCAAAAGGCCATAGCTCGTCAGCGGCAACTTCACCACTCGTCAGACCAGTGGTGCGTCCCGACTTTTGGACTGCTCCGGAAGTGTGAGCACCGACCTCTGTGATTTGAGTCGTTGACCCTGAAAGGTCATTGGTCGAAGCGGACTGCCAATCAGTAATCTCAGGCTTGACATTGTATTTATCACCGACGTTGATGACAGCAAAGTCGATGTCGTCTTCGTTCGCCTCGTCAGGGTTATCCGGGTCAGTCGCGACGCTCCCGAATTTGTTGAAGCCCCATTCGCCCAACGGTCCGATGTTCTGAAGATCGTATCCGCCCTCCTCGTAGTCCCCGGTGACTGCGGGGGCTGTTGAAGGCAGTTCAGAGTCCAGTGGGGTGACAAGATTGCCTGGAGCGTCGTCCTCTGCACAGTGTCCCGCAGTAAGGACGAGCTTCTTGCCGTCTGCGTCCCAACCGGCAAATCCAGTCGAGCATGCGCCCAGGAAGCCTGGCTGGCTGGGAATTTCAGACAGGTAGCCCATGCCGCCAACTGCGTCATTCTTCGCGTAAGGCTCGGCGGCTTTCATTCCGGAGACTACTTCGACGCTTTCAGCGCCGTACTTCTTCTTGAGATCCTTGATCTCCTTCGAATTAACGTCAGCCTCTCCCTCAACACCGAGGTGGAGAGTCTTAGTCTTCTCATCGAAGCCAAAGGCGTTGACGACGTCAACGTTCTTGGCAGCCTTCACAGCCTGCTGCTCAGTCAGGACTTGCTGAGGGCCGGCTGCAGCTGGGCCTGCGACGAACGCGCCGCCCAATCCGAGTGCCGCAGCGGCGGTCAGTGCCAGCGAACTCTGCACGAGTTTCTTCTGCATAAATTTCCGTTTCTCTTATCAGGAGCTTGCAACATCACAAGTTGATGACCTTGGTCACGGTAAGGTTACGGGCTGCATACAGCGACTACCAAGAAAGTACCCCTCAAGCTGTGAACTAAATGAACGAAACAACAGGCGTTGCCAAAATGATTTCCTCTCGCTTTCGACACACCCGTTGTACCCACACAAACACAGAGTGCCCCTGGTCCGAAGACCAGGGGCACTCGCGTGAGCTCTCAGACGATCATCTGCTGATCGTGTGAGTCAATTCAGTTCTTCTTGTTCCGACGCATGGTCAGAGCAACTGCGGCTCCACCGACAACGAGGAGTCCAGCACCGGCAGCAAGGCCGGTCAGTTCAGCACCGGTGCGAGGCAGATCGGATCCGCCATCTCCACCGTCACCGTCGTCACCGTCGTCCTTGTTGCCATTGTCGCCGTCATCGCTTCCGCCGCCGCCGTTGCCGTCTTCGTCTGCAACAACGTTGAACGAACCGGCAAGAGCCTTCTCATCATCCGTGTCGTTGGCACCGGTGACATCTACGTCGTACTTGCCGAGGTAGACCGAAGGATCGGTCTCGCTCGTGCCGTAGATCGAGAAGGCAGCAGCACCGTTCTCGTTCGCGGTCTCGTCGAGGGTGATGCCTTCGACATTCTCAGGACCGGAGGCGACCTTAAGAGTCACCTTCTCGCCCTCGTCGAAGCCCTTGACCGTCACGGTCACGCCCTTGTCTTCCTTCACAAAGTCAGAAGCGACGATCTCTTTGGGGTCAACGTTGATCTCGCGCTCGACTGGTGCAGGAGTCTCGGACTCGTCTTCCTCTACAGTCACCTCGAACTCGGTGGTCTTAGATTCCTGACCATCGACAGTCGCGGTAGCTGAGAAAGCGTATGTACCTTCAGCCGTGGGCCCTTCGATCTCGAAGTTTCCATCCTTGTCGGCCTTGACCTTCTCGGATCCGTCTTCAGCTGCCTGGGTACCCTTGGCTGCTTCCCACTTGACCTCAACTTCGGCGCCAGCCTTAGCCTTACCTGTCACATCACCCTTGGGCTCAATGGTCTGGTCTTCGGCCTTGGGAGCGGCAGGTGCCCCAGGGGTCTCTTCGCTCGGCTTTTCGACATGGAAGTCGGTGTCGGACTCCTCCAGGGAGTGATCGAGGTCAGCAACCCAAGTGAACGAGGTGGTGGGGTCAAGGTCTCCGCCACCGGAGATGACACCGACTGCGGTGTCGCCCTGGAACACTCCGCCACCGGAGTCGCCCGGCTGCGAGAAGGGCTTGTCGATCGGTGCGGTGACACCGAATCCGTGAACCCAACGTCCGCCGACGTTCTGGTAATCGAAGTCGTAGTCCTTGCGGGGCAGAACTTCGCCTTCCGTCAGGCCGGTCGTGCGGCCGGACTTCTCGATGGAGCCGTCTTTGTGAGCTCCGACCTTGGCGATGTCGGATGTGGACTTCGACAGGTCCTCGGAGTCAGCGCTCTTCCAGTCGGTGACACCGCTCTTGGCCTGGTACTTGTCCTTGTCGACATTGATGACAGCGAAGTCGATGTCGGATTCGCTAGGCTCTGGCCACTTCTTCTCGTCGTCACCTTTGAGGAGGTCACCGCCGAAGTTGGTGAAGCCCCACTTGCCGATGACTCCGTTGCCGGACTGCTTGAAGCCTTCGCCGTCGTTCGCAGGAGCGCTCGAAGGCTGCTCGGTCTCATTGACCGTGGTCTTGCCGTCGAACTCGTTGGTCTCTTCGTTGATGATCTGGGCGCAGTGACCAGCGGTGAGGACGATTGGGTTGCCATCGCCGTCCCAACCGGAGAAACCGGTCGAGCATGCTCCGCCGGCCTCGCCGGCCTTGAGCAGGTAGCCGGCTCCGCCGACGAGATCGTTCTTTGCGTAGGGTTCGAGTTCCTGAACGCCGGTCGTGACCTTGACGTTGTCGAACTTCTTTTCGAGATCTTTGATCTCGTCGGTCTTCTTCTCAACACCGAGGTTGAGCTTTCCGTCCTCAGAACCGTAGGCGTTGACGCCTTCGATGTCGGATAGTGCCTTCTGCACCTGTGCGTCGCTCTGCACATCCAGCTTCTGCGGGGCGTCGGACGCCATGGCAGGGGATGCGACGAACGCACTGCCGAGACCGAGCGCCGCTGCGGCGGTCAGTGCCAGCGAACTCTGAACGAGTTTCTTCTGCATACTCTTGGGTTCCCTTGATCGGATTCATGTTGTGTCTGCCTGTGCTCTCTTCGTCCCGCACCTGAAGAATCGTGAGGACGTTTCTGAGAACAGTCTTTCAACCACGTGAAAGGTTACGGTTTGGCAACGATGCGAAGCAACCACAATGCGTGTTGCTGGTGAACACAACTTACAAAAGCTGAATCTGTACCCTGTCTGCGGAGTTCTCCATGGACCTGTCAAGGCAGGCCGTTATGATCGGTGCATGCTCAACCTCACTGCAATCAGACCTCCAGCTGCGTTCGGTCGTGTCATGGGAATCGCGGTGCTCGGCCTCGTACTGCCCCTCGCCGCGTGCGGGACTGGCTCCGAACCCAGCGAACCGACCAGCTCTGCGTCCACGGAATCCAATTCGCCCACTGACTCGGCCGATGCCGATGCGCTCGACCCCACCGGGAAGTGGACGTCTCCAGAGACCGGAGATCCGTTCCTCGAGTTCACCGAGGACGGACAGGTGAAGGGATCCGATGGCTGCAACGCGATCAAGACGACGTGGGAAGTCGACGGGGACAAGGTCCTCATCACCTCCTTCACTTCGACCCAGAAAGCCTGTGCAGGCGTGGATCCATGGCTGTCCAAGGCCGCATCGGCAACCATCGAAGGAAACGTCATGAAGGTCGCCGATGCCAGCGGCAAGGTCGTCGGCGGACTGGAGAAGGAGAAGAAATGACGCAGCAGATCAACGGTAAGTGGGTCAGCACCAAGGAAGGATCCTCCGCGTTCCTCCAGTTCGACGAGGATGGAACGTTGACCGGCAGCGATGGTGGAAACCGAATCGCAACCACATGGGGTGCGGAAGACCCAGGAGCGGTCATCAAGCCCTTCGCCACCACCCAGCGCGCCGTCATGGGCATGGAGGCCTGGGTGGGGCGCGTTCACCGCGTTGAGGCCGAAGGCGACCTGCTCACCGTCTTCGATCATGGCGGCAACCACCTCGGCGAACTGGTCAGGGACACCGGTTCGATCGAACCCGACGAAGGACATTAAATGGCCGGCGGTCTGTTTGCTCTCCTCGACGATGTGGCGGCACTCGTCAAGCTCTCGGCGGCCAGCCTCGATGATGTTGCCGCGGGCGCATCCCGTGCAGGAGTCAAGGCCGCAGGCGTCGTCGTCGACGACGCGGCAGTGACACCGAAGTTCGTCGAAGGGGTCGATCCCAAACGGGAGCTGCCGATCATCCAGCGCATCGCCATCGGCTCGCTGATCAACAAGGTCGTCATCATCCTGCCGGTCATCCTGCTGCTCAGCGAATTCCTGCCGTGGCTGCTGACTCCGCTTCTGATGGTGGGCGGTACCTACCTGTGCTTTGAAGGTGCGGAGAAGATCTTTGAGAAGTTCGGGTGGATCCAACACCACGAAGAGCCGAAGAAGGAATCCAAACACGGCAAAAAGGACGATGCCAACGCCGAGAAGAAGATCGTCCGCTCAGCCATCACCACTGACTTCGTGCTCAGTTGCGAGATCATGGTCATCGCCCTCAACGAGGTGACAAGCGAAGCTCTGCTCCCCCGAGCCATCATCCTCCTGCTTGTTGCTCTGGCGATCACCGTCGGCGTCTACGGTGCTGTCGGCCTCATCGTGAAGATGGACGACATCGGTCTGAACATGGCCCAGAAGGACAAACCGGGCACACAGAAGACGGGCCGGTTCCTCGTCAAGGCGATGCCCAAGCTGCTGGGCGGGCTCTCAGTCATCGGCACCTTCGCCATGCTGTGGGTCGGCGGACATATCATCCTCGTCGGCACAGACGAACTCGGCCTCCACGTCTTCTACGACTTCGTCCACCACCTCGAAGAGCCCGTGGCCATGATCCCGGTCGTTGGCGGATTCCTCGGCTGGTTGGTCAACACCTTCTTCTCGCTCATCCTCGGTGCCGTTTGGGGAGCCATCGTGGCAGGAATCGCCGTCGGCATCACTGCACTGATGAAGTCCGGGCACAACGACGGCAAGGAGCCCTCCGTCCGGGACACGAAGACGAACGATGCGAAGACAAACGAAGCGAAGTCTATTGCGGACCCGGTCTCACTTGCCAATCACGGGGCAGGACCTAAGCCGAACTACGCGCCCGGCCAGGCCAAAGACGCCTCGGACAGCTGAGTCCTATTTCTCCAGCACGTCTTCGATACTGCTGGCATTGAGAGTCAGCGGTCGGCGAAGGTCTTCTTCGGCTTGCCGGGAACGATCATGGGTGCACCGGTGACGGGATCGTCGATGACGGTGCAGTCGATGCCGAAGACCTGGTGCACCAGTTCTGTCGTGATGATCTCCGCCGGTGCTCCCTGGGCGACGATCGCGCCTTTCTTCATCGCGATGATCTCATCGGCGTACCTACACGCCTGGTTGAGGTCGTGGAGGACTGCGACGAGGGTGTGTCCGTGTTCGTTGTTGAGCTGCGAGAACAGGTCGAGCAACTCGATCTGGAAGGCCAGGTCGAGGAACGTCGTGGGCTCGTCGAGGAGCATCAGCGGCGTCTCCTGCGCCAGGACCATCGCCACCCATACCCGTTGCCGCTGGCCTCCCGAGAGCTCGTCGACCTGGCGTGCGGAGAGCTCCTCGGTGTTTGTTGCACGCAGAGCCGAGAGCACAGCGACTTCGTCTTGATCGGTCCACTGTTTGAGGAACGACTGGTGCGGGTGACGTCCGCGTGCCACGAGTTCTCCGACGGTGATGCCGTCGGGGGCGATCGAGGTCTGCGGGAGCAGACCTAAGCGCTTAGCGATGTGCTTCGTCTTCAGCTTGGCGATATTTCCCCCGTCGAGGAGCACCGTCCCCTTCGCCGGAGTCATCAACCTCGCCAGTGCCCGCAGCAGGGTCGACTTGCCGCAGGCGTTGGGTCCGACGATGACGGTGAATTTGCCGGGTGCGATCTCGACGTCGAGGTCGGCGATGACTTGGCGATGGTCATAGGCGAGGTCGAGATTCTGGGCTGCCAGCGGCGCCTGGGTCGAGGTCGCCTTATCAGTCATAACAGCCTTATCAGTCGTGTCGGATGAGATGCTCATTGTGCCTTCCGAGCTTCTTGGATGAGGAGCCAGATCAGGTAGATGCCGCCGATGCACACGGTGACGACTCCGACGGGAAGTTGGGTCTCACCCAGGCCATGCTGGGCGATGAGGTCCGCGGCGACGAGAAGGAGCGCCCCGACCGCCGCAGCTGACAGGAGGCTGGTGCCCTGGGACTTCGCTATCCTGCGCCCGATCTGCGGGGCTGCCAGCGCCACGAAGGCGATCGGGCCTGCGGCGGCGGTGACGACGGCGACGAGGGCCACGGCCACCAGGATGAGACCGGCACGAACGGGTTCATTGCGTACGCCGAGTGCCTTGGCGGTGTCATCGCCGAGTTCCAAGGTCCCTAGGCCCCGGGAGAAGAGACCACACCCCAGCCCCAACAGCGCCGTGCCGATGGCTGCCGTCAGCAGAGTCGACCAGCCCATGCCGTTGAGCGTGCCAGCACCCCAGGTGGCTGCGGCCATTGCGAGGTCGAGGTCTGCCCGCATGATCAGCCAGGTGTTGAAGGCGTTGAGCATGGCGGTCAGTGCGATGCCGACGATGATGAGTCGGAATCCTTGGACGCCGCCCTTCCACGTCAGGAGGTAGACCACGAGGGCGGTGAGGAGACCGCCGATGATCGCACCGAAGGCGGTGGAGATGAAGCTGGAGCCGAAGACGATGATGGTGACGATGCCGCCGGTATAGGCACCGGTGGAGAAGCCGATGATATCGGGGCTGCCCAAAGGGTTGCGGGTCAGTGACTGGAAGACCGCGCCCGAGACGCCCAAGCCGGCACCGAGGACGATTCCGGCGATGATGCGTGGCGCCCGCCATTCGGCGACGACGGTGTTGACGATGCGCCTGTCGGCCTGACCGAACAGCCCCCGGAAGACTTCGCCGGGGGTCAGTGAGAATTCGCCGAGCAGCAGTCCCAGGAACCCACAGGCCAGAGCCAGAAGAGTGACGATGCCGGCTGTGACGACGACGCGCAGATCGATGCGGAAGCCGAAGGCTCGCAGCATGGGGCGGCCGAAGTCCACCCGCTCCCCCGGCAGCACCCGCTGGCCGGGAACGAACTCGGTAGAATCACCGATCGGTGAGTTCGACGATTTCACAGTCCACTCGCCTTCTTTCTGCGAACGAGGGCGATGAGCACCGGTGCACCGACGAAGGCGGTCACGACGCCGACCTGGAGTTCTCCCGGTTTCATCACCACTCGACCGAGCACATCGGAGACGAGCAGAAGGATCGGCGAGAGGATGACGGAGTAGCTGAGGATCCATCGTTGATCGGGGCCGACGATCCAGCGGGCGATATGGGGAATCATCAGGCCGATGAATCCGATCGGCCCGGCGGCAGCGGTGGCCCCACCCGCTAATAGGGTGACCGCGAGGATCGTGATGATGCGGGTGCGATTGACCGAGGTGCCGAGGCTGGCAGCCAGATCGTCACCGAGTGCCACCGCGTTGAGCGAGTGGGCCAAGAACAGTGCGAGGACGATGCCGCCGATGATGAATGGGGCGACCGCGTAGACCGTGTCGAATCCGCGGCCGGCGATGGCGCCGACGTCCCAGGCGCGGAAGGCGTCGAAGGCGCGTTCGTTCGTGAGCAGGATGCCTTTGGTCAGTCCGGTCAGCACAGCGGCGACTGCGACTCCGGCCAAGGTCAGGCGGATCGGGTCCACACTGTGGTTTCGGCCGGAGGAACCGATGATGTACACGCCTGTCGTGGCCAGGAGCGCGCCGAGGAAGGCGAACCAGATGTAGCCGTTGATCGAAGTGACTCCGAAGAATCCGATGCCGATGGCCACCGCGAAGGAGGCTCCGGCATTAACGCCGAGGATGCCCGGATCGGCCAGGGGGTTGCGAGTCAGTGCCTGAATGAGCCCGCCTGCCACCCCCAGACCCATGCCGACGAGGACTCCGAGCACGGTCCGCGGGAAACGCAGTTCGAGGACGACGAGCTGGTCGTCGCTGCCGCTGGGCTTGAAGAACGCCCCAAGGACCTCCGAGACCGGCATATCGCGGGTGCCGATGGCCAGTGAAGCCAGCACCACGACCACCAAAGCCAGAATCGCCACGACGAGGCCGAGAGTCCTCTTGACCTTGAGCGCTCGGCTCGCCTTCTGACCGGTGACCTCAGAGTGCTTCGCCGAGGCGGTGGTGGCGAGACCGGTCATCGGAGGGTTCCTTAGTATCGACTAATTAAGGGCAGGCTAACCACAATCTAGTCGAAAATGTCGGCTCATCCAAACGATTTGCCGGTCACTGATCTGTGATCTTGCCGATCCTTTCCGATGTCTGCCGCTGGATCCGGGAGAGCATACCGCTCATCCCGCGCAGCCGCAGCGGGCTCACCAGATCCGTCATCGACAGACGCAAGGGCAGGTCGGACGGGATGGACAGGACAACCTCGGCGGTCTGGTCATTGAGCCCTTCGTGAAGAATCCCGGCGAAGCCACGCGTCGTCGGCGCCTCGGGAGGTGCCGAGAAATGCAGCTTCACGATTGCCGAGTCACCCTGCTCGGGGTTCTCGACCTCGGTGACGAGGAAGATCGGTGACTGGCATTCGGGCACCGGTTCGAGCAGTTCGGGGTGATCGGTGTAGCGCGGTGGCAGCTCGGGCAGCTCAGAAGCGAACTCGAGCAGCAGCTGCAGCCGGTCGCCGGATTCGGTGTCTGCGAAGTCAGTGACGATTTCGGCCAGGCTCTCCGGCAGGTCCGAGGTATCTGGGGTGTCTGTGTCGGCAGCCATCAGCGGGTCGGCACCTCGCCGGCTTCTGAGCCGGTGACGATGGGAACGCCGACGACGTTGCCCCACTCGGTCCAGGAACCGTCGTAGTTGCGGACGTTGGTGTAGCCGAGCAGATGCTGGAGAACGAACCAGGTGTGGCTGGAGCGTTCGCCGATGCGGCAGTAGGCGATGACTTCGTCGGCGGTGCCGAGTCCGGCTTCATCGGTGTAGATGGCCTTGAGCTCCTCGGCCGATCTGAAGGTGCCGTCTTCGTTTGCGGCCTTCGCCCAGGGCACCGATGCTGCGGTGGGGATGTGTCCTCCGCGCAGTGCGCCCTCTTCGGGGTAGGCGGGCATGTGAGTGCGCTCTCCGCTGTATTCTTCGGGGCTGCGGACATCGATGAGGGGACGTTTGCCCAGGCTGTCCCTGACCTCGGGCAGGAAGGCACGCAGGGTGGCATCATCACGGTCGACGACCGGGTATTCGGTTGGCTCCGGGCGCGGCTTCACCGTGGTCAGTTCGCGCTCTTCGGCTTGCCACTTGGAGCGGCCGCCGTCCATGAGGCGGACATCTTCGTGTCCGAACAGCGAGAAGACCCACAGGGCGTAGGCGGCCCACCAGTTGGATTTGTCGCCGTAGAAGACGATCGTGTCCTCTCGTGAGATGCCCTTGGCGGACATGAGGGCGGCGAAGCCTTCACCGTCAACATAGTCCCGGGTCACCCTGTCGTTGAGTTCGGTGTGCCAGTCGACCTTCACCGCTCCGGGGATGTGTCCGGTCTCATAGAGGAGGACGTCCTCATCGCTTTCGACGATGACCAGTCCGGGTTCACCGGCATGTTCGGCCACCCATTCGGTGCTGACCAGGCGTGAACCGTCTGCGTATTCGGCGAATTTGGCCGTGGAATCGGCCGGGATCGCTGTGCTCACTCGTTCCTCCTCGTGAAGATTGTGATCTTGTGGTTCATGGTGCGTCTGTGTGGCTCAACGCCACTGTCCACCAGCATATTCCTCTTCAGCAGTGACCGATCTCGGGGTGTCGCAGGTGAGATCAAAGCCTCACAAGTCAGACGGGAGGCTGCTGGCGGGTTTCGTGAGTCAGCTGCGTGCGAAGAATGTCTGCAGGGACGAGATGAACGTCTGTGGCTTTTCGGAGTGGACCCAGTGGCCCGAGCCTTTGACGGTGAGCAGGGTTGTGCGCGGGAAGAGGGAGCGCATAAGCGGCAGGTCGTCACGGGAGACGTAGTCCGATCTCTCGCCGGCGATCCACAGCACGGGACCGTCGAAGGTGGCCTCCCCCATTTCGGGGAAGTCACCGATCTCAGGCAGGCTCTCATGCAGCAGGGTCAGATTGGGCTGCCAGGCATATCCGGCCGAGGTGCTGCGCAGGTTCTGCAGCAGAAATCCTCGGATCGTGTCCTCGGGGATCTTCTCCTGCAGAGCGTCGTTGGCGGCCGAGCGGGACTCGATCTGGTGAAGGTCGAGTTCGGCCAGGCTTGAGAGCAGGTGTTCGAACACTCCGAGCGACCCGCCTGCGGTGGGTGCGATGTCCACGACGACGAGGCGGTCGATGAGCTGCGGGTGACGCAGCGCCAGGACCATGGCGACCTTGCCGCCCAGGGAATGACCGACCAGGCGCACGGGCAGGTCATCGGGATCGGTCACCTCGGCGATCTTTGCGGCGATGGAGTCGGCCATGTCCACGTAGCTGAAGTCCTCGGTCCAGTCCGAATCACCGTGGTTGGGCAGGTCGACGAGCAGGCTCGAGTAGTCGGGCTCGAGGGCCTTGGCGTTCGAGGTGAAGTTCTTGCCGCGGCCGAAGAGACCGTGGAGGAACACGATGCGGGCACCGGTGGTGCCGATGAGTCTGGTGGCGATGTCTCTCACGCCATCAGCCTACCCGGGACGTCTCACCGGGTCATTTGCTGCTGGTGACCGTGTCTTCCAGGGCCTGCAATGACCGGTCGAGGTAGTCGGGGCTGACGACGGGGAAGCCGCCGAACTCGTCTCGTATCTTTCGTGTTGTGCGTGACCAGTCATAGGTCAGTGACACCTTTGTCCCGGTGTCGGGTCGGATCACGCAGCACTGCGAAGATCGAGTGGGCGGGGGCCTCGATGGTGCGTGTGCGGATGATGTGTTCGTTGGGGTATTTCGCGGCTTCAGGCATGTGATCAGCCTATTCACCGGGTTTCGGCTTGGGAAGAGATACTCGAAGGTAGGCTGAACCCATGCACTTCTCCGATTACGACACACGACTTGCCGGGTACGCGGTGATCGTCAACGACGATAAGGAAATCCTGCTCAGCTGGTTCAACGGCGGCAGTGAACCGGCCCATGCACTGTGGACTCTGCCCGGCGGTGGGATCGAGTTCCACGAAAGCATCGACACCGGAACGATCCGTGAGATCAAAGAGGAGACGGGCTTCGATGCCGAGCTCGTCCGCCCTCTCACGACCCACACCTTCACGGAGAATCGCAGCAATGCCTCCCGTCGCAGGTCGACTCCGCGTCCGTTCAAGGGAGTGCGGGTCGTCTACGAGGCTCGCATCACGGGCGGTACCCTGGGCACGCTCGAGATCGATGGCACGACGGATCGGGCGGAATGGCTGGCCATCGATTCGCTGGCCGACGTGCGCCACGCCCGCATCATCGACATCGGTCTTGATGCGTGGCGTGGCGCAGTGTGAGTGTAGGGCTATTTGAGGGTGTCGGCTACGAGGTCGGGCATCTTCTCCGCGGCATAAGTCGCCGAGAGCACCGAGTTGAGTGAGAATGCTTGGCGGACGTCGTTGAGGTCCTCCGTCAGCACCAGACTGTGCCCGTCTTCGACGGCTGGAATGCGTTTGAAGGCAGCGTCCTTGGTGACCTCGGTGTCGGGAATGTAAATCGGGAAGGCCACAAGCAGATCCGCGTCGAGAACTTCCAGCTCCTCCTCGGAGACGTCAGCGGTGAAGTTCTCCGATTTGAGGGCGGCGACCTTCTCGGACTGCTTGAAGCCGAGCTGTTCCATGAACTGGACGCGTTCAGAGCCTTCGACGTAGGCTCCCCAGCCTTCCGAGGTCTTGGCCGCCACGCTCACAGACTTACCGTCGAACTCCGGATGGGCCTCACGCACGGATTCGAACTTCTCATCGAGTTTGCCGAGCACCTTTTTGCCCTCGTCTTCTTTGCCCAGGGCTTGGGCAATGAGATCGACCTGCTGGTCCATCGTCGTCAGGTAGTTGTCGCCGCCTTCGGGTGCTCCCACAGTTGGTGCGATCTCCGAGAGACGGTCGTAGCGCTTCTGTTCACCGGAACTCTTCGTGTCGAGGATGAGGTCGGGCTCGAGTGCCGCGATCTTCTCGAAGTCGGGTTCCATTGTGTCGATGATCTCCGGAGCCTGGTCGTAGAGATCTTCGGCCCAGGGACCAACACCCTTGCCGCCGAATTCCACCCAATCGGAGGCACCGACGGGCTGCACGCCGAGGGCCAGTGCGGTCTCTGCATCGCCCCAGCCCAGGGCCACGATCTTCTTCGGGTCCTTGGGAACCTCGACGGAACCGAATTTTGTGTCGATGCTGGTACCGGAGCCGGCCTCTTCTCCCCCACCGCCGCTGCCACCACAGGCAGTGAGCAGGAGTACTGAGGCGAGCATGGGGGCGAGAATTCTGCGCATGAGATCCTTCTTTTTGAGTTAGGCGAGCCTAGCTTAACCCATCCGAGAGGGTCTCGGCGACGCTCAGATGCGTTTGCTCCGGGCGTGCTCAGGTGTGATCTCGAGACCTTCGACATCCATCTCCTCGAGGCCCACAATGCGTGAGCGGTGACCCGTGACCAGTCGGTGGATGAGCCACAGCAGCAGGAACGCAGGCAGTCCGATGTAGGCGGAGGCAACTTCGAGGACGCGTCCTTCGACGATCGCCTGCACGTTCTGGCCGATGATGACGATCACCAGCATGACCAGGGCGATGATCGGACCGATCGGGAACAAGGGCGCTCGATACGGCAGGTCCGCAAGGTTGCGTCCCTGCCTGATGTAGGCGCGACGGAAGCGGAAATGGCACCAGGCGATGCCGACCCAGACGATGAATCCGGAGAGGCCGGAGACGTTGATCAGCCAGGTGTAGGCCCCGCCGTCGCCCATCACCTCCGAGAGGAAGCCGAAGAGGCCGATGACCGCGGTGGCCAGCAGCGCCATGACGGGTACGCCACGTTCATTGAGTCGGGCGAACAGCCTCGGCGCGGTTCCCTCCTTGGCCATTGCATAGAGCATCCGGGTCGAGGCGTAGAGACCGGAGTTGCCGGCGGAGAGGATCGCGGTGAGGATGACGGCGTTCATCACAGAGGCGGCCACGGCGATTCCGGCGCGTTCGAAGACGAGGGTGAAGGGCGAGGCCGTGACATCCTCGCTGTTGGCCGACGCCAGCAGCGAAGGGTCGGTGTAGGGCAGGAGGAAGCCGATGATGACGATCGCACCGATGTAGAAGAGCATGATGCGCCAGAACACGGTGCGGATGGCTCGTGGCATGTCGCGGCGAGGGTTGGCGGACTCGCCTGCGGTGACACCGACGAGCTCCGTGCCCTGGAAGGAGAATCCGGCGATCATGAACACACTGATGATCGAGACCCAGCCGCCCACGAAGGGAGCTTCCCCGGTCGTCCAGTTGCTGATGCCCGGCGACTGTCCACCGATGATGCCCGTAATCATGAGCACCCCGAGGACGAGGAATGCCAGGACCGCGGTGACCTTGATGGCAGCGAACCAGAATTCGCCTTCGCCGAAGGCCTTGGCCGAGAGGAAGTTGAGTCCCGAGAGCAGGACGAGAAAGACCGCGGCCCAGACCCAGGAGGGAACATCGGGCAGCCAAAAGGACATGATGACCCCGGCCGCGACGAGTTCGGCCGCGAGTGTGATGGCCCAGTTGAACCAGTAGTTCCACCCCATGGCGAAGCCGAATGAGGGGCTGACGTATTTCGAGCCGTAGGTGTGGAAGGAACCGGCCACGGGCAGATGCGTCGACATCTCCCCCAGGGACTGCATGACGAAGAGGACCATGATGCCGATCGCGGCGTAGGCCAGGAGTGCACCGCCGGGTCCGGCCTGTGAGATCGTGCCACCCGATCCGAGGAAGAGGCCGGTGCCGATGGCACCGCCGATGGCGATCATCTGCAGGTGACGTGACTTCAGCCCCCGTTTGAGTTCGCGGTTCTCCCTCGCCGAGGTGGGTGCTGCGTTCATCGTGTCCCTTGACTGTCGTGCCGGCGGGATCCCGTTCGGGCCCCGGCCATTCTTACCACATTCAGGAGTCGACGCCGCGCAATTCGTCCGGTCTGGCCGGATTCCCAGTGGCAGGTGTCGGCAGGCCCCTGGCAAGGTCCGGCCCGAGGTCGGAGATGTTCCGGGCACCCATCAGCCCCATGGCGGTTAAGATCTCAGCCTTGATCAGCTCGATGGCCCTCTCTACTCCGCGCTGCCCTCCGGCCATGAGGCCATAGAGGTACGCCCGGCCGATGAGCACGAAGTCCGCTCCGGCACACAGTGCGGCCACGACATCGGTGCCGGACATGATGCCGGAGTCGAGGATGAGTTCCATATCCTCACCGACTGCAGCCCGGACTTCCGACAGTGCGGTCAGAGAATCGGGTGCCCGATCGAGCTGGCGTCCTCCGTGGTTGGACACGACCAGACCGTCGGCACCGATGGACCGAGCCCTGACGGCATCATCGGCGGTGAGGACGCCCTTGACGAAGAGCTTGCCTTTCCAGTGTTCGCGGATCCATTTCAGGTCATCAAGGTCAAGAGTCGGGTCGAACATGGTCTGCGTCATCTCGGCCAGGGACTGTGAGGTGTTCGACAGCGAGGCGTATTTCGGCGGTTCGGTGGTGAGGAAGTTGAACCACCAGCCGGGCCGGTAGGAGGCATCGAGAATGGTCTTCAGCGTCAGCTTCGGTGGAATCGAAAGCCCATTGCGGTTATCGCGCAGCCGCTGTCCGGTGATCGGGGTGTCGACGGTGACAAGCAGGGTCTCATACCCGCTGGCTTGGGCTCGCTGCAGCAGGTCGAGGCTGCGCTCGCGGTCCTTCCACAGGTAGAGCTGGAACCAGCGTGTGGACCCGGGTGCCGCCTGCGCAACTTCCTCGATGGACCGTGTGCCCATTGTCGATAGGGAGAAGGGAATTCCTGCCTTCGTTGCGGCCCGGACTCCTCCGACCTCTCCCTCGGAATGCATCATGCGTGTGTAGCCGGTCGGTGCGATGCCGAAGGGCAGGGCTGCGTGCTGTCCGGCGATCGTCGTCGACGTGTTCGGAGCGTCGACTCCATGCAGGATGCGTGGCAGGAGTTCGACATCGGCGAAGACCTGCCGGTTCTTGCGCAGCGTGTGCTCATCGAGTGCTCCTCCGTCGACGTAATCGAAGGGAGCGGTGGGTGTCACTCGCTTGGCGATGCGACGCAGGTCCCAGATATCGGCAGCGGAGTCGAGCCGTGCGGCCACCCGGTCGAGTCTGGGCAGTCCGAACTGTAGGAGAGGGGCGAGTTCCTTCATATCGGGCAGCTGGCGTTTCATCGTTCTCCTCGTCGTGAACACGCAATCTCGTGGCAAACACGCAAACTCGTGGTCAATACTGAATGTCGTCGGGCTCGAGGTCCCTGGGACAGCCATGGGCAGTCGGCACCTCTGAGCTGCGAGTCTAACGAGGCATCTGTGTTCGCCGGAACTGGGATCACCATGAGAGATATTCCCAGTTTCCTTCATATGTGGAATTATCTCTTAGACGAATCCCATGTCCGATTTCATCGTGCCCGTCCCCACGGAGCAGTCCGAGACCAGACCGTGGCGCCAGGAGTTTCGCGGCGGCACTGTCGATGACAGGACATTCGCCGAGGTGGCAGTCTCCATTCCCGCTCGGATCAGCTCGGTCGACCTGCGTCTGCCTGCCGAACTCGCGTCTCTGTCAGAGACCGCGATCCGGGCGATTTCCCGACTCGATGCCGAGCACGGTCGCACCCTGATTCCGTTGTCGTATCTGCTGCTGCGCAGCGAATCGATCGCCTCGTCGAAGATCGAGGCCGAAGAGGCACCCATCGATGACTTCGTCAGGGCCTTGCACGGAGCCAAGTCGAACTCCTCGGCCACAGCGATGGCCGTTGCGACAGGGGCACTGGATCTGCTGACATCAGGAGCGATCAGTGCAGATTCGATCTCTCGTGCCCATCGGCTGCTGCTCAAAGACGATACTGGGGAAGATCATCTGGCGGGGCGGCATCGGCCGATGCAGAACTGGATCGGCGGGTCGGATCATTCGCCCCGTGGAGCCCTCTACGTCCCGCCTCCCCCTGAGCTTGTGCCTGGGCTCATGGACGATCTGCTCACGTTTGCTCTGCGCGATGACATTCCCACGATTGCGCAGGCGGCTATTGCCCATTCGCAGTTCGAGGCGATCCATCCCTTCACGGATGGAAATGGGCGCATCGGACGGGCCCTGGCAGCCGGGATTCTCCACTCGAGAGGTGTCACCACGGGGATCACGGTTCCGCTGGCCGCTGCTCTGGTCGAGGTTCGCGACCGCTACTTCGGCGCCTTGAATTCCTATCACCTGGGCAATGCCGGACCTGTCATATCCCTGTGGTCCCGTTCTTCGATCATCGCTGCAGAGGAATCGCAGCTGACCGCGCATCGGCTGGCCGCGCTGCCGGGTGAGTGGGCGGACCTCCTCGGCCATCCGCATGCGAACAGTGCCGCAGCTCGCGTCCTGAGCTACCTCGCATCGGACCCAGTGTTCACGATCGATGACCACGAGAACTCTTTGAACCTGCCCAGCTCCTCGGCGAACCGGGCCGTTTCCGCACTGATGGAAGCTGGCATTCTGCGCGGCCTGACCAGTCGCAAACGCAATCAGATCTGGGGCGCTGGCGACGTCCTGGCAGAGCTCGAGGACCTCAACCTGCGCATCGGCGCCCGGACCCGGGCAGAACTCTGATCAGGATTGGTCGAGGTAGTGCAGGACCGCAGCGACTCGGCGGCTCGTGGTCTCCCCCGCCTGCAGCCCGAGCTTGTCGAAGATCGAGCTGATGGCCTTCTCCACTGAGCTGATGGATACGTAGAGGCGTTCGGCGATACCTCGATTCGACAGACCTTCGGCCATGGCCCGCAGGACCTCGTTCTCCCGGGGAGTGAGCGCGGACAGAGAATTCTGCTGTTCGGAGGAGCTCAGCAGCTGCCGGACGACTTCGGGGTCGATGACTGTACCTCCCTCCGCAATCCTGTTGACGGATTCGAGGAAGCGGTCGATGTCGGTGACCCGGTTCTTCAGCAGGTAGCCGACTCCCACCGTCTCTGTGCTCAGCAGTTCGGTCGCGTATTCGCGCAGAACGTATTGGCTGAGCACGAGAACTCCGATGTCCGGGAACCGCCGTTTGATCTCCAGCGCGGCTTCCAGTCCTTCGGTGGTGTGTGTCGGTGGCATCCTGACGTCGACGATCGCCAGGTTCGGACGTTGGGCTGCTACCGCGGTGAGCAGCTGCTGCCCATCGTCGACAGAGGCCACAACCGCGATGCCCTCGTCCTCGAGCAGGCTGCGCACACCTTCTCGCAGCAGCACAGAATCATCGGCCAAAGCGACTCTCATAGTATCACCATCCCTCGATTCATCAGCGGATTCAGGCATTTCGGCTTCAGGCATAGGGGATCTCCGCTTTCACAGTGGTTCCGACATTCTCGAGGCTTTCAATCGTCATCGTCCCGTCCAAGGCTCCGACTCGACGTGACAGGCCCTTCAGCCCGCCACCGGCAGGATCTGCTCCCCCGCATCCGTCATCGACCACCTCGGCGATCAACATCTGCCCGTCAACGATCACGCTGATGCGAATGTGCGAGGCATTTGCGTGTTTGACGACATTGGTCACAGCCTCACGGACGACGAAATACGCGGCCGATTCGCAGGCCTGGGGCGCCCGTTGGGACGGGACAGCGGTGAGGGTGACCGGGATCGGGCAATGATCGGCGACCCGGTTGAGAACGGTGCCCAGGCCGTGTTCGTCCAAGGCCGTGGGATAGACACGCCAAGCGACCTCGCGCATCTCATCGATGAGGTCCTGGGACTGGACGAGGGCATCATCGAGGAGAGCGCTGACCTTGTCCTGGTCTTTGGCTCGTTGGGCCCGGGCGATGAGCACGGATAGGGAGACAACGTTCTGCTGCACCCCGTCGTGGAGGTCACGTTCGATGCGTCGACGCTCCTCGTCTATGGCCATGACCACACCGTGGCGGGTCATGAGGAGCTGGGTGATGCGAGTGTGTGGTGCGTTGGGGCGGCTGACCGCCGAATATCGGGAGTCGATTGTCCCATGCAGCCAATTCGCGAGCTCGGCGAGGACGATGACCCCGATGAGATTCGCGGCTCCGTAGAGCACCCCGACGAACAATGTCGGCTGACTGATGGTCCAGAAGTCGAAGCCGATGGTGATGCTGCCACCGATGAACAGTCCCTGGATGAGGGAGCCGATCGTGACGAGCAGGAAACCGGTCAGCAGATTGAACACGGGCATGGCGATGAGGCCAGCAACCACACCATTGAAGACGAAGAAACCGCGCTTGCTCGGAGCCTCGCCCATGACGATGCCGAAGCACCTATCCTGTCGGCTTCTTTCCCAGCCGAGGACCCTGCGACTCAAACGCGACGTCGGTGCTGGGACGGCGGCGAGCAGAAGCGGAAGACACAGAACCACGCCCCATAGGATGCCGAAGACCGAGGCGACCCAACGGGTGGCGAACATGCGGGACTCTCGGGGAATTCGCGCAGTCAGCGATGTCGGCCAGGGCATAGGTTGATCGTAGCAACGCCAGACGGCCACTCCCATGGGACCGACCGCAATCTCCGCTTCCGGTTTTCCGCATATCCTCGTCCGGACACCTGCACAAGAGACTGCTCCTTGCCACGTTCCGATCTCACCTCCCCGTCCATAGCGTAAGTGGGTATGGACCTTGCTCTCGACATCCTCACCGCTACGCTCCAATCCCCATGGGTCTATCTCCTCATCTTCGTCACCGCCGGCCTCGACTCCCTGGTCCCCATCGTCCCCTCCGAGACGGTCCTCATCACCGCTGCAGCCTATGCCGCGGCCGGCACGCCGACCCCCGTGGGACTTCTCCTGGCAGCGGCCATCGGTGCCCTCATCGGCGACTTCGCCGCCCATCTTGTGGGGCGCGGAGGCGGCTCGCTGGTGCATCGGTGGACCCGCTCGCCGCGGGCCTCGCGAATGGTTGAGCACACCGAAGACATCTTCGCCCGCCGAGGCGGTGCCGCCCTCATCGCGGGACGCTTCGTTCCCGGCGGGCGCACAGCGACAACCCTCACCTCCGGGATCCTGAAGTATCCGCGCACCCGGTTCCTCGCCTTCGACGCCGTAGGGTGCCTGGCCTGGGCCCTGTATTCCACGGGCATCGGTCTCCTCGGTGGTGTGCTCTTCGAAGACCAGCCGCTGCTCGGAGTGGGATTGGGCGTCGGCATCGCTCTGACAATCACCGGTGTAGCCGAACTCACGCGCAGACTCCTGGCCAGGAGGAAAGCCCGAGCAGACGACGTTCGGACGGCACACCGAGGCGCGACAGATTGGACAGTCCCAGCCGTCGACGTGGCATCATGAAAGGGATGTCTCAAGCACTCGTGTGGTATGTCAGTTATGGGTCGAACATGCATCGTGACAGGCTCGCCTGTTACCTGCAGGGCGGCCGTCCCCCAGGTGCCTTCGTCACCTATCCCGGCGCGAGGAACACCGATCCGCCGTTGGCGGAGATGGGCATCGAACTTCCCGGATCCATCTACTTCGCCGGCAGCTCCACCGTGTGGGGCGGTGGAGGAATGGCCTTCTACGACCACCACGCACCGGGACCCACCCCGGCCAAGGCCTATCTCATCACCGCCGAACAGTTCGCCGATGTCGCCGATCAGGAGATGAATCGGATACCCTCGGCGGCCAATCCGCTGGAGACGCTGGCCTCCGAACTTCCCGTCGGCTCCGCCCGCTCGGTGGGGCCGGGCAAGTACGAGACACTTCTGGTCCTCGACCGCAGAGATGCGATCCCGATGGTGACGTTCACCGCCCCGCACGGATCTGATGCGGTCCCCCACACCATCCCCAATGACCCGTACGTGACGATGCTGCGCCTCGGCGCCGAAGAGGTCAGTGCTGTCGCAGAGATGCCCCAGCTCGCAACTGCACAAGTGTGAGGTCGAGCAGGGGCGTCGGGACACCGAGGCCAGCCGCCGTGCTCGCGAGGTGTCCGAGGATGTGCTCGGTTTCACTGGGCAGACCCGAGGTCACGTCACGGTAGAGCGATGAGGTGAACGCCGACCCTTCGGCGGTGAGCATAGACAGTGTCATGTCCCTCGCCTTGGCCGAAACAGGGTGTCCGCCCGCGGCCGCCACGGCCTCGAGTTCATCAACGATCCTCACGATGTGGGCCTGGCCACCAGCGGCCATGATCGCTCCGACCGGGGCTCGGAACAGGCAGGTGACGACTCCCGCTGCTGCGATGAAGATCCATTTCTCCCATAGCGCGGATGTTATGTCGTCCAGGATCTGCAGTTTGTAGCCGGGAACGTCAAGCGCCTGGGCAATGGTCTCCGGAACGACTCCCCCGTCGAGGTCGCCGATAGTCATGACGGCCAGATCTGTCATCTGGTGGATGGCTCCGTCCTTGATCGTCCCGACGATCTTGACCAGACCGCCCAGCACCTGTCCGGGGAACTCCTCGACCAGCCGGTCGATCTGAGCCATGCCGTTGAGGAACGGAATGATCATCGTGTGCTCGCCGACGGCGGGCCTGATGTCGTTGAGGATCGGTTCCAGGCCGTTGGCCTTGACTGCGACGATCACCAGGTCGAAGGGGGCCTGGTCGGTGCCGTCTGCGGCGAGTTCTGCCGCAGTGAGGACGGGAATGTGATTCGTCCGGTCTTCTCCGGGGGCGACGAAGCGCAGCCCATCGGCGCGTATCGTCTCTGCCCGCGCGGCGCGGACCAGGAGTGTCACGTCGCGGTCTGCTTCGAACAGGCGGGTGCCGAATGCTCCACCGGTCGCGCCGGCTCCGGCGATGAGTATCTTCACTGCGTGTTCTCCCATGTCAGTTGGATTCCTTCGTTTTCATACTGCTGGCCTTCTCCCTGCTGGCCCTCACAGTGCTGGCCTCAACCGGCTGGGTTTCACAGTGCCTGCTTGAGTTCCGCGGCTGCGGCCGCAGGGTCGTCTGCCGCGGTCACCGCACGCACGACGACGGCGCGCCGCGCACCTGCAGCTTTAACCTCGTCGAGGCGCTGGCCTGCCGAGATCCCGCCGATCGCGAACCAGGGTTTGGTGGCGATGGAGGCGAGCGCACGCAGGGGGTCAGTGCCGATGGCGGGTCTGCCGGGTTTGGTTGGGGTCTCCCATACGGGGCCCAGACAGAAATAGTCGATCTCGGGGTCCGCCTCGGCGGCCTCGGCATGCGTGATCGAATGGGTCGATCGCCCCAGGATCACATCCGGGCCGAGGACCGCGCGGGCCTGTTCGCTGGTGAGGTCCCCTTGCCCGACGTGGAAGACATCGGCTCCCACGAGGAGAGCCACATCCGCACGGTCATTGACGGAGAACAGTTTCCCGTGACGGTGGGCTGCCTCCCTGAGCACTTCGAGTGCTGCGATCTCGGCGCGTGCCTCGAGGCCTTTGTCGCGCAGTTGGATGATGTCGACACCACCGGCATAGGCGGTGTCGAGGAATTCGGGGAGGTCCCCCTGGGCGCTGCGGGAATCGGTGCAGACATAGAGGCTGGCTTCGCGAAGTCGCTCCAGTCGTGCGGCTCTGTCTGCGATCTTGTCTGTGTCTCGGACTGCGGCGTCCATTGTCATATCTGCGACCATGCTCCTAGAGTAGAGGAGTTCGCGGGAGCCTCATAAAGAGGCTGAGAGGGCTTTGTGCCGACCGTTCAACCTGATGCGGGTCATGCCGCCGGAGGGAGAAGCACGTGCACGTCGTCATTGTGGGAGCCGGAATCATCGGCTTGTCCACTGCCTGGAAGCTGCGTTGTCGCGGCGTTGGCGTGACCATCGTCGATCCGGATCCCGCCATGGGTGCCTCCCATGCTGCGGCCGGAATGTTGGCCCCGGCCGCCGAGGTGGTGTGGGGTCAGTCTCCCCTATATCCGCTCATGCGTGCCTCAGCAGACCTCTACCCAGGTTTCGCCGCCGATCTCGCTGCAGCCTCGGGTCATGAGCTGGGGTATTCGAGCGCCGAGACGTTCGTCTGTGCCGGTGACCGCGCCGATCTCGCCTCCCTGCGTGAACTCGTCGATCTGCAGACCACCGCCGGATTCGACGTCTCCCTCATCACCGGATCCCGGGCCCGCGAGCTGGAACCGTCCCTGGCACCGGGGGTATGTGGTGCGGTGATGATCCCCGGAGATCATTCGATCGATCCCCGACGCGTTACCGGTGCACTGCTCGCGGTGCTGCGTGACGATATCGTTCGTGTCCGCGTCGACGCCCTGATCACCGAAGCCGGCCAGACACTCGGAGTGGAACTCGAGGATGGGACGAGGCTGCGCGCCGATCAGGTCGTCGTGGCCGCGGGCAGCGCTTGCAATGACATCTCGGGCGTTCCCCCACTGCCGCTGCGCCAGGTGTGGGGTGAGGTGATCAGGCTCCGTGCGCCTCAGGCCCTGGCCCCGCTGCTGACTCGCACGATCCGTGGTCTGGTCAAGGCCCGCCCCGTCTACATCGTGCCTCGTCTCGACGGTGAACTCGTCCTCGGGGCCACGAGCCGTGAGGACGGGCGGTCAGGGACCAACGCCGGTGGCGTCCACCAGCTGCTCCGAGATGCCGAACGCCTCGCCCCGGCCATCCTCGAGGCCGAGATCACCGATATCACCACCCGCGCCCGGCCGGGCTCACCCGATGATGTGCCGATCATCGGACGCATCGACCCCGGCTGTGTCATCTCCACCGGGTTCTTCCGCCACGGGATCCTCCTCGCCCCACTGGGTGCCGAACTCAGCGCCGACCTCGTGTGTGAGCGCGCACCCCAGTCTGGGCCTCCCGGGGTACTGACCGCAGTGGGACCAGAACGCTTTCACTCATCAACCACCATCCGGCAACCAGCAGGGAGTCATCCATGACCGACACGATCACTATCACGCTCAACGGCGAGCGCCATGCACTCGCCGGACCTACCACCGCTAGAGACCTCGTCTCCAGCATCGTCGACAAGGAACTCACCGCCGAGGGCATTCCCGTCGACGGCAGCCGCCTGGGCATCGCCGTCGCCGTCGACGGTGAAGTCATCCGGCGCGGACAGTGGTCGGACTTCACTCTGCGCGAGGGCCATGGAGTCGACATCGTCACCGCGGTACAGGGAGGCTGACATGACCTGGAGCGTTGACGACGTGACTCTGAACTCCCGACTCGTCATGGGCACCGGTGGCGCCAGTTCGCTGAGCATCCTCGAACAGGCCCTGGACGCGTCGGGCACCGAGCTGACGACCGTGGCTCTGCGCCGCTATGACGGACAAGCCCGCGACTCGGTGTTCGCCTTGCTGCAGAGCCTGGGTATTCGCATCCTGCCCAACACTGCCGGATGCTATACCGCCCGGGATGCTGTGCTGACGGCCCAGTTGGCTCGGGAGGCGCTCGAGACGAACTGGGTGAAGCTTGAGGTCATCGCCGATGAGGAGACTCTGCTGCCCGATCCGGTGGAACTGTTCCGTGCCGCGGAGGAACTAGTTCTCGATGGCTTCACGGTCTTTGCCTATACGAACGACGATCCAGCCTTGGCCAAGCGGCTCGAGGATGCTGGGGTGGCCGTGGTCATGCCTGCTGGGGCTCCGATCGGCAGCGGGCTGGGTATCCTCAACCCCCACAACATCGAGACGATCGTCAGCCGTGCCCAGGTGCCCGTGATCCTCGACGCTGGGATCGGCACCGCCTCCGATGCTGCTTTGGCGATGGAGCTCGGCTGCACCGCCGTCCTCCTGGCCTCAGCCGTCACCCGGGCCCACGATGCCACCGCCATGGCGCGAGCGATGTCCCTGGCTGTGGAGTCCGGGCTCCTCGCCGCTCATGCCGGTCGCATCCCGAAACGACCATTGGCCTTCGCCTCGTCGACATTCGACGGGATGGTGACCCCGGCATGAGCGTGGCGAGCAATCCGGGCCCACTCGTCGAACCGGTCGATTGTCTGAGCCCACGGGAACTCGACCGCTACGCCAGGCATCTGAGCCTGCCGGGAATCAGTGTGCTGGGACAGCGGAGGCTTCGGGCCGCTTCGGCGCTGGTCATCGGTGCGGGTGGACTGGGGGCACCTATCCTGCATTACCTGGCCGCGGCCGGGATCGGGTCGATCACGGTCATCGATGACGATGTGGTCGAAGCCTCGAATCTGCAGCGTCAGGTCCTTCACCGCGATGCCGATATCGGGCGAGCCAAGGTCGCTTCCGCCCGTGATGCCCTGCTGCGTCTTGATCCGGAACTTGTGGTCCACACGATGTGTGAGCGGCTGCGTCCTGAGAATGCTCTCGAGCTCTTCTCCTCCCACGACCTGGTCCTCGACGGTGCAGACAATTTTGCGACCCGATACCTGTCCAATGATGCCGCCGAGCTCACCGGCACACCGCTGATATGGGGCACGATCTTTCGCTTCTCGGGGCAGGTCAGCACCTTCGTCCCCGGGCAGGGGCCGATGCTGCGTGACCTGTTTCCAGACATCCCCGAGGCCGACTCCGTGCCCAACTGTGCCGAGGGCGGTGTGCTCGGGGTCCTGTGCGGCACCGTCGGTTCGGCCATGGCCACGGAGGCCGTGAAACTCATCTGCGGAATCGGCACACCGCTGATCGGGCGCCTTCTGCGCTATGACGCTCTGGAGTCCGATTACTCCACACTTCGGTTCTCACCGGATCCTGATCGTCCGCCGGTCACCGACCTAGCCGAGGTGGCCGTTGCCTGCGCTGCTGCCCGTCCGGGACCCGATGGTCGGGATCCGGACCGGGCGGAGGAGATCAGCGTCGACGAATACCGGGCTCACTCCTCGGGTGTTCTTCTCATCGATGTGCGTGCTGACTGGGAGCGGCAGATCGCGGCCATCCCCGGCTCCGTTCACCTGCCGCTGGGCATGCTGCAGATCGAGGGGTGGAGTGCGGTGGAGACAATCGCTGGCCACCGGCCAGTCGACATCGTCATCCATTGCAAGTCAGGGGCTCGCTCCGGCCAAGCCGTGCAGCTCCTCCATGATTCGGCACCGGGTTCCGTGCGCCTGCGGTCTCTGGCTGGCGGCATCGATGCCTGGTCAGCCTCGGGGCAGGAGACGGTTCAGTCGACGGACCAGACCATGGCGCCCGGCGCTCATCACATGTGAGTGCATCCTCTTTGCCACGGGACGCAGCAGGCGAATGGGCATGCGCCGAGTCGTGACACACCACACGGAGCTGATCGTTGTGATCGGGCCCATCTGCTCCAACGTCCACTCCCCGATCCCTCTCAGGTCACCGCTGGCGAAGAACTTCACGAAGTTCGGCGGGTCGGTGTCCTTAAGTTCGATGCCGAAGCTCAATGTCACACCGATCGGACTGTTGACCTGGATGTCGGCACGGCTTCCGGATGCGGTCCCCTCATCGACGGGCACCGCCACTGGCAGGCCCGGCCACCATTGCGGCCACGACTCAATATCGGAGAGCACGGACCACACATCGGCCACAGAGGCATTGACCCTCCACTGGTTCTCAAAGTGGAAGGGCGCTGACTCTCCGGCATACGATTGCACGTGCCGATGAGTATGTTGCTCGTGTGCATGGGTCATGGGTCTCCCGATTATTGTGAGTCGGCGGGCGCCGACTCAACCGTTCTGACTCGACGGTAGTGTGGAATGCGTGAATGAGGAAAGTTTCATCAGCTCCCGTCGGCCCTCGCCCTTAGGTGGACGAAAGCCGACGAAGGACGACCTCGCTGAGTTCGCCAATGACAGTCCCGACGCCATCGATGATGTTCTGCCCAAACATCCGGGTGAACTGTCGATGCTCATCGTCGGAATCAATCCTGGTCTGTGGACGGCCGCAGTCAATGCGCCCTTCGCTCGACCGGGCAACCGCTTCTGGCCGTCTCTGCATCAGGCAGGTCTGACTGATCACCTCGTCGATGCTTCCCTGGGACTCGCTGTAGAAGACGAGGCTCAGCTGCTGGCCCGCGGCATCGGCATCACCAACCTCGTCGGACGGGCCACTGCCCGGGCGGATGAGCTGGACAGGCAGGAACTGCGAGACGGTGCGGCCAGGCTTGTTCACCGCCTCGATGAAATCCGCCCCCGAGCCGTTGCGGTCGCTGGGATCACCTCATTCCGGATCGGATATTCACAGCCCACGGCCCACCTGGGGCCACAGGACACGTCCCTCATCGAGGGGTGGCCTGAAGACATCGCGCTGCATGTCGTGCCCCAGCCCAGCGGACTCAATGCCCACTACCAGGTTCCGGACTTGGCGCGGATCTGGCGTGGAGTGTGGGAGAGCATCGAGGACTGAGCTCCTGACCTGATGCGGCCGTGAGCGTGCGTTTCTAGCGCGGTGGCGCGAAATGTTCCCGACAGCGTGCGACATAGGATTCGAGACCGCCGATGTGGCTGGCGTCGATATCCGTGGCACGGGGTTCTGAATCTTCGGCGATGAAGCCAGGCGTACCCACACGTTGGTGGAACACGGCATCCCTGCCGCAGATCGTGCACACGGCCGTCAGTTTGAGAACATCCTCGGCCACCGCCATGAAAGTCGGCATCGGTTCAAAGGGTCCACCGTCGAATGTCACGCACAGGCCTTCGACGATGACTGTGGCACCACGTTCCACCAGTTCGAACACGGTCGGCACCAGGTCAGGGCCGAAGAACTGAGCCTCATCGATGGCCACCAGATCAAAGTCATCGGCACGGGCGACCTCGGCAAGGGACTCGACATCACCAACAGGCACGGCGGGAATATTGATCCCATCGTGTGAGGTGATCGCCGAGAGATCGGAACGGGTATCGAGAGAGTGGCTGAGGACAAGCACCTTGACCCCAGCGATCTTCGCCCGCCGGACCCGGCGCATGAGCTCCTCGGACTTGCCTGAGAACATGGGGCCGGCAATGACGTCGAGGCGTCCTGCCGACCGCGGCGAAGCAACGGGAATCATGGGCATGTCGACAGCCTACGCCGCGATGCTGTCGACCGAAATGGTTCACTGAACCGAAATGAGCCATAGGACCGATTTGGTCAGTCCAGGCAGAACTCGTTGCCCTCAGGATCGGCCATGACGATGAATCCAGACTCCATCGGCGGGCTGGGATCAACCCTCTCCAGACGCTGTGCCCCTAGGCTTTGCAGGCGCTGACTCTCCGATTCCAGCGCATCCATCCGCTCGGGGTTCTGCAGACCGGGAGCCGCACGCACATCGAGATGGACTCTGTTCTTGACGGTTTTGCCCTCGGGAACGATCTGGAAGAACACCCGTGGCCCGCGTCCCTGCGGGTCCTCGATCGCGGCGCGGTAGTCCTCCGGCTTCATCTCGATGCCGCGTTCCTCGATGAAGTTCTGCCATGCGGCAAAAGGATCGTCACCGGCATCAAGCCTGACTCCCGGCGGACCGGGTATGACATACCCGAGGACATCTGCCCAGAATGTGGCCTGCTTGACCGGGTCGCGACAATCGAATGTGATCTGAACTGCTCGGCTCATCGTGTCTCCTCATTGAGATAGTTCAACCAAGGCTACCTGCTCTTGCAGTGGTGTCACTGCCCGGTTCGACCGTCGATGCATTCACACAGCAGGTCCGCATGCCCGCAGTGTCTGGCGTACTCCTCGAATCGGTGGATCTGGAGCTCCCTCACCGCTATCTGCGACTGTCCGATGCGGGCGCCCAGATCCTTATGCTTGGCCATCTCAGCATCGGTGAATGCCTGTCCGGCTTCGAGATCTGCCGCCCAGTTCTTCGCCAGCATGTCGGCATCGGCCCTTGATGTTTCGAATGCCGCATCGAGTCCACCATAAAGTGAGGGCCTCTGGCCGTCGTCTGTGATCCAGTTGCACCAGTCTCGTTCAACCTCGGCCATGTGTCTGAGCAGGCCCAAAAGCAACATCGTCGAGGGTGGGACCGACCACGTGGCCAGCTGCTCAGCCTCGACTCCCTCGCATTTCATGCGCAGGGTGAAGCGGTAGTCGTGGATGAACTCGAGCTGAGTCTCGGCCTCGCCGTCGGGACTCGTGCCGTCTGTATTGCGTGGATCATCGTCGGGGTCAACCCACATATCGGGGTAGACGGTGGCCTGGGTCCGTCTGTTCGGGGTTGTGGACATATAGGCATTCTGCTCGCCCAGCGCCCCGGTGACCAGGGTTCTGCAGAAATTTGTCTCCGGGTTGCCGCGAAGAGTTCGTAACCGCACGACGTCGGCTATGACGAGTGCGACCACTGTTTTGTCAGCGGAAACAAACTTGGCACATCCTCGCGGACTGTCTGACCGAAATTCAGTGCACCACCGAAGAGCTTCTCAATGGCATTGACCACATGGAGAACGCGGTCTCTGGACAGTGGGGGCAGCAGTTCGCCGTGTTTGAGATAGCCCTTCAATGAGCCCGTTGCCGCCGTTTTCAGACCGAGTCGTCCGGCGATCAGCCAGGTGACGCATTCGGCTTCGAAGCGTGCCTGTCGTCCGTCGATATCGGTGTTGCTTGCTGTGATTCCCAGCTTGGGGAATGCTCCGCGGTGTCCGGCGTAGACCCGAGCCAGCTCATCGAGCACATGCGCCAACATCACGGTCGGGCTCTGAGTCTTCGGCAGACGCGCGAGAGCCAGGCCCTTTCGGTGAAGGACATCCATGACGAGACGGTGCCCGTCCCACGTCGGTGCCCCCACTGCTTTGAACGGGTTGACCGCGGAGTCAGGGACGGGAGGCCCGTGTGTGTCTTCGACGTCATAGACGAAGCGCACCGGCGCGAAAGGGTGAAGGACGATCAGCGCCACAGCTTCGTCTTTCAGCAGCCGGCCGTATTTCTGCTGCCAGGCGTGCTCTGTTTCGACGAAGATCGCTCCGGCATTCTGTTGTGCGATGAGGGCCGCATTGAACGCCGCGATATGCGGAAATCTGCGGACGAAACCCAGCAGCTCGTCCCATGGCATCACGGACCTGTGGCTGCCGACTTCGGCGTACAGTGCATCAAACGAATTCACGTTCTTATCCATGACCTCACGCTACGACGCGGCACTGACATGGCCGAGATAGTCGGCGTCAGATATGGTCGTTGAGCATTCTCGGGGCTAGCATCGAGTCGGGGACGAGCCGCGATCTCTCAGCAACACCGTGGTCCCACACACGTTCAACCCAGGAGGACTATATGACCGATGGCGACCGCAATCTGACGATTCACATCGGCCATGACGAACTCGTCATCCGCCAGCGGTATCAGGTGCTGAGCATCGTCAACGATGTCCTCATCGGCATTTGGTTCCTCATCGGCAGTTTCATGTTCTTCTCCGACAGATGGGTATTCACAGGAACCTGCCTCTTCGTCCTCGGCAGCCTTGAGATGCTCATCCGACCGGTCATCCGCCTGATCAGACATGTGCACCTGCAGAAGATCCGCGGACCTGAAACCCCGACTACGGACGCCACTTACGACTTCTGAGTCGCCCGGCCCACGCACCCCGGCCGTCGAGTGGGGCAGGTGCCAGGTGCGGACGGAACCGGTCCGCTCATCCTGCCGATGGGACTACCCCGCCACCTCGGCCCTCACAGAGACGACCATCGTCCAGAATCAGGACGCGATCCGCTGTCTCTGACGCCCATCGCCCATCGTGGGTCGTGGCCAGGACGGACCCGCCTCGGCGAAGGAAGTCCGTGATGAACATGTTCAGCCTGTCGATTCCCCTACGGTCTCTGCCCAAGGTCGGTTCGTCGAGGAGGAGGATCCGCGGGCTCATGATCAGTGCCGATGTCATCACCAGGTCCTTGCGGAGGTCGATGCTCAGATCATAGGGATGGATCTCGCTCACCGTGCCCAGCTGAGTCTTCACCATCGCTGAGGTGACCGCTTCCTGGCGTTGGGCGCGGATCGCAACCCGGTCGCGGCGTCGGTGCGCGGGCAAGGGGACAGCGTACATGAGCTCGGCGCACACGGTCGCGGCCGAGAGCTGACTGCCGGGGTCTTGCCCGACCCAAGCAAGATGCCGTGTCCGTTCGTGCGCCTGCGTTTCACCGAGGCTGACCGGAGATCCGTTGTCATCGACGGTGATGATGCCCGATGTTCGGGAGCCGGGCCCGAGTAGGCCCGCGAGACTGCGCAGGAGGGTGGACTTCCCTGCCCCGTTGGATCCCATGATTGTGACGTTCTCGCCGGCTGCGACGTCGAGGTCGATGTCGTTGACAACGGTGGCACCGTCGCGAATGACGCTCAGCCCGCGCGCGGAGAGTGTGAGTGGTGCCGAAGCCGGTGGTCGAGCACTTTCCGAGAGTCCCTGCCCATGTTGCTCAGGGCACCGGGTGTCCCAGATTCCGCAGCGTTCAAGTTCCTGGGCCGACAGACTGGTATCGGTAGTGATCAGCCGACCTGAATCCAGAATGCTCAGCCGATCGCAGGCTTCAGCCACCTCGTCGAACTGATGGGCTGTGATGAGAACCGTACCTCCGGCGGAGCAGAAGTCCTGCAGCACTGTGGCGAGGCGCTGCCGAGTATCCGGGTCCAGGGACAAGGAGGGCTGGTCGAGGACCAGCAGAGAGGGGTTGAGACTCAGCAGCCCGGCCAAGGCCACGAGCTGCCGTTGACCACCGGACAGAGTGTCGAGGCGTCGCCCCCACAGATCGCCGATGTCAAGCGAGTTCAAGGTGTTGCGTGCATGCCGTTCGACCGTTGTGACTTCGTCCCCATGCAAGCGCCCGGACAGTTGGACCTCATCGCCGACGAGGCTCGTCATTCCGCTCAGTTGGGCCTCGGGGTCATCGCCGAGCATGACGGCAGTCCCCTCGAGGTGGATGCGGCCGACGCTGGTTCCACAGTCGCCCAACAAGCCGGTGATCAGGCGCCCCAGGGTGGAGGTGCCCGAGCCCACCGCGCCTAGGATCGCATGCATCTGCCCTCGTGCCAGACGGAGGTCGATGTCTGTCAATGCCGCGAAGGCGTCGCGGCGGTAGGTGAAACCGGCTCCGATCAGTTCGAGCGGCATAGACTCAATCACCCCCGATCAGTTGGTCGGCTGTGGGCAGTGGCAGAACACCTGCCACGGAGCACACGACGAGGACACAGGTCAGGATAGGTGCACCACGGCGCAGGACCCGTTGTCCGGGCCCGTCGTGGTGGTCCTGCAGTGACCTCACCGACATTGATTCTCCAAGGCCGCGCTGTACGAGCACATCGTGGCGCTGCTCGACCCCGATGAGGACGGAGGTGAACAGGCCGGTGACGATGCTCGGGAGCAATCGTGTGCGGACCATCCAGCTGCTGACGTTCCACCCGCGACTGGCCCGAGCCTCAATGATCTGCTGAGTGCGCGTTCGGATGAGTGGAATGAGGCCGATCGCCGAGGCGCAGATATAGGCCACCGAGGAGGGCAGCCGCAGAAATCGCAGACCGTCGAACAGGCGGGCAGAGTCAGCGCCGAGGCCGAAGTATGCGCACAGGGACACGAGGGCGGTGACACGCAGCCAGATCTGAACGGCGATTGCCAGTCCTTCGACGGTGAGCCGAGCAGGACCGTACTCCCACAGCACGGTCACCTCGGCACCTGGATAGAACAGCCCTTGGACGACGCTGAGGACGAGCAGCGTCGGCAGGCTCAATACACAGACCCCGAGCGTCCATGAGTGCAGCCTCACAGCGGGTGAGGCTGCCGCGGCGATGAACGCGGCACCGATGATGGTGATGGGCACGACCGGGGATGGGATGCCGAAGACGAGCAGCAGAGAGCATGCGAGGACGATGATCTCAGTGGCTGGGTGCCAACGACGTGTGGTCTGCCGTTCACGGTCGGAAACAGTCGCTGTCACTCAGCCGACCCGCGCCGGCTCACGGAAACTGCGCGAAAGACTATGGTCAGTGAACGGGTATCGGTTGAGGATACGCCGCGGCAGGGTGCGCACGATGACGTAGGCCAGAGCGAAGATGAGTGCCTTGTCGATGATGTCGGAGAACAGGCTCTGGGCCATGGTCGCGTTGAGCATCTCCAGGCCTGCTGCCTGCAGGATGGCCACAACACCACCGGTGCCCGAGCCCAGGCCGCCCCCGAAGACGTAAGCGGCCACGGGTGCCCCGAGTAATCCGGCCGGGATTCCTGCCAGTGCCCCGGTGATGACGGCGAACCAGGGGGTGCGGAAGGCTCCGAGTCGTGCCGCCCATCCTGCGGCTGCGCCGATGAAGGCCGCTCCAGAGCTGAATGCGATGACGCTGGGGCTCAGGGTGACTCCCCAGATGAGGTTGGAGATGATGCCGGTGAATGCTCCGGCGGCAGGACCGGCGAGAACACCGATCATCACGGTCCCGATGGAGTCGAGGTAGAGCGGAATCGGGGTTACGTTGCCCACAACTTGCCCGATGACGATGTTGGCCGCGATGGCGACGGGGATGAGGGCGAGAATGCTGCGCGGGATGAGCGGCAGGGTGCCGGCTGCGAGGAGAACTCCCCCGGCCAGGTAGCCGAGCATGACCCACAATGTTGTGTGTCCCAGATCAGTGCCGAGGTTAGCCGGTTGGGTCAGGAGGACCGCGATATAGGTGCCGAGGATGATGAGGGTGCCGAGGAAGGTCAGTGTGAAGGGAATTGTGTGACCCTTGGTGCTTTGGTTTTGTGCGGGACCGACGGTGTGCGTCGGCCCCTGCCCAGACTGTCTGGATTCAGTGGTCATGATGGGGTCCTTTGCTCAGTGTCTCGCCGAGGTGGTCGAGGAAGGTCTGTGCGTCGATCGTGCGGATGATCTCAGCGTTGACGCCCTTCCCCCACCGTCCCAGCCAATCGGCGACGGTTTCGCCACGTGTGAGTTTACCGGTGAGTTCGACGTCGACGGGTGCACAGATCGTCGTGGCCCAGGGCAGTGTGCCTCGAGTTCCGTTCGCTAACGGTTCGCTGCTGCCCGCCGAGGTGGCTGTGGCCTCGGTGCTGCGTGCCCATTCGAGGGCGCAGGCGAGGACGAATGGGTCATGGATGTGAGCGATGTAGCCCAGGCCGTCCCATTCGTGGAATTCGAAGTAGAAGCGCAGAGCTTCGGCCATCTGAGCCAGCCAGTCCCTCCATTTCTCTCCTGTGACAAGCACCTCGCTGGTCTCGTCACGGGGCCCCAGCCTCTCGTCACGAGGCGGCGTTGCCTCATCATGGGCCGCCCGCGCTCCGTCGAGGATTGCCTGCAACCGCGCGGGAGTCATCTCAAGAGCCTCGGTGGCTTCGATGGGGGCGATCACCGGCAGTGCCTGCAGAGCACGCTGGCGGTGAGCCTGGTCGAAGGAGGCGATGACGGCCGCCGTCGCCTCGGGGTCGAAGGTGACGTTCCATTCGGTGGTCGGGAGCGTGTTTCCGCGATAGTTGAAGGCACCGCCCATGATGAAGAGTCGCCTCATCAGGCTGGGCAGTTCAGGCTCGAGAGCAAGGGCCAAGGCAAGGTTCGTGGCAGGTCCGATGATGACTCCGATGAGCTCTCCGGGATGGGACCGTGCCGTGTCGACCCAGGCCTGAGCAGCGTCGATGGGGCTCAGCGGTGTGCTCGGCAGTGGAAGCTGAGCGTATCCGGACCCGGTGGGTCCGTGGGTGAGGTCGGCGTACTCGGGTTCAGCACGAGGCGAAGCCGCAGACCGTCGGTCGGCATCGGCGGGTGGCCAGGCAGAGGGGAACCTGCTGCCCGGATGGATGGGGATGTCCCTCCGTCCGGCGAGTTCAAGCCAGCTCTGAACATTGGCACTCACCTGTGCGGTGGACACGTTGCCGCCTGAAGCTGCGATTCCGATGATGTCGACATCGACTTGGCACAGCAGATAGCCGAGGGCGATGGCGTCATCGATTCCGGGGTCACAGTCGAGGAACAGCGGCAGGCGTGCAGGCATGTGCCCTATTCTGCCGGAGACTCGCCTCTGTCTCTCACCAGCGACTCATTCGCACCCAGTTCGGGCACGGTTGTGTCGAGCCCCGTCGCACGAACTGGCAGCACAAGTAGAAGATCCTCGCGGGCGGCTCATTGATGCCGAACTCCTCACGTAGGTCGACGGGTTCTGCGGATTCGAACCCGGTGCCGATATCCGCACCGAACGCGGCACCGGTGATCCACGGGCGTGATGCGAACGTGTAGGCGTTGTTGAATACTTCGCAGTCACAGCAGCAGGCGCCCATACTTCCCAGGCGTTCCATCAGCGCGGTGGCCCTGGGTGCGGTGCGGTCCCGAAATGTCTGGGCGAAGCGATGTGTTCCGTCGCAACCGAATTCACCGAGCTGGCGGAAGACGTAGCAGACCAGGCACTCCCCCTCTCGCGGTGTGAGGATGCGAGCTGAGGCTGCATCGACGATGGTTCTGACTTCTGATTCCATGGTGTCTTTGTCCATGCGGCAACGATTCCAGACGGCACTGACACAAACTGACGCCAAAGCCTACTTCTGAACTAAATCTGTCCTATTCGTGCTGATGAGGCACGTGGTCGATGCGGTGCGCATAGAATCGAGGCCATGAACATTCTTGTCATCGGTGAGGCTCTCATCGACATCGTCAGCTCGGCGGGGGCACCGGATCGCTATGCCCCCGGCGGAGCGCCGGCGAATGTGGCCCTCGGCTTGGGGCGCCTGGGTGCCGATGTGGAGCTGCTCACTGATGTCGGAGATGACTTTCACGGCGGCTTCCTGCTTGCACATCTGCGGGAGTCGAACGTGCAGGTGCACACGCGCCCTACCGGTTCGACCTCGACGGCAAGGGCGCTGCTGTCACCGGATGGTTCTGCCGAATATGATTTCGCGCTGCGCTGGGCGCCGGATCCCTCTGTGGTCGACGACGGCAGGTGGTCGGCGATCCATGTCGGTTCGATTGCGGCTTTCCTCTCCCCCGGTGCCGCGGTCGTCGACGCTCTCCTGGAGCGGGGGCGCCAGTCCTCGGCGCTCCTGTGCTTCGATCCCAACATCCGACCCACCATCATCGGAGACCAGGAGCAGGCGCTGGCTCGGTTCGAGTCAATTGCCTCACGGGTGGATGTCGTCAAGCTCAGTGACGTCGACGCGGATTGGCTCTATCCCGAGCTGAGCCCCGATTCTCAGATTGAGCGGATTCTTCACCTCGGGGCTTCACTGGTGGCACTGACCTGCGGGTCGGAGGGATCCTTCATCACCACCGCCTCGGCGAGGGTGAGCGTTCCCGCGCGCACAGCCAAGGTGGCGGACACGATAGGTGCGGGAGATTGCTTCATGTCCTCGCTGGTGCACGACCTGCAGGACTCTGGTTCACGGCTTGATGCGATGAGCGAGAGCGAACTCAGACAACTCGGTGAGAATGCCTCACGGCGCGCCGCTGTCACCGTCTCTCGGCCCGGAGCCGATCTGCCCTGGGCCAGCGAGGAAGGCACCTAGCTGCTCGAGCACGATTCGGTGCCCATTTCGGCTGCCCTCGATCATGCCCTGACCGACGAACGACACGACCTGGTCGACGATCGAGACACACGTCCCCACCGGGACGTCGGAGAAGGTCCACGTGATCATGGCCGTGCCGAGAACCTCTTCGCCGGACCACACGGTATCCGTGTGGACCACATACGATTCCGCCTCAACACGGATATAGGACATCGCGGCGGAGAACTCCAGTCGCTCCGGGGATCCACACCTGTAGCGCGCACTTCCACCCGTTCTGAAATCATCGTGATCGTAGACGAGACCATCGCCTGCGGGAACTCCCCATTGCTGCCGTGTCTCGGTGTCGGCGAAGGCCGCCCAGACGTCCCTGCGGGGACGTACGATCTCAGTGCTCAGATACAGAGTCTCGGTCATCGGATGCATCGTGGGCACCTCATTCTCCGGAGAGGACGATGCGATTGCTGCCAGGGTCTCCCACCTGCAGGATCCGCTGACCTCCGCCTGACTGCGGGCCACCGTGATCGATGCCGGCTGCGCTGAGTCGATCGGCCAGAGCATCGAGGCTGGTCTCCTGGATGACGATGCTCGAGCGTCCGGCTCGATCGGGCTCGGCCCAGATCTGGACGCCGGCTCCGGGTGCCGGGTGCCATTCGAGCAACCCACTCATCGGTGCGGCGTCGAGTTCTCGGGCGAACAGCTTTGTGTACCAATCCTGTGCGCGCTTCGGATCCTTCACGGTGGCGTTGGCCATGACTCCGGTGAACATGATCGCTCCTTCGAGATCGCATAACGCAGGCAATTGCGTTTTGCAATCACTTCTACCATGCAAACACAGATGCCCGGTTTCTACAAGCATTTGAGGCCATTCAGCCGAACGGCGCCAACGAGAAGCGGCCCCAAGCGAGAAAGGCGAACGCCAGCAGATACGTAACGTCGCCGGCCATCAGCGCCCATTCGCTGCGACGGAAACGAGTCGTTGCCGCTCCCGTCATCACCAACATGAGACCGCAGGCAGCAAGTGGAGACAGAAGGGGAAGAAGCCCAATCAGAGGTGGAACCACCAGACCGATCACACCGATGATCTTGATCGTACCGATGGCTTTGACGTGAGCGGCACCGAAATCATCGACCCAGTGCTGGCTGTTCGCCAGGGACCGGTAGCGCTCCTTGGTGAGGATCAGCTGGGTGGCCCCACCGACCCCGAACGCGATGGCCAGCAGGCCGGTGAGAATCCACAGTACGATATTCATCAGCAAGTTCCCTCTCTCTGGTTTGGAGGTCCGTTCGGGCCTTCACCTTCATGACGAAGCGCGGCACGAAAAGGTAACAGCCATCAGAAAACTTCTTCCGAGCTCGGAATTCGAAGAGCAGCGACCCCACCTCACCGCAGTGGCGACGCAGATCCTCGGCACGCGCACCGACGCCGAGGATGTCGTACAGGAGGCATGGATCCGACTGGACAGGCGGGGCGCAGAAGACATCGAAAACCTCGGCGGTTGGCTGACTCGGGTGGTCGGGCGCATCTGCCTCGACGTTCTGCGCAGACGGACATCACGCGGAGAGACGGCGCTTGATATCTGGGAGGCTGATGTCGTCCTCACCGACGACCACCCTGGCCCAGAAGAGGCCGCCACCCAGTCGGATTCCCTTGGACTGGCCCTGCTGATCGTGCTCGATTCCCTGCGGCCCGAGGAACGATTCGCGTTCGTCCTCCACGACCTCTTCGCCGTGCCCTTTTCTGAGATCGCCACGATCATCGGCCGCTCGAGCGAGGCAGCGAAGATGGCTGCCAGTCGGGCCCGGCGCAAAGTACGCGACGTCCCGGTACCTACGGGCGATCTCACCGAGAGACGCGAGGTCGTCGACGCATTCCTCAGTGCCGCGCGGGATGGTGACTTTGATGCCTTGTTGCATGTGCTCGATCCGAACGTCACTTGGCACCGTTGCTCAATGCGCGGACACACCGTGGAACTCGGGGCAAACGAGGTTCTTGCTGCAGTCAGGCGCGGCGATCCTGGCAAGATCGAGGCCCGACGCATCAGTGTCAACGGCGAGCCGGGAATCTTCGTTTCAACGACGGGCGGTCAGCCTCTGGGCTTGATGTCGTGCACGGTTGCCGAGGGCAAAATGGTCGATATCGTCTCGATCATCGACCCCAGGCGACTGGGGCACATGGAGATACCCTTCCTGCGCGGCCCTTCGGACCGCTGAGGATCCGAGGCTCACGGCATGTCATGAACAGCTATGAGTCCTAGCAAGCGTCGCGTCGTACTCGGCCTGCAGCTGCTCCGAAGCCTTCGGTCGGTCTGGATTCGTTCGCGGCACTCCGAGGTGGATTTCCCTCAGTTCTCCCATGAGGTCGTCGACCAGCTCGGGTGAGTCCGCGAGAATGCGAGCCCGTACCGTCAATTCCGGTGTTGTGGCGCGATGATTCATTCCCCAGCTCCCGAGGGCGACCATCACTGGCACAACCTGGATGCCGGCCTCGGTGAGGGAATAGGCCACCCGCTGCCCCCTGGCGGCATCAGCACGGGTGAGCAGGCCTTCATCGACGAGCTTGCGCAGACGGTCGGCCAACATGTTCGAGGCGATGCCTTCATCGTTGAGAGTCAGCAGTTCACGGAAATACCGTCGACCGCCGAAGACGATGTCCCGGAGCACGATCAGACTCCACGAATCACCCAGGACCTCGACCGCAGCATTGATCGCACAGCCAGATCGCGGTTCGCTTCGCAATTCATTCTCCCAACTGGTTGCGTTCTACAATCACAGCATTCTACGCTGGGAGCAATTCTCGCTGACAATCACACCGGAGTGATCATGTTTCGTGCTCGAGTACACAGCCAATTCGTTTCACTCGACGGCTATTCCGCCGGTGACTACGTTACGTTCGACAAACCCATCGGGGATGCGCAAAGGCTCTTCGGCTGGTTCGACGGTCAAGGAATCGAGGGCATCGGCGACATCGA
This sequence comes from Brevibacterium sp. FME37, assembly GCF_014897485.1. Classification (NCBI taxonomy): domain Bacteria; kingdom Bacillati; phylum Actinomycetota; class Actinomycetes; order Micrococcales; family Brevibacteriaceae; genus Brevibacterium; species Brevibacterium sp. FME37. Next base: position 232,675 of record NZ_JABUYE010000002.1, read on the forward strand.
TGCACCTGTGACCTTGGACCGCGCGCTCTTCGCGATGTGGGGGCAGGGCATCGGCGCCGAGATCATGGGACGCCAGAAGTTCGGGCCCCAGGAAGGGCCGTGGCCCTACGACGGATGGCGCGGCTGGTGGGGCGAGGAACCGCCGTTCAAGACTCCGTGCTTCGTGCTCACTCACCATCCCCATGAGGCAATGCACTTTCCCAATGGAACGAGCTTTCACTTCATCGATGCCACCGCGGAACAGGCTCTGAAACAGGCAAAGGAAGCAGCCAATGGTCTCGACGTGCGCATCGGCGGTGGTCCCTCGACCATCCGCCAGTTCCTCGCCGCAGACCTCGTGGACTTCATGAGTGTGGCAATCGTTCCGATCACACTGGGCCACGGAACCTCGCTGTGGGAAGGGCTGGGCGGAGTCGAAGACCGTTTCACCATCGAAACGATCGGTTCCTTAAGCGGCCTGACTCATCAGTTGTGGAACAGAAAAGACCGGGCGGGTTCGTCCTGAACCCGCCCGGTCTCTGCTCGATGAAGCCCGCTGCTACTTCACAGCCTCGGCGATCGGAGTGTCACCGTCATAGAAGTTCACGGTCTCACGGACCGCTGCTTTCTGGGAGATGACGTGCGTGATGACGTCGGCGACGAGCTCGCGTGAGGTGACCCGCGTGTCATCGCTGGGCGTCTGCCCCTCGACGTCTCCGGACGCGTCGGCCAACGTCAGGGCGCCCTTGGACGGTTCCAGGGTGAGTCCGCCGGGGCCGAGGACGGTGTAGTCAAGCGAACTTGCCCGCAGGTGTTCGTCCGCTCCGTGCTTCGCCTCCACGTAGGGGTAGAACGAGTTGTCCGGGTCAACGCGGTCGAGGTCGATTCCGGCGGTCGCATAGGACACGATGACGTAGCGGTCGACTCCAGCCTTCGCGCTTGCGTCAATCGATCTCTTGGCTGCTTCGAAGTCGACCGCTCGGGTCCGCTCGGGGTTACCACCACCGGCACCGGCGGAGAACACAACCGCCTTTGCCCCGGTGAAGAGTTCGGCGAGTTTGTCCGTATCTGCCGACTCGATGTCGAGGACGACGGCATTCGCGCCCGCGGCCTCCACATCGGCGGTCTGATCCGGGTTGCGGATGACGGAATCCACCGAGTATCCGGCTTCTTTGAGCTTCGGTGCGGCCATGAGGGCGATCTTGCCGTGTCCTCCGAGAATCACTACGCGGTCTGCATCAGACATGTATCTCTCCTTCGTCGGTGTGCTGGTGGTTCCTGCTCTCAGGACAGCCACAAATGCCAGCAGATTATTCCCACAGACGTCGCCGATCAGCGACATCCCTGTACCGTTGGGATATGAATTCGGTGGCGAATCGACTCATCAATGGCGAGGTTGAGGTTGTGCCGGCAACGCCCGATCTCTGGCCCCGGGTGGGCCGTGTCTACGGTCCTCGCGAAAAGAATCCCGACTCGTGCTGGTGCCAACGGTTCCAGCGGCACGCCGCTGTAGACAACCGGACTGCACTGCGGCGTGAGATCGAAGATTCGACTCTGCCGATCGGCCTGCTGGCCTTCATCGATGACGAGGCCGTGGGATGGACGCGGATCGTCCCCCGCTCATCTCTTCCCGGAATTATGGAGAATCGGGCACTTGCGCGGCTGTTGGACGATTCAGCTGATGCCTGGTGGGTCTCGTGTTTCGTCATCAGACGTGAACATCGGGGCAAAGGAATCGGCACGGCTCTTCTGCGCCGAGCTGCTGACTGGGCCTTTGACCACGGTGCAACGTGTGTCGACGGTCATCCGGTTGATATCTCAGCCCTCAGCGGCGCCCCCGCACCCTCAGCTGTATTCACCGGAACGGTGTCGATGTTCCAGGCGGCGGGATTCGCCGAGGTCGGTCGGACCTATCGAAGCCGTCCCGTCATGCGGCTACTCCGATCTGACGACGCGACGCGGTCGTGGACGACGCGGCGCAGGTGTGGATGATCATGGACCCGAAGGCACCTTCGATCGATCTCAGTTATCCGTTCACGGGCCGTTGGCTGGTACAGAACAGTCCCGCTGATCGGGTGCCCAGCCACGGGACGACGATGTTCGCCTCTGCATTCGCCATTGACTTCGTTCCCGTCGACGAGACCGGAAAGTCTGCACCCTACACTGTGGCGTCATTCTTCCGTTCGGAAGCTCCTGAGACTTTCCCCGGATTCGGAAGACCTGTTCTGGCACCGCTCGACGGAACGGTCGTGTCCACTGTTCACTCCGAAATCGATCATCTGGCACACCGGGGCCTGCCGTCCATCGGGTACGCGGCGAGTCAGCGTGGACGCGTCGCCGGCGGATGGATGTCAGCCGCGGGAAATCATGTGCTGCTCGAGTCCGGCGGGATCGTCGTGGCGGTGTGTCACCTGCAACAGGGCAGCATCAGCGTCCGGGCAGGGCAACGAGTCGGAGCAGGGGAGGTGCTGGGTCGGTGCGGGAATTCAGGCAACAGCACCGAACCCCATGTTCATCTGCAAGCCATGGACGGCAGGGACCCGCAGCGAGCTCACCCCGTCCCGATAGCCTTCGACGGAGTCCTGCCGCGTAACGGCACAGTCCTGAAGATGTGAATGACGAGCACTGCCACGCACGGTGCTCAGTTGCCCTGATGGCTACGGCAAAGCGAGTCCTGAGAGTCGAGAAGGAGCAGGTGCTCTAACCTGGTGACCATGCTTCGACGCCTTGCCGCCCGCGCGTTCTGGTTCCTAGGCCCTTGGAAACTGGTCACCGAGCCCGCCCCGAACCAACCCACCGTCCTCATCGGCGCCCCTCACACCTCCAACTGGGACTTCCCCGTCATGCTCGCCATCGCCTGGCGCCTGGGCATCGATGTGCACTGGATGGGCAAAACGAGCCTGTTCACAAGCTGGCGTGGACCGATCATGCGCGGACTTGGCGGCATTCCTGTCGATCGATCCGATCCCAAACGCGTCGTCGCCGAGGTGATCGACCGTGTCCATTCCGGAGAGGTCTTCGGGCTGGTCGTCACCCCCGACGGCACCCGCAAAGGGCACACCCACTGGAAATCAGGCTTCTATCGGATAGCCATGAAGACCGGGATGCCTGTGACGCTCGGCTTCGTCGACCGGACGACGATGACCACCGGGCTGGGGCCGACGATCGAACTGACCGGGGACGTGGCTGCAGACATGGACCGGATCCGTGAGTTCTACGCCGACAAGGCAGGCATTCGTCCCAAACATCGCGTCGAACCACGACTGCGCGAGGAATTCGAAACAGACTGAGCACATGGATGATCTGCGCGTGCCCGCCGGACCCGGGATACCTCACGGCCTCATGGTGCCCGGATCCGAGCTGAGCGAACAGTTTTCGCGGTCGTCCGGTCCTGGCGGACAACACGTGAACACTTCAGACACACGCGTGCAACTGAGCCTCGACCTCGGATCGACCACGGTGCTGACGGACGAGCAACGCGAGCGTGTCCTGCATATTCTCTCGCCCAAGCTCTCCGGAACAGTCCTCACCGTCAATTCCGAACACCAGCGCTCGCAGCTGCGCAATCGCACTGCAGCACGGGATCGACTGACCGAGCTCTTGAGAGAAGCGCTCGCTCCACCCGTTGAACGTCGGGCCACGAAACCGTCGCGGAACTCGCGCCGACGGCGGGCGCGAGCAGAGGGTCGACGCTCGGAGATCAAACGCAATCGCAGACGGCCCAGGCTCGACTGACCTTCCCACCGAATGACATGAGTGGCGACGAAGAGCACAATGGACCATATGAACAGCATCGAGATTCTCACCGACTTGGCCCAACGACCTGTCGATGCAGCCAAGCGTCTGCCGACGCTCACCGCCGAGCAGCTCAACGCCCACCCCGGCGAGCATCCCAATTCGATTGCCTGGCTGCTGTGGCACACCGGACGCGAAGTTGATGTCCAACTCTCCGACCTGACCGGTGACGAGCAGGTGTGGGAGAAGTTCCGGGATCGTTTCGCACTGGGAGAACTCGGTGACTCCGTCGGCCTCGGACACACCGCTGAGCAGGCCGCGGCGATTCGGGTCGAGGACCAGCAGCTGCTTGTCGACCATCTGGGGGCCACGCTGACAGCGCTGGGCCGCTACATCAGCGAACTGTCCGAAGCAGACCTGGACGACGTCATTGACGAGAGCTGGACTCCCCCGGTCACACGCGGAGTGCGCCTAGCTTCGATCATCGATGACGCCGCCGTGCATGTCGGCCAAGCCGCCTACGCCGCAGGTTCCCTGACCGCAAAGTAGCACGATGCTGGAGGTAGGTGAGCTCAGCGTATAGTCGAAGGTGGAGCTGACTCTGGTTCCCCGACGATGGGAGGCCGGATGACCGGCACCGCACAACCGACCACTGCCGCCACCACCGCCTCGGCGTCCGATGGGACACCTGGTACCGACCTACTCACCCTTGGCCTGCTCGCTGGCTCCTCGATGGAGAACGAACGGCGCCTCCCGCTCCACCCTCACCACCTCGACCGCATCGACCCCGATATCCGGGCACGGATGATCGTCGAACGAGGCTATGCCGAAGACTTCCAGCTCTCGCCTGGCTACATCGAGTCTCGTGTCGGACGCGTGGCCGAACGCTCCGAAGTGATCGAATCAGCCGATGTGCTGCTTCTGCCGAAGCCCCAGGCCGCAGACGTGGAGGCGATTCCCGAAAACCGCGTGCTGTGGGGCTGGCCGCACTGCGTGCAGGATGTGGCGATGGCGCAGACTGCGATAGATCGTCGGCTGACTCTCATCGCCTTCGAAGCGATGAACCATTGGACCCCGAAGGGAGATTTCAGCCTGCACGTGTTCCACCAGAACAACGAACTGGCCGGCTACTGCTCTGTCCAGCACGCGTTGAGCCTGACCGGCTCCACCGGTGACTATGGTCCGCGACTCAGTGCCGTCGTCATCGGGTTCGGAGCAACAGCGCGAGGTGCTGTGACCGCGCTGAAGGCCCAGGGGATCCACGACATCCAGGTACTCACGCAGCGAGGGGTCGCAGCCGTCGGGTCGCCGATCCACAGCGCACACATCACCCAGCTCAACACCGGCGATGGACCTGTCCACCTCAGCACGGTGGTCACCGACGCTGGCGATGTCCTGCTCCCGACATTCCTCGCATCGCACAACATCGTGCTCAACTGCACGCTCCAGGATGTCTCCTCGCCGATTACCTATCTGCGCACGGAAGATCTGAAGGAGTTCGCCCCGGGCAGTCTGATCATCGACGTTTCCTGCGATGAGGGAATGGGCTTCGAGTGGGCGAAGCCCACCGGCTTCGACAATCCGATGTTCACCGTCGGGCAAGGAGTCAACTACTACGCCGTCGACCACACTCCGTCGTACCTGTGGAACTCCGCGACGTGGGAGATCAGCGAAGCGATCATGCCCTATCTCCGCACAGTCATGGAAGGACCAGATGCGTGGTCACAGGTTCCCACGATCTCCCGAGCGATCGAAATCGACAATGGAGAGATCAAGAACCCGAGTATCTTGAGCTTTCAGGAGCGAGGACCTGAGTACCCGTACCCCAGAACCGTCGATATGAGCTGAGTTCGCAGCAGGACGTCACATGGTCGGTCGCAGGCTCTCCACGAGGATGCTCGCCCCCTGTTCCCCTGCCTTCGTCGGCAGGAGGGCATAGACGTGCAGTTGGCCTTCGCCTTCGTGCCACGTCACTGAGACTCCTGCTCCTCGTGCCTTAGTGCCGAACAGATTGGCGTCCGGGTTGAGCACGTCCCGAGTCCCGGTGAGGATGGTCAGCGGTCCAAGCCCGCTCATGTCACCGAATAGGGGGCTGACTATCGGATCCTCAATTTCATCGTCACCGCGCCATCTCTGGGCCAGGAGGCGACCTCCGGAACGGCCCAGCCACGGGTCGAAGGGCTGTACCGCGTCGATCTGCGGGTTCTTCCACGTCAGATCCAGCGCCGGCGACAGCAGAGTTGTGCCCGGCAGCTGTGTACCTTGGTCGCGCAGGTGCAGTGCTGCAGACAGAGCGATCTGACCGCCGGCGGAATCCCCGGCAAGACGTACCTGATGATCGGAGTCGAGCTCGGCGCGAATCAGGTCGACGACGCCATCGCGGGCTTCACGTGCCGTGCCGAAGGGCAGCAACGGATAGATCGGCACGATGACGCGCTGGTTCGTCTTTCGAGCGATGCGGGCAATGAGCCTCCAATGCTGAGGAACGATTTCGTTGACCCAGCCGCCACCGTGAACGTAGACCACGACAGCCTTAGGCCGAGCCCAGCTGGAAATAGGTGTCGATGGTTCAACGTCATAGACCGGCCATGCGCTCGGACCCGACAGTCGGCGGTTCACACTCACGCCTTCTAATCGTGAGGGCGGAGCGTAGGAGGCGGGTCGGACAAAACGCTCATCGATGCGTCGGTGCGCTCCTTCCTCGGTTACGAACGGCCGATTTGCCCGTGTCGCTTTGAGATAGATAGGGACGATCGATTCGGGAAGCAGGAGGCGCAACGGATTCCTTTCGCGCTCAGAGACGAAGCATGGCAGTCGCGATGTCTTCGGTCGCCCACTCAGGTATCTGTGTTCCCATATCCTCGAAGATCAGCGGCTGTGCTTCAGTGATCTCTGCGGCAAGTACTTCAGCATTGCCGACGGGAAAGAAGGGGTCGACTCGACCGTGGACGATCAGGCTCGGTATTCGCAGGTTGCGAAGGCGTTCTCGCCAGCGTGGTGAGCAGTCAAGTCTGGAGAAGACCATGCCCAGCTGATTCGCCTGGTGGACTGACGTATCCGATGTCGGGGTTCGGTCCCAGATTCGAGCGGCAGCTGCCCGGGCCTGCTCCGCGTCATTACCCAACAGTGCGGCGCCTTCGGCTGCGAATTCGGCCACGGCTCGACGGTCGGTCCAATCGGGTTCAGGACGAGAGAACACCGCCGACATCACGGTCTGATCATGATCGGGCAGGTCGTCATCGACAGGGCCCGGAGCAACCGGGCGAGTGCTCACCAGTGTCAGTGCCGAAATGTTCTCCGGGTGATCAAGTGCCGCAACCTGGGCGACCATGCCTCCGACACCGATGCCAGCTAGGTGGGCGGACTTCGCACCGAGGGCTGTGACGAGGTCCGCGGCATCATCGGCAAGATCACGCAGGTCGTACGTCGGGTTTTCCGGGTCCAACGTGGATGAAGCACCCGAGTCTCGGAGGTCGTAGCGAACGACTCTGCGCCCGGCTTCGGCCAGACGTTGGCACAGAGAATCGGGCCACGACAACATCGTAGTTCCACCGACGAGCAGCACGAGGGGATCGTCATCGCGGCCGAAACTCTCAACACCGAGATCGACGCCGTTCACTCTTATGGTGGCCATATGTGCACGGTAGCACTGCAGTCAGTCCAGCCCGGCCGCATGAAGCATCTTCTGCGCCACCTCCTGCACAAGAAGGCGGAGCTCCTCAGGATGTTCGATCTCCACCTTGCACCTCAGCGCCGCAATGGCCGGCAGGAGCCAATCAAGGTTTTCAACATGGAGCTCCGCCCGATACATCGGCGACTCATCTACGGAGTTCAGCTCCCCTCTTGGAATCATTCGCTCCAGTCGGGCAACACTGGCCGCCAATCGTGCTCGGATATGCTCCTCGGTTGCAAAGATGTGCAGGATGACATGCCACCGATAGTCTGCCTCGGCGAATCGTTCGAGGAGTCGGGACTTCACGTCAAGACGCTCTGCGGCTGTGAATGTTGCCGATGTCGTTCACACCGTGCGGATGCAGTCGACTCGGAACGTGCGTTCCTCATGCTTTTCCGTATCAAATGCGAGCAAATACCACTGATCCGAATGTGCGACCAAGCCATATGGGTGGATCAGACGTCGTGATGCGATTGCAGCGCTGTTCAGATATCGCAGTTCAAGAGCCTGCTGGTAATTGACGGGCTCAGCCAGCGTCAGCATGACGGCAGGATCAGGAGCGTCTCCCCTAGCCCAGATCGTTGAGTCGCGCCACGTCTCTGCGAATCGTACGATCATCGACGCCGAGGCGGTCAGCCAATTCGGAGACGGTTCGCAGTTGAGCGGACTGGAGCAGTTCGAGAATCTGCAAAGTTCGTCGATGCTGTCTGTTCTGGCCTCCGGGAATTCGTCGAGGCCTTCGTCAATGAACCCACCGACACGCCATGGGGTAACTGATCACTGCTGGTCAGAGACCTGGACGGTAGTCTGATCAGCTTCTTCACCCCGCTCATCGAGGAGGCGACTCACGACTGATTCGCGGATCGAGCTGATGATCTGTTGCCTGCAGAACCTCCACCTCGTGGCTATTGAAGTCGTTCGGATAGGTAGTTTTCTGCGATGCTGAGATGTCCATGGCTGCCGAGGGAGTTCTTCGCTTTCTGCGTGTAGGCGTGATTCGCGAGTGGAACCTGCACCGCCTGGACGTCGACTCCACGGTCTCGAGCTGTGTCGACCCATGCGAGCTGGTCAGCGGGTGCGATGACATCATCACGCATCGCGGTCATCACGAGCGTCTGCGGGGTGGTCTCAGTGATGTGCGCGGCGGAATTCACCGTGGCGTAACGTTTCGGGAATTTCTCGGGCGTACCGCCGGTGTAACTGGACGCGAAAATGCGCGAGCCCGTGCCCGCACCTGGGCCCGCAGGGGCGTTTGCGTAAAGGCCGGTCACGTCGAACGCAGGGTAGTCGGCGACGACTGCTGCCGGAACGGGAACCTCCCCACCGCACGTGGATTCAGCGTTGCCTTGAGCCGCGGCGCCGGCGGTGTTGGCGACCAAGTTGCCGCCGGAGCTCTCACCCCAGAACGCGAGACGATCCATATCTGCACTAAGCGTGTCGGCGTGGGTCTGAATCCAGGACGCAGCACACGCAACCTGCGAGGGCGCACTCTGCCAGGTCGGATTGTTCTTGTTCGCAAGTTCGTACTCGACCGACACAACCAAGTAGCCGTGGTCAGCAAGGGTGCGCAGCTCTGAACTCACTGCGTCAGGCTCTCCCGCGATCCAGCCGCCACCATGGACTACCATGATCGTCGGCGCCGGGCCTTTCGCACCCTCCGGCTCGTAGATCGATAAGGAGAGGTCGTCCCCCGAGCTGGACTTGTCGTACACCTCGTGTCGGTCTGGCGATGCTGCGTCCATTGCGGACAACCCGAACGCGGCGGTAAATAGGTTGACCGAGCCTCCGGCTGACGTGATGGCGCCGACGAGAACAATGACCACCGCGATATTCGTGACCGCGCCGACCCCGCCGAGCACTGTCACGACTGCACCTGAGCGCCGACGCCCCCTGCGCACAGCAACGATTCCGACGAGGAGCACGATCAGTCCGGCAAGAGCCACTATCGGTGCCACGGTCGGCGCCCACCGAGCCGCAAACGAACTTAGTGGCCCAATCCCGGAAATGAGTGATGCGAGTCCGAAGATTGCAACAATCATGCCCAGCAAGAGCGCGATGGCGATCACCACTGCCCTGAAAAGCTTCGCGAAGCCCCCTCGTTCCGAGTGCGGCAACGAGTTCGTGCTCTCGGCCATCTTCAGTCCTCAACTTTCGATCTTCCAGGTTGACACTCCACCTACATGAGATCTCATCGTTGCGATCATATGCTGACGCCAGCGGTCACTATAGCGCATGGGACTAGACCACATACGTGGGCGGGCACCCTTGCGCATGAGAATCTTCACAGCATCGTCAGACTAGGAATTGATCAAAAAGTGATCGACGACGCCAGAATCCATTTTCGAGTTCGAAAACGCTCATCCTGACGCTCGGGACCGACAGATTCAGACTCGCTGACACATGTATCGGACGTCGCCCGAGTACGGGCCATCCGGCCGTTCTCGCACCTGTTGGTGCGTCGCCGGCGTCCACTGGTAAAAAGTGAGCTCGATCCGTCTTAGACGGTTGAACCGGAATTCGACTTCGTGTTGAAACGAAAACTCCCCACGTTTCAACACGTGCGACCATCGGCTGCACGAACCAACATCACGAGTCGTCCGTGACGGCCCCAATGTCGCAGTTACGCGCGATGTGAGACGTTGATTGGCCCCACTCTCTGGCTCGAACGCGCGCTTGTCGCGCATCGAACGCTTTCTGATCCACGAATCTCTCCGAGATGTCCCACACGAGCGGATCGTTCGTCGGCTCGACGTTGAACCGAAGACACCCCGCTTCAGCGTTTATGACTTCGATATGTCGAGGAAAGTGATGGAGGACAACAGCAACCTCATCGCTGTCTGCACAGAGGAGAAGCCCATCGACTCCTACGGGGCTCACGCGACTTCCAGCGGTGTGATCTGGGCGAGCTGCTCTGCCACACGATCTTCGGTGAGCTCCAGCTCGTAGTGCGTCTGCTGGTTCAGCCAGAACTGCGGATCAATACCGAAATTGCCTCCCAGGCGAAGCGCAGTGCCAGCCGTTATCGCACGCTTGCCGTGAACGATCTCACTGATGCGGCTTCATCGAGTAACGTAACCGAATAACCTATCAACACGCTACTCCGGCCGGGCTGTGCCCGAGCCGCCGGTATACAGACCATTGGCTAGTGACTTTCACGTGGAGCCGGACTCCATAGGCTCGTTGTTCCAGCACGAGACTGCGCAGTCAGTCTTCGCGTTCGCTCGGGGTAGGAAAGGCCTCCCACCCGCCAGCCACGTCACCAACCTAACGGGTCAATACAGCGGAACTATCTTCAGACATTGAAACGGAACTCCACCGCATTCCGGTACAGAGCAACCTATGATGGAGTTCGGCTCGAACGCACCATGTCGGCGAACGGCATCACAAGTGTCAGTCATGAACCGATGTCGAGCGCCTTGCTCCACCCCACGTCCGCGAGGACCTGCTGCAGAGCGTCGGCGGCGCTCACCGTGGCATCGAATACTGACTCATCCAGGGCAGCGACCCGGTCTGCACTGCGATACCAGGACGCGACATCGGCGTCCGCCACCTCCGCGGCCAATGCCTTCGTTCGATGCCGTTCGAGCGTCTCGTCTAGGTCGAGTTCATAGCAGTAGCAGCGAGTCAGACCAGCATGATCTTTTCGCAGCTGAGCGAGCATCTCGCCATAGCTCTCGGAATGCAGGATGCCTTCGATCACGACGTCGAGACCGTTGTCGAGCGCGAACCGCGCCGACAGATCGATGTACGGCACGCTCAACGCACCCGGATGGTCACGAACATGGAGGACCTCTCGCCGAAGCACGTCATGGCCGATGATCGCCACGCCGCGCGGTCGCGCAGCTCGGATCGCCTGCGCCAAATGCGACTTCCCACTGCCCGAGTTCCCGCGGATGATGATCAGACGAGAACTCTCCGAGCCGGTCACCCCAGAGGTCATGCGACCTTCAGCGGCGTGATCGCAGCGACTTTGTCGCGCAGCGCTCGGCGCTCGAGCCGCAGTTCATAGTTCGACTGCAGGTTCATCCAGAGCTCCTCGGAGGTTCCGAAATACCGCGCCAGCCGGATCGCCGTGTCAGCCGTGATGCCTCGCTTGCCGTGCACGATCTCGTTGATCCGGCGCGGCGGTACTCCGATGGACACGGCCAGCTTGTTCTGCGTGATCCCGAGGCCCTCGATGAAGTCCTCCATCAGGATCTCTCCCGGGTGGATCGGCTCGATCAGGTCAGCCTCAGTGGTAGTCGACGAGTTCGACATTGTCCGCACCTCCATCTCTCCAGACGAAGCAGAGACGCCATTGCGCGTTCACGCGGATGATGTGCTGCCCGCGTAGATTGCCCACCAGCCGCTCCAGGCGGTTGCCCGGCGGGATCCGGAGGTCCTCGACATCCTTCGCCGCATGGATCAACTCGAGCTTCCGCAGAGTCGACCGTTGTACAGCCCGGTCGACACGCTTGACGTACTGCTCATGCCAGATGTGCTCGGTGTCCTTGTTGCCGAACGATCTGATCACGAGACCAGTCTATAACGGGCTCCGTCAATAACGCTAGACGTTAAACCGAAATTCGACCACGTCCCCATCGACCATCACATACTCCTTGCCTTCCATCCGGACCTTGCCGGCGGATTTGGCAGCGGCCATGGAGCCGTTGGAGTCGAGGTCGTCGAAGGAAACGACTTCGGCCTTGATGAAGCCCTTCTGGAAGTCGGTGTGAATGACACCAGCTGCTTCAGGCGCTGTCGCGCCCTTCGGAATCGTCCAGGCACGGGATTCTTTGGGGCCGGCAGTCAGGTAGGTCTGCAGACCCAGTGTGTCGAAACCGACGCGCGCCAGTTTGTCGAGTCCGGCCTCTTCCTGGCCTGTGGATTCCAACATCTCGAGGGCTTCCGCCTCGTCGAGCTCAGCGAGCTCAGATTCGAACTTGGCATCGAGGAAGATCGCTTCGACGGGCGCCACCAGCGCACGCATCTCGGCCTTCTTCTCTTCGTCGGCCAACACATCGTCGTCGACGTTGAAGACATAGAGGAACGGCTTAACGGTCATCAGCTGAAGTTCACGCAGCTCTGTGACGTCGAAGTTATCGGCCTGCATGGCCTGGTACAGGGTCTTTCCGCTCTCAAGGATCTCGACGGCGGAGTCGATCACGGTCAGCTGCTGTGCCGGCGCCCGCTTGCCCTTCACCTCTTTCTCGATTCGAGGTCGCGCCTTCTCCAAGGTCTGCAGGTCGGCCAGGATGAGTTCAGTGTTGATGGTGTCGATGTCATCTGCGGGACTGATTTTGCCCTCGACGTGGATGACGTCGTCATCGACGAACCCGCGGATGACCTGGCAGATCGCTTCCGCTTCGCGGATGTTGGCCAGGAACTGGTTGCCCAGCCCTTCACCTTCGGAGGCACCACGGACGATTCCGGCAATATCGACGAAGTCGACCGTTGCGTTGAGAATTCGTTCTGAACTGAAGATCTCTGCCAACCGGGTCAGCCGCGCGTCAGGCAACGGCACCACGCCGACGTTCGGTTCGATCGTCGCGAAGGGGTAGTTCGCCGCGAGAACTTGGTTCTTGGTCAATGCATTAAACATGGTCGACTTGCCGACATTGGGCAGTCCCACGATTCCGATAGTTAGAGCCACGGTAGCTAAGTCTATCCCGCCGCCGAGGTGCGGGTCTAAATCTCGCGTCAGTGCCGTCTGTCACGCTGAAGTCATGAATGCTTTCCCCACCACAGGACTCGTCATCGTCTTCATCCTGGCGATCATCATCAGTGCCGCCCTCGGCTTCCTTCTTGGTCGCGCACACACGCGTTCTCGCTATATCGAGCGACTCACGAGAGCGGAGACCACGTCCCGGATCCTCACCAATCGGACCGAGGATCTGGAGGCCGATGCGCAGATGGCCGGTGAGATCACCGCTGCCATCGGACCGCTGGCCGCAAGCGTCAACCATCTGCAGGAGAATCTGCAGGCTCAGGATCGAACTCAGCTTGAGCAGATCACTCGCCTCAACACTCAGATCGGCCATCTCAGTCAGCAGAATCTCCGGTTGCAGGAGTCGACGGGTTCACTGGCCACTGCGCTGAATTCGACGACTCAGCGCGGTGACTGGGGTGAGGTCCAGCTCCGACGCATCGTCGAATACGCAGGTCTCCTCCCCCATGTGGACTTCGAGACTCAGGTCAGCAGTGAGCGTGATGGCAAACGCCACCGCCCCGATATGACCGTCAACCTGCCCGGCGGCGGAACAATCATCATCGATGCCAAGACGCCGCTGTCAGCACGCATGGAGGACGTTGAGGCCAACGATGAAGATCATGCTCGAGCGCTGCTGCGTCATATCGATTCCCTGGCGTCCAAGGAGTATTGGAAGTCCTTCGACACCGCACCGGACTTCGTCGTCTGCTTTGTTCCCACGGATGGGCTGTTGTCTGCGGCAGCATCGACCTATCCGAAGATGATCGACCATGCTCTCGGCAAAAACGTTGTGCTCGCATCCCCAGCCACGTTGCTCGTCCTCCTCAAGACGGTCGCACTAAATTGGCGACAAGCGGATATGAGCACTTCGGCGGCCGAGGTGCTCAAGCTCGGCACCGAACTCTACGAACGCATCGGTACCCTGGTCACCCACGTGACGCGAATGGGGACGAGTCTCGATCGCTCGGTTCACGACTACAACCGCTTCGTCTCATCACTGGAATCGAGGTTCCTCGTCACGGCCCGGAAGTTTCCGTCAACGGGTATCGTCGCGACCGAACTCGATACAGTTGCTGAACTCGACTCACGCACCCGGGGAGTCAGCGCTGAAGAACTCACACGGCCACGCGTCTCGGGACATGATCCGTTTGCGACACAAGATCCCACCGAACTGAGACGCAGGCATACCGGTACCGACTAGACCTGGCACCGATCAGATCAGATCAGATCGTGGTCCCGGTCGGCTCCGTCGCGCTTATTCGATGTCTTCATCCCGGCGGCTTTGAGATCCTTGCGCAGTTCGCGCGGCAACGAGAACATTATGTCTTCCTCTGCCGTTACGATCTCCTCGACCGAGCCGAAACCGTACTCGGCCAACAATTTGAGAAGGTCCTGGACCAGCCCTTCCGGCACGCTCGCTCCTGAGGTCACGCCGACAGTCGCGACATCATGGAACCATGTTTCGTCGACCTCACGAGCGAAGTCGACGCGATGCGCGTCCTTGGCCCCATGTTCCAGAGCAACTTCAACCAGGCGTACGGAGTTCGACGAATTGGCTGAGCCGACAACCAGAACCAGATCGGATTGCGGGGCGATCTTCTTCACGGCCACCTGTCGGTTCGACGTGGCATAGCAGATGTCGTCGCTCGGCGGGGCCTGCAGGTGGGGGAACCGTTCACGCAGGATATCGACAGTCGCCATCGTTTCGTCGACACTCAACGTCGTCTGTGACAGCCAGACTAGTTTCTCGGTGTCTGCGATCTCGACGGTCTTGGCTTCTTCAGGATTCTGGATCAGAGTGATGTCATCGGGAGCCTCGCCCATCGTACCCTCGACCTCTTCGTGACCGGCGTGGCCGACAAGCAGAATGTGGTAGCCATCGCGGGCGAAGCGCACGGCCTCGCGGTGGACCTTCGTCACCAGTGGACAGGTCGCGTCGATCGTGGACAGTTCACGTGCGGCTGCCTCGGCGTGCACCGCAGGAGAGACACCGTGTGCTGAGAATACGAGGCGCGCACCTTCCGGAACCTCATCGGTTTCGTTGACGAAGACGGCGCCGCGTTCGGAGAGAGTGTCGACCACATGGCGGTTGTGCACAATCTCCTTTCGCACGTACACGGGAGCACCATAGTGCTCGAGTGCGCGCTCGACGGCGATCACTGCACGGTCAACGCCGGCGCAGTATCCGCGTGGGGCGGCCAGAAGCACCTTCTGGTCAGCACCTTCAGGCGCCCGGATGTCCTCCGGAGCAAGACGCTTGCGCGGAATGGTGGGCATGGGTACAGATATGGCAGTCACAAGCTCAGTTTAGGCCGGGGACATGAACAACGGCTACAAAGGTGAAGCAATCCACATCACACACCTACCAACCGGATCCCGACCCCAACCGCTGGAGCTCCTGCGCGGCGATGATTCGTCATGTCACCACCGTTCGTTAGGGTGGTGGATTGGAAGGGGAGACAATATGGCGCAACGAATTTCCGGTACTCCCGGGACCCTCGGCGAAACGGTCGACGCTCAGGAGTTGGCGGCGACAGCAGGCGAGACGACGGCAGAGAACCCGTGGCCCCTGAGTCTGCTCTCGAGCAAAATGAAGTCCTATATCGATCGCATGTCGAGCGTGTGGATCGAGGGACAGGTTGTCGAACTCAATCACCGCGGCAAGGCCAGCTATCTGACTCTGCGCGACACCGATGTCGAAATGTCGCTGCCGGTCCAGATCTGGAAGAACGTACTCGACCGCACTGGGGCTCCGCTGTCTGAGGGCAGCCATGTCGTCGCCAACCTCAAAGCAGACTTCTGGACCAAGACCGGTCGCCTGACCATGCGGGCCAATGACATCCGGGCCGTCGGCCTCGGCGAGCTCCTGGCCAGGCTCGAGCGACTGAAGAAGCAACTCGGCGCAGAGGGCCTGTTCGACCCGAATCGGAAGAAGCGTCTGCCGTTCCTACCCAATCGGATCGGCCTCATCACCGGCAGAGACTCCGATGCGCAGAAGGACGTCGTTCGCAACGTCACCCTGCGCTGGCCGGCCGCCGAATTCGAAATCCGCAACTGCGCTGTCCAGGGACCCGACGCCGTTCCCGGTGTGATGAAGAACCTCGCCGAACTCGATGCCGACCCGCAGATCGACATCATCGTCATCGCTCGCGGGGGCGGCAGCATGGAGGACCTGTTGCCATTCTCCAATGAGGCACTCGTTCGCGCCGTGTCTGAGGCGAACACTCCCGTTGTGTCGGCAATCGGCCACGAAGCCGACCGTCCGATCCTCGATGAGGTCGCAGATATGCGAGCATCGACGCCCACCGATGCGGCCAAACGCATCGTTCCCGATGTGGCCGAGGAAGCGATGAATCTGCTGCGCGCTCGGGCTGAACTCGATGCCGCCGTCAACCGGATCATCGACCGGGAGCAGGAGATGCTCACCGCAGTCCGATCACGCCCTGTCCTTGCTGAGCCTCAGACCATGGTGGCCGCGCACGAAGAGCAGCTGCGGCTGGTGCGTCGACGCAGCCTCCAAGCGACCACGACACGCATCGTGCAGGCACAGACGGAGATCAGCCATCTTCGTTCACAGGCACGGTCACTCTCACCACTGCGGACTCTCGAACGCGGGTACGCCGTCGTCCAAAACGACGAGGGTCAGGCCATCCGAGACTCGGCCGAGGTGGACACCGGCGCCGGTGTCCACGTCCGTGTCGCTCGCGGACGCTTCGACGCCGAGGTGACAGCTGTGCAGGAAAATACCGAAGACAACCACGCCTCAAAGCAATAGCAGCACCTGGCCCAACCACACCGCAACACTCACAACTCACCCGATCAAGCCACGGAGGACGTAATCATGACAGAACCAACAACCGGGCAGAACCAGGCCGACATCAATTCCCTCAGCTACGAACAGGCTCGTGAAGAATTGGTCGGAATCGTCAAACGACTCGAGGCTGGAAATCTTCCCTTGGAGGACTCGCTGAGTCTGTGGGAGCGTGGCGAGGCTCTGGCCGATCGTTGCCAGGGGTGGCTTGATGGTGCTCGTGAACGTCTCGACAAAGCGCGTGAGGAATCTTCAGACGAGGAAGGCTGAGCCTCACTTGAGCTGTTTGGAAACCTGTTTGGCGAAGAAGTCGATGGAATCGGGAGTCGCGATTGCGGTGATGACGACGAAGTTGTCGCCCTTTCCGGTCACCCAGTATTCCTTGGCGTCTGCGGTCCTATAGATCTGGTAATCCAAGCCGCCGGCGGTCACTGTCTCAGCTGCAACTGCATCGCCGACTTTGCTTTTGGCCCATTTCTCCGTGGCTTTGGCTTGCTCGATGCTCACCCATTGCCGCTCGGTACCGACGAAGGACATGTACCAGGATGTGCGGTCCGAATCGCCCACACGATCAAGGCTCGCCTCGTTCGATGTCCATCCGCTCGGAATTTTCGGCACGATGAGGTCGAACTCGGCGCTGTCCTCCGACTGCTCGGCAATCGTCTGGTAGTCGACCACACGCTGCGGGTCGACCTCTGGTTGCGGTGCGATCAGCAGCACCACGGCAACGACTGCGAGGCAGGCCAGGATCGCAATGATCATGTTGACCCAGTTCGAGTTCTTCCGTAGGAAGCGCATCTCTTCCCTGGACCCCGGGAGCATCACTCCGGACTCGTCAGCCATTGGCACTCCCTCGGACCCGGCATCCGCGTGTGTCACGGGCGCCTGCGATCCCACAGCGTAGGTATTGGATTGGGCATTCACATCGCCATTGTCCTCGGGGTTGGTCCCCAGGGCCAATCCTGGACGGGCATTCATGACAGAGACCACAACGACGGCGCGAAATCGTACCGATGTCGGCACCGAACGTGCGGGGTGGCACAATTGGACTTATGAGTGACTCCAATGAACCTGCTGCCGTGAAATCTCATCATGACCGAGGCCGAGTGGATGCCGAGGCTCCTCCCGTCACCGTGACGGATGCCTGGTCCCAGAAAGCACAGGTCGGAGCCGACGCTCCCGACCGCAACCTCGCTCTCGAACTCGTCAGAGTCACCGAAGCCGCTGCCATCGCAGCTGCCCCTTGGGTGGGTCGCGGCGATAAGAACGCCGCCGATGGTGCCGCTGTTGCCGCTATGCGCAACGTCATCTCAACCGTGCGCATGGCCGGACGCGTCGTCATCGGCGAAGGTGAGAAGGACGAAGCACCGATGCTCTTCAACGGCGAACAGGTCGGCGACGGCGAAGGCGCTCACTGCGATGTGGCTGTCGACCCGATCGACGGCACGCGTCTGACCGCCCTGGGCATGCCCAACGCGATTTCGGTCATGGCCGTCACCGAAGATGGCGCCATGTACGATCCTTCAGCTGTCTTCTACATGGAGAAGCTCGTCACAGGTCCTGCCGCCGCCGACGCGGTCGACCTGCGCCTGCCGGTGGCAGAGAACATCCGTCGC
Source organism: Brevibacterium sp. FME37 (assembly GCF_014897485.1). Classification (NCBI taxonomy): domain Bacteria; kingdom Bacillati; phylum Actinomycetota; class Actinomycetes; order Micrococcales; family Brevibacteriaceae; genus Brevibacterium; species Brevibacterium sp. FME37. Next base: position 251,178 of record NZ_JABUYE010000002.1, read on the forward strand.
GTCGCCAAGGGCAAAGGAACGAACGATCCTGCCTCGGTGACCGTGATGATCCTCGATCGTCCGCGCCACCAGAAGATGATCGATGAGATCCGTGCGGCTGGAGCACGCATCCAGCTCATCACCGACGGCGATGTCGCCGGCGCTATTGCCGCCTGCCGCCCGGGAACCGGTGTCGACATGCTGATGGGCATCGGCGGCACCCCTGAAGGCATCATCACCGCCTGCGCGATCAAGGCACTGGGCGGAGTCATCCAGGGTCGCCTGTGGCCACAGGACGATTCGGAGCGTGAGGCCGCGGCCGCAGCCGGGCTCGACGTCGACCAGGTACTCAACACCGATGATCTCGTCACCGGTGACAACAGCTACTTCGTCGCCACCGGCATCACCAACGGTGATCTGCTTGACGGTGTGAAGTTCGACGGCGGACATGTCACCACCCACTCTCTGGTCATGCGCTCCAAATCGGGCACCGTGCGTTCGGTCTTCGCCGAGCATCAGGCTGCGAAGACCCATTCCTATGTCGAAGCTGCCGAAGAGGCTGCTCGACGCGGACTCATCTGAGCCTTCGCTTCTGATCTCCATCGTCCGTCACCATCCATCACTGTCGACACCGGACCCCACCGACTCGACCCTCTGATCTCACCCACCGGAAGTAGGTTCTTGACCGATGCCGAACGAAGCATGGAAACGTCTGCTCGAAGGAAATCATCGCTTCGTCGACGACGTCCCGAAACATCCCAATCAGGACACCGCACGACGTGAGGCACTGTCGAACAATCAGATGCCCTTCGTCACGCTCTTCGGCTGCTCGGACTCGCGAGTTGCCGCTGAGATGATCTTCGATGTCGGTCTCGGCGACATGTTCGTCGTGCGCAACGCCGGACAGGTCGTCGATCCAGTGACGCTCGGCTCTCTTGAGTACGGGGTCGAAATCCTCGGCACTCCCCTGCTCGTCGTGCTCGGCCACGACAGCTGCGGTGCGGTCACAGCTGCGTATGACTCCTACGATTCCGGAGAGACTCCCCCAGGGTTCATCTCCGATGTCGTGGCACGGATCCTGCCGACTGTGGCCAGGGCCCGTAAGAACAACCGCAAGACTGTCAATGAGACGGTCACGCAGAACACCATGGACACGGTGGAGAAGATCATGCAGCTCTCTGCAATCATCTCCCGGGCAGTCGACGAAGGTCGCCTCATCATCGTCGGCCTGACCTATCAGCTGCACGACGGTCGCACCACGGTCGTCGCACAGCACGGAGGCGACGAGGACGCGACTTCGACCTTCGCGTCCTGATCCTGGCTGCACCCGCGGCCTCAGCAGACACAATGACCAACAGCCCAGACATCATGTCGGAAAGGACAACTATGAGCGAAGAATTTCGCATCGAGCACGACACCATGGGAGAAGTGAAGGTTCCCAAAGATGCCCTGTACAGCGCACAGACACAGCGCGCCGTGCAGAACTTCCCGATCTCGGGCAAGACCCTGGAGTCGGCTCATATCGCCGCTTTGGCCCAGGTGAAGAAGGCGGCTGCGAAGGCCAACCTCGAACTCGGAGTCCTTGACGCTGACAGGGCTGGAGCCATCCAGAAGGCCGCCGAGGCGGTCATCGCCGGCGAATACGACGCCCACTTCCCCATCGACGTGTTCCAGACCGGTTCGGGAACATCTTCGAACATGAACACCAACGAGGTCCTGGCTTCCCTGGCGACGAAGGCCCTCGAATCCCAGGGCATCGACGTTCACCCCAATGATCACGTCAATGCTTCCCAGTCCTCGAACGACGTGTTCCCCACCTCGGTGCACGTCGCCGTAACCCAGGCCTTGGTCAACTCGCTGATTCCAGCGATGGAGACGCTCGCTGTCTCGCTGGAGAAGAAGGCGAAGGAATTCGCTTCGATCGTCAAATCGGGCCGCACCCACCTCATGGATGCCACCCCGGTGACGCTGGGACAGGAATTCGGCGGCTATGCTGCCCAGGTTCGATACGGCATCGAGCGCATCGAGGCTTCGCTGCCTCGCGTCGCTGAGGTTCCGCAGGGCGGCACCGCAGTGGGCACCGGAATCAACACACCGGACGGTTTCTCCGCTCGAGTCGTCGAGATCCTCGCTGAGGAGACCGGTCTTCCGATCACGGAGGCACGCAACCACTTCGAGGCTCAGGCCAACCGCGACGGACTCATTGAGGCTTCGGGCCAGCTGCGCACCATCGCCTACGGCTATATGAAGATCTGCAACGATCTGCGGTGGATGGGATCGGGCCCGAACACCGGCCTCGGCGAAATCGCCATTCCTGACCTGCAGCCGGGTTCCTCGATCATGCCCGGCAAGGTCAACCCGGTCATCTGCGAAGCCACCATTCAGGTCGCCGCGCAGGTCATCGGCAACGACACCACCGTGGCACTGTCCTCGACCAACGGAGCCTTCGAACTCAACGTCGGCATCCCTGTGATGGCGTCGAATCTGCTCGAATCCATCCGTCTGCTCGCGAACTCTTCGACTGTGATGGCCGAGAAGATGATCGACGGACTCCAGGCCAACGAGGAGCGTGCCCGCTTCCTCGCCGAGGCAAGCCCGTCCATCGTGACTCCTCTGAACAAGGTCATCGGCTACGAATCGGCGGCGAAGATCGCCAAGCACGCTGTGGCGAACAAGATGACCGTGAAGGAAGCCACCATCGACCTCGGCTTCGTCTCCGACGGCTCCATCACCGAGGCCGACCTCGACAAGGCACTCGATGTCACCACGATGATCGGAAACTACAAGTAAATCACACGGCTTCACCTCAGCTACACGGCCAAGGGACCCGGCGGCGGAACATCACGTTCGGCCACCGGGCCCCTTCGCGTTCACCGCGTGCTAGGAGCGGAAGGGATCGAACTCTTCGAGCACATCGGTGACCAGAGCCGCGATCTCGGAGCGTTCCGATCTCGTCAGCGTCACATGGGCGAAGAGATCGTGGCCCTTGAGCTTCTCGATCACCGCCGCCACACCGTCATGTCGGCCCACCCGCAGATTGTCCCGCTGAGCGACGTCGTGGGTGAGCACCACCTTCGAGTTCATGCCGATGCGTGAGAGCACGGTCAACAGCACGTTGCGCTCCAACGATTGGGCCTCGTCGACGATGACGAACGCATCATGCAAGGATCGGCCCCGAATGTGGGTCAGAGGCAGAACCTCGAGCAGGTCGCGGTTCATCACCTCTTCGATCACGTTCTTGCTCACCAGCGCACCAAGCGTGTCAAAGACCGCCTCGGCCCACGGGTTCATCTTCTCGCCCTCACTGCCGGGTAAGAAACCGAGGCTCTGGCCGCCGACGGCATAGATCGGGCGGAAGACCATGACCTTCGAATGCTTGCCCTCTTCGAGTACCTTCTGCAGTCCCGCCATGAGTGCGAGTGCGGACTTCCCCGTTCCGGCTCGACCTCCCAAGGACACGATTCCCAGTGCATCGTCTAGGAGCATGTCGATGGCCACTCGCTGCTCGGCGGACCGTCCATGGACTCCGAAGATGTCACGGTCACCGCGCACCAACGACACCCGGTTGCCTGGTCGCACCCGGCCGAGTGCGGAACCACGAGGTGAGGTGATGACCACGCCGGTGTTGACGACCTCATCTGTGACCGCCTCGGTGGTTGCCCACCCCTGCTCATAGAACTGCGACATCTCGTCTTCGTCCAGAGACAGCTCGCTCATCCCCGTGAACCCGGAGTCGGTGGCCAGTTCCGCCAGATATTCTTCGGCCTGCAGCCCGAGCGCCGAGGCCTTCACACGCATCGGCACGTCTTTCGTGACCACGATGACGTCCTGGCCTTCAGCTGCCAGGTTCCGGGCGACGGCGAGGATGCGAGTGTCATTCTCCGACCGGTCGAAGCCGATCGGCATCGTCGAGGCGTCGACGTGATTGAGCTCAACACGCAATGTGCCGCCGGCATCACCGACCGGGATCGGCTCATCGAGTCGGTCGAATTTGGACCGGAAGTCATCGAGGATGTGCAGTGCTTTGCGAGCGGTGAAACCAAGTTCCGGATGATTGCGTTTGGCTTCCAACTCGGAGACGACGACCAGCGGAATGACGAGATGGTGTTCTGCGAATCTCAACAGGGCACCCGGATCGGAAAGCAGCACCGAGGTGTCGAGAACGTAAGTGTGGACGTGTGCGGTCATGAGGACCCCTGTGGCGTGAGTACCGCCGAGATCCGAGTCCTGACATCCCCCGATCTCGGGTTGGTGTCGACCAACTACTGCCAACCTAACCCCGATTCGGGGCTAGGCAGGCAACGGCACGCGTGTTCGGGAAAGTCGTGGTCGTGAACTTCGCATGAACCGGTGACGGCCCGAAGCCTATTTTCCGAAGCGGCGTTGGCGCAGTCCGTAGTCACGGACGGCGCGCAGGAAGTCGGTGCGGCGGAAATCGGGCCAGTACGCTTCGCAGAAATAGAACTCCGAGTAGGCGCTCTGCCACATCAGGAACCCGGACAGGCGCTGCTCGCCGGAGGAGCGGATGATGAGATCGGGGTCTGGCTGCCCCTTGGTGTAGAGGTGTTCGCTGATCTGCTGTGGGGACAGTTCGGAGATGATCGTCTCCAGGTCAGTGCCCTCGTCCGTGCGCAGGCGCAGCAGGGACTTCACCGCGTTGACGATCTCCTGCCGTCCGCCGTAGCCGACAGCGACGTTCACGCGCATCTGGCAGTCCCCCGCCGAAGTGGCCGCTTCCAAACGGGCCCGCAGGCCCGGTGGCAGGATCTCCAGGTCCCCGACCAACTGCACCCTCACGCCGTTCAGGGCTGCGATCTTCTCGACCAGGTCGGAGATGATCTCGATGAGAACTTCGACTTCCTCGGCGGATCTGGCGAGGTTCTCCTTGGACAGGACGTAGAGCGTGACGATATCGACGTCGATCTCATCGCACCAGCCGAGGAACTCGACGATCTTCTCGGCTCCAGCACGGTGACCGTCAGCGGTGGTGGCACCGAATTCCTTCGCCCAACGGCGGTTGCCGTCGGTGATGACACCGACATGCCTCGGTACAGGTACAGATTTGTCCAGCTCGCGCAGGAGCCGCCGCTCGTAGAGACGGTAGAGCAGGCTCACCGGTCGCGCCACACTGTCCTCTTTCACACTCGAATTGCGGTCGGTTCGACCACCTTACACAGTACTATCCCGAACGGCTTCGCGTTCTCAGCGGTTACCTGTGGGTACCGTTGAACGATCCCACAGCTGAGGTCGATATCCTGGAGTCATGAATGATCCAGTCACTGAACCATCCTCGGCCGGCTCCGAAGGTCAGAGGTCAGTCGACTCCACACCCTCGGAGGAGTCGCGCTCAGGCTACCCTGTGCACATAGCCCGCAGACGCTCCGCCCTGCGGCGTGAGTTGGACAAACTGGCTGGTCAGGTCAAACCCAAACTGCGCGGCTGGTTCCACGCAGGAGCGTTTCCCCTGGCGATGTTCGGCGGCTTGGCTCTGGTCATCATCTCCCCAACCATCGAGTCTCGGATCGCGGCTTCCATCTTCGCCATCACCGGGATGCTGCTCTTCGGGACCTCTGCCGTCTACCACCGGGGACGATGGCGGACTCGAGCCCGGCTGATCCTCCGTCGACTCGACCACGCGAACATCTTCCTCATCACCGCCGGCACCTACACGCCTCTGGCGGTGCTGATGCTGCGGACAGACCAGACTATCCTGCTGCTGTCCGTCCTCTGGGGCGCAGCGATCCTGGGAGTTGCCTTCCGGACCATCTTCACAACCGCGCCGAGGTGGCTCTTCGTACCCATCTATGTGGGCTTCGGTGTCGCCGGAGTCGGCTACATTCCACAGATGTGGGTGAGCAACCCTGCGGTGGGCATCCTCGTCGTAGCGGGTGGCGTCTGCTATATCGTCGGTGCCGTGATCTATGGGATCAAGAAGCCCAACCCCTCACCGAAGTGGCTGGGCTTCCACGAGATCTTCCACATTCTCACGATCGCCGGCTACGGCTGCCATCTCGCGGCGCTTCTCGTCGCAGCGGTGGCAGCTTACTGATCAGCGATGGCCGCTTACTGAGCGTCTGCCGGTCAGTCCTGCGACCGGGCAGGATCACTCTGCTCTGAGTCACTCGACTCAGGGTCGCTCGGCTCAAGGTCGTTCTGCTCTGATTTCCGGTCCTCGTCCTCGACCGCCGTCTCATCTTCTGCAGCCGGTGCAGACTCTCCGGAGAGCTTTGACTGGTTGGGCACAGCATGCTTGCGCATCGGGATCGGATACGCGTCATCGGCATGGGCTCGTGCGCGCACTCGCCGCACTCGTTTGAGCGCATCACGAATGAGGAAGATCACGACGATGACGATCACCAACGTCGACACGAAGCCGATCGTGCCGGGGGTGACCAGATCGGGGTCCGGGCCGCTGCTGGGGGTCGCGCCCTGCGTTGCTGCCAGAATCATGCGCTCTCACCTGTCGCTTCGTCATAATCGTCTTCGTACTGATCTGGCGATGCAGGCAGCATGCCCTCTGCCGGTACCTTGCGGCCATCATCCATGGTCACCGAGGCGAAGAGATCGGTCTCTTGAAAATCAACGCCGGGGGTCAGACGCGTCCGACCGGTATTGTCGATGGCCAGTTCGAACTCTTCGGTCGGCCAATACGTCCGCGCGGCTTTGCGTGAGGCGGAGAAGAACCCGCCCTCAGGGTCGATCTGTGTGGCGTGGGACAGCAGAGCCCGGTCACGGGACGGGAAGAACTCTGCACAGTCGATCGTCGTGCTCAACCAGTTGACCCGCTGGGCATCGCGTTTCTTGAAGTCCTCGATGTGGTCGGCGAAAGGAGACTCGAGACCCGCCTCGGTCATCTTCTCGTGGATGGTGACCCACTTCTTCGCGGACAGATCCTGGTTGTAGTAGACCTTCTCAACCTGCCAGGGCTCGCCGAGTTCCGGGTTCTTCTCAGGGTCTGCTGCGGCCGCTACTGCCGCCATCGTCACGGCGTGGTTCTTGATGTGATCCGGGTGAGGGTATCCGCCCAGTTCGTCGTAGGTCGTCACAACCTGTGGGCGGAAGCTGCGGATGATGTGCACCAGCGGCAGCATGGCCACTTCGTCGGGAACACGATAGAAGCATCCGGGAGGTGTCTGATTGTCGAAATCACCATCGGGCAGACCCGAGTCGACGTGTCCGACCCATACATGTTCGGCACCCAGAGCCGCTGCGGCCGTGGCCATCTCTTCGCGACGAAGGCCGGCAATGTCGCGGCTGGCCTTCGGGCTCTGCAGCAAGGCGGGATTGAGGATGTCTCCGGCTTCACCACCGGTCATGCTGGCGATGAGGACCCTGGCTCCGAGCGAGGCGTACTTCGCGCTCGTCGCCGCGCCCTTCGAGGATTCGTCGTCAGGATGAGCATGAACCGTCAGCAGACGCAGTCCATGGTAAGGAAGCGAAGTCATGTTTGGTGTGTCCCTTTCGATTCAGCCTGGTGACGTTCCGTTTCCTGCGCAATGGCTGAAATGATCGCAGGAGACGGATCGACTACTCTAGGTTAGTGCGCAATGTTCGTAGATGAGGAATTCAATGACTGAGGTAACAGTGGAAAAACCACTGCATGATGATCGATACGGCCGTGTCCGCGAGCCCAAACGGCATCTCGGAAAAGCTGCCAAGATCATCGCCGTCGTCATCGTCTCTGCCCTGATCATCGCGATTGCGTTTGTGGCCTTTCGTCCACAGACCAACCCCACGACTCCCAAGACATTGAACTATTCAGTTGTCGACTCTTCTTCAACACAGGTCACAGTGGCAATATTTCCTGATCAGGATCGGGATGTGCACTGTATCGTGCAGGCCACGAACGAGTACGAGGCCATTGTCGGCTTCACCGAGATCATTCTCCCCGCAGATCCCGCCGCCGATCCGAATTCGCCCCGGCAGATGGACATCGATCTGGCCACGACGCAGCTCGCTTCCTCTGGCCACGCCGACTCCTGCTGGTTCGAATAACGAAGCCCGGACTCCGCACCTCCGGCCCGGCCGCACCGTCCACAACAGGTGTAGGTGCGCGTGACGGAGATCATCGTTTTCGCGTGCAGATGCGTTAGACTGTAGTTTCATTCAACATCCGGGCGTACCCAACGCCCGGTTTTTCGTTGCCTGACGCGCCTGACAGCGCACCGAACCGAAGAAGGAGAACCCATGACCGAGGATGTCACCCAGGAAGAAACATGGTTGACTCAGGAAGCCTTCGACCGCCTGTCGCAGGAACTTGAACACCTCTCCGGACCGGGACGTGCAGAGATTGCTGAGAAGATCGAAGCCGCCCGCGACGAGGGTGACTTGAAGGAGAACGGCGGCTACCACGCGGCGCGCGAGGAGCAGGGCAAACAAGAGGCACGCATTCGCCAGCTCGAGGTGCTCCTGCAGTCTGCGAAGGTCGGATCCAGCAGCAGCGATGGGAAGACCGTGTCCCCCGGTTCCGTCGTCACCGCGAAGGTGGCCGGAAACGACATGCGGTTCCTGCTGGGCAGCCGTGAGATCGCCGGCGATTCGGATATCGACGTGTTTTCGGAGAAGTCCCCACTGGGCGCCGCTGTACTCGGTATCACCGTCGGCGGAAAGACCAGTTACGAAGCGCCTAACGGCAAGGAGATCAAGGTCGAGGTCAAGAGCATCGAACCTTTCTCCGGCTGATCGAAACTCCCCATTCGGGGACAGCCATAAAGCAACATAGAGCAGTGGGCGGGTGATGATCACCCGCCCACTTCTCTATTCATCGTGCGGCTCAAGCCGCACAGTCCGGATCACTCGGTCTCGTCATTGCCTTTCGGCGATTCACCCTCAGATGTCTCCACCGCAGCCTCGCGGACGGCGGTGTCGAGTTTGTTCTTCGCCCGCTCCAGCACGACCGTCGCCTCGTCGTCTTCACCGTCGGAGGGATTGTTCGGATTCTTGGCTCGGACGATGTAGGTCACGACTGTGTTGAGGACGGCGACCATGGGAACAGCGAACAGTGCTCCGACGATGCCGAACAGGAAACCACCGCCGGTCACCGCGAGTATGACTGCCAAGGGGTGAACGGACACGGCCTTGCCCATGAGGAACGGCTGCAGGACCTGACTCTCGATCTGCTGCACTGCGATGACCACGGCCAGCATGATGACGGCACTGACCGGCCCGCTTGAGACCAGCGCGACAAGCACCGCCACAACACCGGAGGCAATCGCACCGACGACTGGGACGAACGAAGCCAGGAACACCAGCACTGTCATCGGAATGACCAGCGGAATTCCGAGGAACGCCGCACCGATGCCGATGCCGATGGCGTCGACGCCGGCCACGAGGACCTGCACACGCACGTACTGGACGAGGGTGGTCCAGCCACGCTCCGAAGCTCCGGTGGCAATGGGCTGAGCCGGCAGAGGCAGCAGGCGCATCGCCCAGCGGAAGATCTTCTCTCCGTCGTAGAGGAAGAAGAAGGTGGCGAACAGGCACACGGCGGCACCCGTGAGGAAGGTGCCGACCGACGACGTCGCCTGCAGGGCGCCGCCGAGCAGCTGGGAACTGTTGTTCTGGAAGAAGTTCGTGGCCGCATCGAGTGAATCGTTGATATAACGGGTGATCGTCGACGCGTCCAGACCGAATGGTCTGGTGGACAGCCAGTCGCTGATTCCGGCGAACCCGGTGATGACCTGGTCGACGAGGTCCGGCATTCCGGAGTAGATCTGCTGGCCGACCAAGGTGAAGAGCCCCGAGACGACGATGATGAAACCGAGGAACGCGATGAGAGCGGCGGCGACTCGAGGCAGCCCCTTCTTCACCATCCAGGTGGTGAACGGCGCCAAGAGGGCCGTGAGCAGGAGGGCGATGAGGACCGGCAGAACGACGCTCGAGATCTTCGCCAACAGCCAGAACGCAACGCCGATGGCAACGAGCACGACAAGCGACCGCCACGACCATGCGGCTGCGAGCTTGAGGCCCGGTGCCACATAGGGAACAGCTTCGGCTTCGATACGGCTGTGCGCGATCTCCTCGGCGCTGACGTCCTGCACACAAGAGGCGGGTTCAGAAGGTGTGGATCGGCCATCGTTTCGGCCTTTGCGGAACGCGTCCCAGGCCCCACGGAACCGGTTCGAGGATTGCTTCTTCTCATTGTCAGACATAACTCAACAATAGTTGTTGACAGGCTCTGGGAAGTGCAATGATGACGGTTAAAGGAGGGAAATTCGTGGGAAAACGCATGTTGTACACCTTGGCCACCATGACGGGGACCGCTGTAGGTGTCGGCGCGTCGGCCGTTGGTCTCCTCCGCCACCAGGCTGGCGCACTCCGCAAGGCGTTCGACGACGACGCACAGCGCACGTATTCCACCGTCGCCGAGGCTGTCGCTCCACCACGCAATTACGATGATGAGGATTCCGCTGCGCTGGCGATCATCGGCGATTCCTGGCTCTGCGGAATTGACGTCGACGACCCCCTGACGGCTCCCCCGAATCTCATCGCTCGTGGCCTTGGCCGCATCCTCGGCACCACCGTTCGGGTCCAGTCCACTGCGCTCCCCTCAGCCCTGTCCGAAGATCTGCCACGCCAAGTCGATGAGATCCTGCGCTCCGCTTGGCTCTCGCGTCAGCTCTCCGATTCCTGGACCGAGCAGCGTCGATTCGCGATCATCTCCATCGGCACAGGCGACATCATCCACCCGATTCACGGCACCATCGGCATCCCCGTCCTCACCCAAGCGATCAATCGACTCCAGCGCGAGGGCAGGTACACGGTGTTCGTCTTGGTCTGCCCCAACCTCGGCGGCCTTCCGGGGCTGCGTGACCCGCTCAAGACTTCGCTGCGCCGAACCTCGCGCGTGCTCGCCGGTTCGCAGTGGCTGGCCGCACTGGCCGCTCGCGCCACTCCGCTGCGGGCCACAGGTTCTCTGAGTGGGACCACACGCAAATCGCTGCTCAATGAGTCCGGGCGTTTTCCCAGCACCCTGGGCTATGCCCAGTTGTCCTCGACCGTCCTAGCCGCGATTGCCGATCGGATCGAGGCTCCCATCGAAGTCGACCGCAGCCTCGATATCCCGGAAAAGGGCGAGGCCGCGCGCAGGCCCGCTCCTCAACCACAGGCAGAGGCACAGACAGAAACAAAGACACAGCCCCAGCCGGAACCTGAGCAAGGCGTCGATCCTGTGCTCGGGACCGAGGCCTTCTCATGATCCCCGTCGTCCTCGCCTCACAGTCCCCGGCCCGTCGGCAGGTTCTCACCGCATCGGGAATCGACCCGATCATCATCGTCTCCGAGGTCGACGAGCCCGCAATCGAGGCCACCTTCGAAGGCAGCATTGCCGATCTCACCACTGCACTGTCCCAGGCGAAAGCCCGTGCCGTCATCGACCGTGTGCTCGCCTCTCCCCCTGCACAGCTGGATTCAGCGGACACCGCGGTGATCATCGCCGGGGACTCGCTGCTCGAATATGAAGGACAGGCGATCGGGAAACCCGGAACGGCTGAGCGCACACGCCAGGTGTGGGCAGACATTGCAGGAGAGTGGACCGCTCTGCACTCGGGGCACACGCTGGCCGTACTCAAACGCGCGGACCCGGCGACAGCGAACTTCGAACTCGTCGACATCCGGTCGCAGCGATCGACGACCTCGGTGCTCATCGGCGAACCCACACCCGATGAGCTCGAGGCCTACATCGCGACCGAGGAGCCCTTCCACGTGGCCGGTGCACTGACCATCGACGGGTACGGCGGTGCATTCGTCCAACGGCTTGCAGGTGACCATCTCACAGTCCTCGGTCTCAGTCTTCCCGTGGTCCGTGAATTGGTCCGCGACGCGGGCCTGTTCTGGCCCGATCTGTGGTCCCTACGCGAGTAGAATCGCTGACAGCGGTCGAACACGCCCGAAGCCATTGAAGTTTTCGGCCTATGTTTTTATCTCTGACCTACAAACGCTTGGTGCCGATCTCTAAATTGTTCTGTGATCATACAAAGGAGCGCCATGACCACAGTTCTCCCCGAACAGTCGCCTGCACCGTTGCACACTCGCGTCCCCACAGCTGCTGTGCGTCGCGTCCTCATCGCCAACCGCGGTGAGATTGCACTGCGCATCATCCGGGCGGCACGCGACCTCGGTGTCAAAGCCATCGCCGTCTACACCCGCGCGGACTCGGACGCCGATTTCGTGCACCTGGCCGACGATGCCTGGCTCCTCGACGGATCCGGCCCCGGGGAGACTTACCTCGACATCGACAAGATCCTCGCCCTGGCCAAGCGCTCAGGCGCCGATGCGATCCACCCTGGCTACGGCTATCTGGCGGAGAATGCACTGTTCGCCCAGGCCGTGATCGATGCCGGCCTGACCTGGATCGGTCCTCCCCCGTCGGCGATCGAGCTCCTGGGCGACAAGTCCGGAGCTCGCGAAGTCGCCGAGGCGGTTTCCGCTCCGGTAGCTCCCGGCTCCGACGGTGCCGTCGCGGATCTCGCAGAGGCCGCCGAGGTGGCCCAGCGGATCGGCTATCCCGTCGTCATCAAGGCCGTGCACGGCGGCGGCGGGCGCGGCTTTCGCGCCTGTGCTGCAGCCGAGGATCTCGAGACCGCCTACACCGCGGCTACCCGTGAAGCGCTCAGCGCCTTCGGACGCGGCGAATGTCTCATCGAGAAGCAGATCGTGCGCCCGCGCCATATCGAGACGCAGTGCCTTGCCGACGCCCATGGCAACGTGCATGTGCTGTCGACCCGCGACTGCACTCTGCAGCGCCGGAACCAGAAGATCGTCGAGGAAGCGCCAGCGCCGTTCCTCAGCTCCGACCAGGAACGCCTCGTCACCGAAGCCTCCATCCGAGTCCTCGCCCATGTCGGCTATGTAGGCGCTGCCACATGCGAGTTCCTATTGGGTGCAGACGGCACCATTATCTTCATGGAAGCCAATGCGCGCATCCAGGTAGAGCACACCGTGACAGAAGAGGTCACAGGAGTCGACCTCGTCGGGTGGCAGCTGCGCATCGCCTCGGGAGAACACCTGCCGGAGGTATTCCCACAGGTCCGTGGTCACTCAATCCAGTTCCGGATCAACGCCGAAGACCCCACAACGTATTTCCCTGCCACAGGAACAGTGAAGAACCACCGGGCTCCAGCCGGGCCGGGCGTGCGCCTGGACTCCGGCATCGGCGAAGGCAGCGTCGTCGGCACGGACTTCGACCCGATGCTGGCCAAACTCATCATCACCGGAACCGACAGGAACCAGGCGCTGGCGCGGGCCCGACGCGCCTTGGACGAATACCGCATCGAGGGCGTATCGACTCTGCTGCCCCTCCACCGTGTTCTCGTCTCAGAGAAGGCCTTCGCTCAGGACTTCGAGGTCTGGACGAATTGGCTCGAAACCACGTTCGTGAATCCACTCGCCGACCCGCAAACAGGAGATCAGATGAGCACAGCAACCGATAGTTTCAGTGTTGTGGTCGAGGTCGATGGCCGTCGGATGACCGTTTCGGTCCCCAAGGACGTCATCTCGGACCTCGGGCATGTCCCCAGCCCCACTGTGCCGCGCCGCAAGCGCAGCCTCAGCCGCAAGGGAGCTCAGCTGGCCGACGATTCGAACTCGCTCAACGCCCCCATGCAGGGAACGATCGTGTCGGTGGCTGTCGCTGCCGGTGACACGGTCGAGGCCGGCGACACTCTGGCCGTGATCGAGGCGATGAAGATGGAGCAGCCACTCAAGGCCGGTCATTCCGGAACCGTCTCCGAGGTGCTTGTCGACTCCGGTGTCGCAGTGAGGTCGGGCGAGCCGATCATCCGCTTCGCCGCCTGAGATCTTTTCCGGACAGCAGATCCCTGATCTGAGTCTCGATGTAGTCTGATTCGGCGTCATTTCCCAGACAGCCCAGTGCCTTCCTGAAGGCTCTCTCTGCCTGTTCGGGCATCCCCAATTCATTGAGTGTGAGGGCATGCGCAATATGGAAGGGGCGATAGTCTTCCAACCCTGGATGCGCGGCCAGTTCCTCGAGTGCGTTGAGTCCGGCCTCTGGCCCCTTTGCTTTCCCCATGGCCACGGCTCGGTTCAGCGACACAACAGGCCCAGGCTCCAGTCTTGAGAGAATGCCGTAGAGAACGAGTATCTGTTCCCAGTCGGTCTCCGAATAGGTGGCGGCTTCGGCGTGAAGCGCCGCGATCGTTGCCTGCACTGTGTAGGGGCCGGCTTCAGTCTCTCCTGCGGCCGTCAGCGCCAAGCTCAGCCCTTCGGCAATGAGCTGCGAATCCCACGATCTGCGATCTTGCTCTGCCAGGGGAACCGGCACACCGGCTGAGTCAGTTCGTGCCTGCGCTCGGGACGCCGTGAGCAACAGCAGTGAGAGCAGGCCTCTGGCCTCGGTCTCGTGCGGCACCAGCGTCACCAGCAGTCGTGCCAGTGCTATCGCTTCCTCCTGCAGATCGGTTCGACTGTGTGCGCTGCCGGTCGTTGGTGTGTACCCCTGAGTGAAGATGAGGTAGACGACGCGCAGCACACCGGGAAGGCGCTCGCGCAATTGTTCCGTGCTGGGTCTGCCGAAGGGAATGCCCGTCGTGGTGATACGCTTCTTGGCTCTGACGATCCGCTGCTGCATCGTCCTTGTATCCACGAGGAACGCTGCCGCAACCTCGACTGTGCTCAGACCCGCGAGGAAGCGCATGATCAGAGCAATCTTCTCCCGTTCCTTCAACGTCGAGTGTGAGCAGGTGAAGAACAGGCCAAGTCGTTCGTCGGGAATGTTCACAGAACTCAATTCGTCGCCGAGGCGGACTGCATGGTCCAGGTGATCACCACCGGTATCCTGGTGTTCGATTGGAACACTCGCAAGTCGGCGTGCCTTCACCGCGTCAGAGCGTATGATGTCGAGTGCTCGATTCTTCGCGACCGTGAGCAGCCATGCCCGCGGATTCTGCGGCACGCCCCGGCTGGCCCACGTTTCCAATGCGCGCACCATGGCCTCTTGGAGGACGTCCTCGGCTAGGTCGAGATCACGAAACTGTGTTGCCAGAGCTGCAAGCAGTCGCCCACGATCCTCGGCATCGATGGTGCGAAGGATCTGGGCGACTGCCAGCTGCTCGGCTGTGCCTGCGGAGACCATCAGTAATCGGCAAGAGGCCGTATCTCGATGTGACCGAGCGTGGAGCCCGGACTCTTCTTAGCCCATGCGATCGCCTCGTCGATGTCGGCGACTTCGATAACGTAGCTTCCGCCGACGAATTCCCCGCCTTCGGCGAAAGGCCCCGACGTGACGATTGTTTCAGTGGCCCGGGTACTGACCCGCACACCGGTCTCGGGACCTTCGAGGGCAAATCCGCCGACGACGATGCCTGCGGCGTTGATCTCCTCGTCGAAGGCCATGAACTCACTGGGATCAGGTCCCTCATCAGCACCGCATTCGGCGTCGCCAGCATTTCCCATGAGCAGAAGTACGTACTTCATGTCTCTCTCCTTGCGTCAAATGTGCGCCAGCCTTGAGCTGAGCACGTCAGGCGAAGGTGCCTAACACCATACTGACGGGTGAAGGACCTCGATATCGACACTTCAGAGAAAGAATTCTCCTACAGATGGCGGTGCAGCTGCCGTGAAGCCTCGGTCAGGGATCCGCTCACCGACGGGTACACGGCAAACGATGCGGAGAGCTGATCGACTGTCAGGCGGTTCTCCACGGCCATGGTGATGGGCAGGATGAGCTCACTGGCACGGGGACCAACGACGACACCGCCCAGAATCGAACCCGAACCTCGGCGGGCGAAGAGCTTGACGAATCCGTCCTTGATGCCCAGCATCTTGGCGCGAGGGTTCGTGTCCAGTGGCAGCATCGCCGTATCGATGTCAGTCGAGTTCTCGCGATAGTCGGACTGGGTGAAGCCGACGGTCGCAATCTCAGGGGCTGTGAACACGTTTGATGCCACGTGACGAATCTTCAGTGGCTGCACGGCATCGCCGAGCGCATGGAACATCGCAATCCGACCCTGCATTGCCGCCACGGAGGCCAGGGGCAGCACTCCGGTGCAGTCACCGGCAGCGTATACGCCTGCGCGGGAGGTGCGCGAAACTCCGTCGACCTTGATATGACCGGAGTCGCTGACCTTGATCTTCGCGGTCTTCAGCCCCAAATCATCGGTGTTGGGGATGGAACCGACCGCCATCAGACAGTGTGAGCCTTCGACTCGACGTCCATCGGACAGAACCACCTCGACTCCGTCTTCGGTCCGCGTGACCGAGTCGGCACGTGAGCGGGAGAGGACGTTCATGCCCTTATTGCGGAACACGAACTCCAACACGTCGGCTGCGTCCTCGTCCTGACCGGGCAGAACCTTCTCACGGGAGGAGACGAGAGTGACCTTCGTTCCCAGTGCACGGTAGGCAGATGCGAACTCCGCACCGGTGACACCGGAACCGACGACGATGAGGTGCTCGGGCAGCTCATCGAGCCCGTAGAGCTGAGTCCAGGTGAGGATTCGCTCTCCATCCGGCTTGGCGGAGTCGAGCTCACGAGGGTGGGAGCCCACAGACAGCAGGATAGTCGACGCTTCGAGCGTGTACTCCGTGCCGCCTTCTTCGACGACATCGACATGGTCACGGTCGGCCAGTGTCGCGGTTCCTTGGATCACCTTCACACCGGCGCGGGTGAGACCTTCGTAGATGTCGTTGGCCTGAGCGTCGGCCAGGGACAGGATGCGCTTGTTGACTGCCTTGAGGTCGGCGATGACCGTATCGCCATCGTCGCCCTCACTGTCGTAGATGCGGATGCCCAGGCTGTCCGAGCGGCCGATCTCTTCCATCATCTCGGCCGTGGCGATGAGCGACTTGGACGGTACAACGTCTGTGAGGACGGCGGCCCCACCACAACGGTTGCGCTCGATGAGCATCACGTCCGCACCCAGCTGGGCGGCAACCAGTGCGGCTTCGTATCCGCCTGGGCCACCACCAATGATGACGACTCGATCTGCAGTGGATTCAAATTCAGTGTTCACAGAGCAATCCTCTCAAATAGCGGACGAGAGGGCGAATGGACGCTTCGGTTCCGACAACCACCGATGCGCTGGTTCGCAGGGGCCATCGAATGCATCTGAGACCGAAGCATCTCAGACTTCAAGGCGATGCAGAACCCGGAGTGGCTCAGAGTCCGTCGACGACTTCAGCTGTATCACGGTGGAGTGCGGACAGGCGCAGATAAGACTGCGCGTTCTGGCGCACCTTCTCAACACCGTCATCTGTCATCTCTCTGCGCACCTTCGCCGGGACTCCTGCCACGAGCGACCGTGGCGGAATATCGGTGCCTTCGAGGACGATCGCCCCTGCGGCAACGAGCGATTCGGAACCCACATGGGCATCGTTGAGGACGGTGGCGTGCATGCCGATGAGGACGTCATCGTCGACCACAGCCCCATGGACAAGAGCCTGATGTCCGATGGAGACTCGTGCACCGATCACCACGGGCTTGCCTTCATCCGTGTGCATGACCGTGTTGTCCTGCACGTTCGAGTCCTCGCCGATGGTGATCGGGGCGGCCTCTGCGCGGAGCACGCAGCCGTAGAAGACGCTGGCACCCTTCTTCACCCTCACATCGCCGACCAGCGTGGCACCGGCGGCGATGAACGCACCCGGATCGACCTGCGGGGTGTGCCCACCGACCGAGATGATGCGGGCATGGGTCAGATTGTCTGTTGTCATGAGTCCTCCATTGGTTCACGGTTGCTTCACAGTGCGATTCGATTCTCGGTGTCGACTGACACCGCGGCAACTTCGGACCGCCGCCGAGGTGACCAGTCGTTTCATCGCCAGTCTAGCCGTGAAATTGCACGACTTCAGAGAAGCGGTGGCATCATGATGCCGCCGTTCCCTAGTGCTGCAAGGGGACGCATAGTGGACGAATTTGCGTCAAGGCCCCCATAGCAGGACAATGAGAAAAATATTTGTCAGAAATTTCACACTGCATTACCCTTGTGTGCCCAAAACGGTTATGTGAACCTTGGGTAAGAGAGTTGCGCGCCTGGAATTGGGTGTCGTACACCGCGTTCACTTAATTCGTCGAAAGGTCACCATGGATTGGCGACATCGTGCAGCATGCCTCAACGAGGATCCGGAACTGTTCTTCCCGATCGGAAACACCGGCCCCGCCCTGCTTCAGATCGAAGAGGCCAAGACTGTATGCCGCCGCTGTGAAGTAGTCGAGACCTGCCTGCAGTGGGCTCTGGAATCCGGACAGGATGCTGGAGTCTGGGGCGGACTCAGCGAGGATGAGCGCCGTGCGCTCAAACGTCGCGCCGCACGTGCCCGTCGCGCCGGCTGAGTCTTTCAGCGGCTAGCGACTGTCGGTCGCAATTTGAGTCCCTTTTTCGGAATACGAGATCTTCGCATTCCGAAAAAGGGACTCAATCGTGTACGCACATATCCGAGCGCTTCAGGCCACGGCGCATTCCCCGCGAGCTTCGAACACGAGACGTTCTTATAGCGCAATTTGCAATTCATGCCGCAGGGTCCTATTCACCCCCGCGGTGACAAATCAGCTTGTCGCCGACTCACCCCGCACCATCAGTGCCGAATCGGCGGTCTGCAACAAGCTGATTTACGAGCACCCGTAGGCGATACGCGATTCAGAGCGTCGGCGCACCATCAGTCGTAGGAGTCGGGGCGCAGCGGCACGTCGAGAAGGGCCATAGTTCCGCCGCCCTCGCGTTCCTTCCATTCGATCGAACCCGCCAAGTCTGCCGACACCAGGGTCTTCACGATCTGCGTGCCCAACCCGTTGCCCGGACTGTGGTTCTCTCCCAGTCCTACGCCGTCATCGGCGATCGTCACATGCAGGTGATCGCCATCGCGTTCCGGAGTCACCCACACATGACCGGTGAGGGTCTCACCCGGGGCGAGATTCTCCTGCTCCGAAACGGGGAACCCGTGTTCGATCGCATTGGTGATGAGTTCGGTGATCGCCAAGGCCATCGAGGTGGCATCAGCCGAAGAGATCGTGCCGAAGCTGCCGCAGCGTTTGAGGCTGATCTGCACCAGCGGGCTCGTCAGTTCGGGAGTCAGACGCAGCCCCTTGTCGACGACCTCATCGAAATCGACCTCCGACTCGACGCCCTGGCTGAGCACATCATGGACGACGGCGATGATGGAGACTCGGCGCATCGCCTCCGTCAGAGCGCTCTTCGCCTCGGGGCTGTCGATCCGACGTGTCTGCAGGCGGAGCAGTGCTGAAACGGTCTGCAGGTTGTTCTTGACCCGGTGGTGCATCTCTTTGATCATCGCATCGCGGGAGAGCAGTTCACGCTTGCGTCGTCTGATCTCTGAAACATCCCTGGCCAGGACGATCGCGCCGGTCCGCGTACCGTCATCGGTCAGCGGAATCGCCCGCAGCGACACACTCGTGCGGCCGACTTCGAGCTCGGTCCGCCACGGGGCACGGCCGGTGAGTACGAGCGGCAGAGTCTCATCGACCTGACGCAGCTCCGTGCTCAGACTTGAGACCACCTCGGCGAGGTAGTCCCCTTCGATCTCGCCCCGGTGCCCAAGACGGTGCATGAGCGAGACTGCGTTCGGTGACGCGTACTCGACATGGGAATCGCGGTCAAGGATGAAGATTCCGTCGCCAACGCGTGGTTCACCATGCCGGGCACCGCTGGGAGCCTCGCGGTCGGGGAAAGCACCCTGCGCGATCATTGTCAGCAACGACATCGCAGACTGGCGGTAGAACTTCTCAAGACGTGAAGAACCGCGCCGACGGATCTCTTCGGAGTACCGGACCATGATGGCGATGGTCTCTCCCCCACGGACAAGGGGCACAGCCTCGGCAGAGACGTCCGTGTCCTCGGTGCCGGCATTGACGCCCAGCGATTTCGCCTGCGCCACCTTCGTCACCAGCTCACGGGAGTCCACGGTCGCGTCCAGGAGTTCGCGCTCGAGTCCGGTGGCCCGAGCTCCGATGAGGTCACGGTTGAACAGAGTCGCGCCGGTGGTCGGGCGCGAGTGCGCGACCACTGTATAGGCACCGCTGGCCGACGGCACCCACAGCACGAGGTCGGCGAAGGACAGGTCGGAGATGAGCTGCCAGTCCCCCACCAGCAGGTGGATGTGTTCGACGTCATTCTCGTCGGTGATGCCTTCGGCGGCCAGGAGTTCGTTGAGCACTGTGTTCTTCTTCCGGATGGGCAACGGCGCAGGCCGATGATGGTGGCCCAGACCTCGGCAGACTCGCCAGGCACTCAGCCTGGCGAGTCTGCCTACGTCAGCTTTGCACTGACGCTATCACTGATCTCTTGGGATCATCGGCTCAGGCGCCGTGCTCCGATTCCCATGCCGAGGACCGGACCACGCCGCGCATCATGCGCAGCAGCACAGAAAGCGGAGCCTGGGTCACGGTATCGAGCCCGAGGATCGTTTCGGTCGTGTCGAGCACGCGGGCAGCCACGGTCTCGTTGCGTTCGAGCCACTCGGCCAGGCGCTGCTTGGCACGCTCATCCGGAGTTCCCGAGATCGGCGAGTCCGTTGCGGCGAGGACTGTTCCGGCCACCGAGAGGATGGCCGAGTAGAAGTCATCGCGCAAGGAGCCGCGGGCCAGTGCCGACCAGCGATCGCTGCGGTCGAGGCCTCCGATGAGAGTGAGCACCTGTGAACCGGAGAACGTGTCGTTGACGGCGTAGTACACCTCAGCGACGTCCTCGGCGGATTCGTTCGACCGGTTGGCCAATTGAGCGACATCGAGGAGGACGAACTCGTCGAGCAGGGCGGCCGCACGCCACGCGAGTTCGCTCGGCACGCCTTCGTCGATGTACCCCTGAGCCGTGGCCCGCATGCTTTCGGCATCGAAGCCGTCGACGAGGTCGGGGACCCTGTCCCGCAGTGCCGCGCCGACCTTGCCATACATCTCGATGCCAGAGTCGACGTCGAGCGTGTCGGGTGCCTGCTGGACCAACCAGCGAGAGGACCGGTCGAGCAGACGCACATAGGCGTGCTGCAGCTGGACCTGCACTGCGGTAGGCACCTTGTTATCGAGTGCGCACACCGCTTCGAAGAAATCATCGAGTCCGAAGATCTCGGAGACGACGACGAAGACACGGGCGATCTGCGGCACCGAGGCGGGTGTCTCTTCCAACATCCGGTAGACGTAGGTGAGTCCACCTCGGTCGATCATCCGGTTGACGAGCTTGGCCGTTGCGATCTCCCGATGCAGGGGGTGCTCCGGGATGAGCTCTCCGTATTTCTCGACGAGAGAGTCGGGGAAGTAGGAGGTCAGCTCCCGCTTCATCCATTCCTCATCGGGAACCACGCTGCCCAGAATCTCATCGGCGGCGTGCATCTTGGCGTACGCCAGCAGGACTGCCAGTTCCGGGGAGACATAGGCGCTGAACTCACGCTTGGTCAGTTCCTGCGCATCCGGCAGGAACTCAACTTGGCGATCGAGGTCGGCGTTCTTCTCCAGGTAGTTGAGCATCCGGCCGTAGGTGCCCGACATGGATTCGGTCTGTGCCCGTGCCTCGCCGAGGACGACGTTCTGGGCATAGTTGTTGGCCAGCACTCGATCGGCGACATCGTCGGTGAAGGACAGCAGCACTCGTTCGCGATCCTCAGCGGCGAAGGCACCCTTGTGGAGCAGAGTGCGCAGGAGCAGCTTGATGTTGACCTCATGGTCGGAGCTGTCCACGCCTGCCGAGTTGTCGACTGCGTCGGTGTTGATGGCCACGCCGCCCAGTGCCGCTTCGACGCGACCCAGCTGAGTCACACCGAGGTTTCCGCCTTCTCCGACGACCCGGCTGCGCACATCACGTCCATCGATGCGGATGCTGTCATTGGCTTTGTCACCGACATCGGCGTGACTCTCGTCAGAGGACTTGATGTAGGTGCCGATGCCGCCGTTGTAGACGAGGTCGACCGGGGCCTTGAGGATCTGTGACATCAGCTCGGCGGGGCTGCGTTTGCCGGGTTCGAGGCCGAGGACCGCTGCAGCTTCGGGGCTGAGATCCACGGACTTCGCCGATCGAGGGAAGACTCCGCCGCCGGTGGAGATGAGCTCCCGATCGTAGTCCTGCCAGCTTGATCGCGGCAGGTCGAAGAGGCGTTGACGTTCGACGAAGCTGCGTGCGGCATCCGGGTTCGGATCGAGGAAGATATCCCGGTGGTCGAAGGCCGCCACGAGCCGGATGTGCTCGCTGCGCAGCATGCCGTTGCCGAAGACGTCGCCGCTCATGTCACCGATGCCCACAACGGTGAAGTCATCGGCTGCGGTGTTGACGCCGAGTTCGCGGAAGTGTCGCTCCACGGACTTCCATGCACCGCGGGAGGTGATGGCCATCTTCTTGTGGTCATAGCCGACAGAACCACCCGAGGCGAAGGCATCACCGAGCCAGAAGTCGTGCCTTTCGGCGATGGCGTTGGCCACATCCGAGAAGCGTGCGGTGCCCTTGTCTGCAGCGACGACGAGATAATAGTCATCGCCGTCGTGGCGGACAACACGGTCCGGGTGGACGACCTCCTGGGTGCCGTCGGCACCGTAGACCAGGTTGTCAGCGATCTCGAGGAGGCTTTCGATGAAGACTTCGTAGGCGGCTTGACCAGCGGCCATCCACGCATCTCTGTCGCTCATCGGAGGCAGCTGCTTGGGGAAGAATCCGCCCTTGGCCCCGGTCGGGACGATGAGCGCGTTCTTGACCATCTGAGCCTTGACCAGACCCAGAACCTCGGTGCGGAAGTCGTCACGACGATCGGACCACCGCAGGCCACCACGGGCCACGGTACCGAAACGCAGATGCACGCCTTCGACCTGAGGCGAGTACACCCACATCTCCAGTGCCGGTTTGGGCTTGGGAACGAAGCTGAGCTCATTGGCACGGATCTTGAGCACAAGTGCCGTCGGCAGCTCGCCGGACTCGTC
Source organism: Brevibacterium sp. FME37 (assembly GCF_014897485.1). NCBI lineage: Bacteria > Bacillati > Actinomycetota > Actinomycetes > Micrococcales > Brevibacteriaceae > Brevibacterium > Brevibacterium sp. FME37. The sequence continues at coordinate 274,024 of NZ_JABUYE010000002.1, forward strand.
GAGGAAGTAGTTGGTCCTCAGGGTGGCGCGCAGCAGCTCGAGGGACGAACGTAGGACACGGTCCGCATCGAGGCTGGCGACATCACTGAGAGCTGCCTCGACCGACTCGTTGAGTTTGCTCATCCTGTCTTCGCGTCCGGCGGAGTCAGCAGAGGGATCGAACTTCGCGAAGAAGTAGTCCACCAGCAGTCGTGAGATCTCCGGATTGTCGCTGTAGACCTCGCCGACGTAAGCGTCGGAGTAGGTGAAACCGGCTTGGCGCAGGTACTTGCCCAAGGCGCGGATGATCGTCACGTGCTTCCAGTGCATCCCGCAGACGACGAGACGGTCGAAGACTCCAGCTTCCTTCTTGCCCTCCCATCCGGCGATGAAGGCATCGGAGATCCGTTCGCAGTCGGCATCGTCGAGACCGTCGGGGAAGGTGAGTCCGAAGTCGTAGATGTAGCGGTGCGACCCGTCGAGGAGGTCCAGCTCATGAGGACGTTCGTCGAGGACTGTTGCTCCGAAGGCGGTGAGGAACGGCAGCACTTCAGACAGGCCCACACGTTCTTGGCGGTAGAGTGCCAGGCGCACGGGAGCGTCCGAGGAGTCCTCCGGGCGGTAGAGGCGCACGGCTGGACCGTGTCCGGCCTCCAGTGCTTCGAACCGTGCCACGTCTGCGATGGCGTCACTTGGCGAGTGATGCTCTTCGTAGCTGGGTGGGAATGCCTTCGACCAGCGGTTGGCGCGAGCGACCGAGCTGTCGTTGTCGCCGCGTTCCGTGGGAGCGAGGAAGGCGTGGACGTCTTCGGACCACGAGCGCACGGCTCCGACGATACGCTTCTGCACTGTCTCGGGATCGATCTGCGGCAGCTCGACGTCACGAGCGACGCGAGCTACGAAGTGAATGCGGGCCAAAGCGGATTCGGTCAGCAGCACATCGAAGTCCACGCTCTCAGCCTGGTAGAACTTCCGCAGGACCTCCTGGACCCGCATGCGAGCCGCCGTGTCATAGAGGTCGCGGGGCAGGTAGAGGATGACGGAGACGAAACGCTGGTAGGGGTCACGGCGGACAAAGACACGTGATTGGCGGCGCTCCTGCATGTCGACGATCTGCATGACGACCTCGAAGATCGTCGCAGTCTCATCGTGCAGGAGGTCATCACGTGGGTAGGTCTCGAGGACGCCCAGGAGTTCATTCGCCGAATGGGAACCGGCGGGGAATCCGCTGGCGGAGAGGATCTTGCGCACCTTACGGTCGATGACCGGGATGTTGAGCACGCTGTCGTTGTAGAACTCGGGCTTGAATACGCCGACGAAGCGACGCTCGCCGACGATCTCACCGGCCGAATCGAAGGTCTTGACACCGATGTAGTCCATAAAAGATCTGCGGATGACGCGTGAACGTGAGTTCGCCTTCGTCAGCACGAGCACATGAGGCTCCGACGCTTTGTCTGCCACGGCCCGGCTCAGCGGGGACTTCACCAGCGGGCGCAGAGCGGAGATGCCCAATGAGGTGTGTTCGATGGGTTCGAGGCTGCTCTGGCTCTCATCGTGAGTGTAGTCGTACTCGCGGTATCCGAGGAAGGTGAAGTGGCCGTCAAGCCAGTTGAGCAACTCTGCGGCTGCCTCAGCTTCCGAGGCGAGTTCCGGACGCGGAGGCTGTGCCTGCAGTTCCTTCGCGATGTCCTTGGCTCGGATCGCCATGGCGCTGGCGTCGGTGGCCGCGGCAGAAACATAGTCTAGGACGCTGCGCAGCTGGTCCTCGAGCTCGGCGAGGTCCTCTTCGGGAAGTCGGTCGATCTCGAGCCGGATCCAGGACTGTTGCTGTGGAAGATCGGACCCGCTCGCCTCGGCGGGCTGGGAGATGAGGGGGATGCCGGCGGTATCGGCGGAGACCGCTGGGGCCTCAGCCCGAGACATCACGGACAGGTCGGAACCCTGTCCTTCGACGGCGATGATCGGGTGGTGGACAAGGCGGATGGCGCGGCGACTGTTCGCCAGATCGCTGACGATCGAGGAGACGAGGTGGGGCATGTCGGCCAAGACCATCGCGATGACCGTATGGTTATCACGGAACTCGGGAGAGTCGACGTCGGGATTGTAGATGGAGATCGCCGGTGATCTTCCGTCGTACTCAAGTCCCAATGCGTAGTGCGAGGCGGCCGCCGCGGCCAGTGCCTCTGTTCCTGCTTCGGAATTGCCGGGCTCGAAACGCGGATAGTACGCCTCGAGGAAATTCTCCGGGGCACCTTGTCCCCGCTGCTTCCTCCACTCTTCTGCAATGTCCGAATATGAGACCTGAGACACCATGTCACCTCTATGATCAGCGCGCAAAATTTACTGCGATTCGACACCGAACCGCCACCACCCACACTATGCTCAAATGCTGAGAAAGGCACGCCGACATCCATGCCGTGCCGCGACGTCGATGTACTGGCAAACTGGAGCTATGCGAACTCTGACACTCAACCATGAATACTCGGACTCCCTGTCGGATTTCCTCCTCCGGCTGGCCGATGTTTCGACCTGGCAGTCGCTGGGATCCGAAGCCCATGCGAAGCGGATCGATCCCGATACCGAGATGACGGTGACGACTCCGATGCCGAAGGGTGAAATGCCCTCGGCTCTGGCCACTCATCTGCCGGCGGATGCCGAGCTCGTCGAGGTCTACATGATTCCCGGCGATGTCATCGGTGACAGCGCGGAGATCCGCATGACCGCGCATGCGGCGGGAGTGCCTGTAGAGATCGATGCACTCATCACGCTCACGCAGAAGGGTTCGGGAACCTCACTGTCGGTACGTGCCGAGGTCAGTTCCTCGATACCCCTCTTCGGGTCGATGATCGAACAGGCAGTTGTGCCCATTCTGGAGAAGCGGCTGGACGACCGCCTGGTCAAGCTCGACCGCTCCTGACGCTGCTCAGCCGCGTTCGCGCAGCAGCTCCGGCAGCTCGGTGACGTCGTACCAGAGGAGATCGGAGTCGCCGAGGTGGTCCTCCGCTGCTTCGCGGCCCGTGTCGGCTGCAATGTCGGCGGCTTCCTCCCAGATCTCCACCTCGTCGAGGTGGATGCTGGCGACCGATGTCATGTCGACCTCGGAGAGGGTCAGCAGGTCGAAGCCTTCGACCAGTCCTTCACCAGCACTTGAGTCGGGTGCGTCGTAAGACACGACTGCGCGAGGTGAGGCAACGTCGGCTTCGAACGACTGGGTGGCAGCCAGTGCGGCCGCGATGCACAGCGCGTCGAACTCCCGTGCCTCGAGCTCCTCCCCGCCCGCCGCTCGACTGTGGGCGTCGGGGGTGACCGCGTGTACGGAGTCGAGTCCTGCGCGAAGTGCGGTCAGTGTGGTCGGGATATAGCAGCGAATGGACATGGTCCAATCCTAAAGGGATTTCGCCGTCCGCCCCGCACCCGACTTCCGTGAGCGCTTCCGGGCCGGAAGCAGTTCGGTCACCGCGGCTGCGATCTGCTGGCTGAGCACCGATTTCGGATTCTCCTCGTGGAGAGTGTGCCCGGACAGCATGGCGGCGTCGACCGTCACCCGGTCATCATTGAAGATGAAATCGGGGTCCCGACGGACGAATCTGGCGAGCACCTCGCGAATCCGCACCTCGGCGGGATGGCCGACAGCTCCTGAGCGCACCTTCGTGATCCCGATGCGCATCTTGGACCCCATCGACTCCGCCCTTTCGGTTCCCAGCAGCTTAACGAGCCTCTGCAGCCCGATCGGGTCGCCTGCGGCCAGGACCAGCACAGTGTCTGCGGCCTCGAGTGCGGACCGAGTTGCGCAGTGTCGATCGTAGAACGGATCGGCGAAGTCATCGTCCGGATCCACCCGATCGGAGACGTCGACGACAACGAGGTCGAACATCTTGGCCAAGCGGGCAAGCACGGCGGAGAGCACCGAGGCTCGGACCTCCGGCCATCTGTCTGCCCTGGTCAGTCCGGTGACAGCATGGAAATCATCGCGTATCGCAGCATGCGGGACGGCGGAGACGTCCAGGGGCGGAGTCTTCTCTGTCTCGAGTCGGCAGAGGCTGGCCAGATGCGCCGATTCCTCAGTCAGCCCCAGGGTCGTGGCCACCATCGCAGATACGGTATCGGCGTCGACGACGATGCTGCGGTGCCCTTGCCTGGCACCATGATCGCCCAGGTTGACCGCTGTCAGAGTGCGCCCCGGAGACGAACCGGTACCCCAGACTGTGACGATGCGCCCCTGTCCGCTCAGCGATCCGGGCGGAGTGATGGGTCGGGGAGGAACGACAGTGGAATCACGGGTGTCGGCAAGTGCTTGGGCCACAGCCGCCGCATCTGCGGTGGAGGCGACACTGCTGCCGATACCGAGTGCCGCCAAGGCTGCTGCGTCGTTGCCGAAGCCCAACACCGCAGTTCCTGCTGCGAGGATCGCAGCGACGACCTGGGCGTCCAGTCCTGGGAAGTACTGACCGACGATGACCACGTCGGCGCTGCCGGTGCGGCACAGTGCCAGAAGCTCGACGTCGTCGGCAGGTCGGGCGACGATGGTGACATCGTCGACCTCGCTGAGAAGTTCGAACAGGATCAGGTCGAACTCGAAGTCCACGGCCAGCAGGACCTGCGTCATGACTGACCGCCCTCGGCCCTGACCTCCGCCGGGGCTCCGACGACCGAGAGAACGCTGTTTCCGTCGAGGGCGCCGAGGACATCGGCGAGTTCCGTGCTGGCGACGAAGACTTCGATTCTGGCACCATCGCCGACACCGAAGCTGCCCACCTCACGACTGATGTCGGAGACCGGAGCCGAGGTGACGATCTGCTCCGGATCAATACCTTCGTCATCGAGCCCCTTGGATTCCGGTTGAGCCCAGACATCGACCAGACTGCCGGTGTCGACGACCGTCGGGACAGAACCGGCGACATCGATCGCTACGACCCGTCCTTCAAGCTCTGCAACTGGTGCCAGCGCCGAGGCCGGCAGAAGCTCACCGGCCGCGATCACGGCTCGCACACTCGATTGGTCAGGGAAGCCGGCATCGGCAGCCAGGTACTTGTCTCCGATATTCGCCAGGTTCACCTCAGCAACGGTCAGATCCTCGGCGCTGACCACCTGACCTGGGACAAGAGGAACCGCGCTGACCCACACTCGGGTCGTTGCGTTTGCAGCACTGATGAGCAGATAGGTCGCGACTATGGCCACGACGACGAGGACTGCTCCGACCAGCAGCCTGGCATCGGTCCACTTCGGCCGACGGATTCGTTTCGAGAGCTCCATTGCATCTCCACCTTTGGAAAATTTCCCATGACAGGAACTGTTTCTGAGTGATAGTATTGAACACCAAACGAGGTCAAAGCAATGGTTTTGACAAAAATAGTCAACAAGCAATCAGTCATTTGGAATGAGAAGGGGCCCTCATGGTCGTCGAAAATCGCTTCCTGCCGCTCACCGACGTGGCCGATCTGCTCAATGTTTCGATCGCTCAAGCCCGTGCTTTGGTTCGCACCGGAGATCTGCGCGCCATCAAGGTCGGCGGTCGCGGACAGTGGCGCGTGGAGAAGACCGAGATCGAGGCGTACATCCAGAGAATGTACGAACGCACCGAGCACGAGATCAAGACAGGTTCGTTCGAGGACTGACTCGGGGACAGTCTCCTCCACTCCCCCGGTCATCGAACCACTCAGATGCTGCAACCAAGTGCTGCATCTAAGCGAATGGATTGACTCGGGACTGCACCAGCGCAATCGAACGGTGTGGGATGATGCGCCCCGAAATCTCAACATAGTCGGAGGCGACCATATCGCAGCGCCCCCGAACAGTCCCGCCGTCGCCCGCCAACTCCAGGGAGATCTCCTCATGGCTGGCGGCTAATCGCCTCAGTGCCGACGCCATCCCCAACCGCTCCAAGGGACCGGATTCATATCTATGTCTTCTTGACCGAATGCGAATCTCCCGTATCGAGTCGATCGCCACTACGCTCGTTTCGATACCGGCGATCACGAAGATCCCATCGCCTAAAAAGACAGCCGTCCCTGCGACCTCACGAGCGGAGAGAGCCACCTGCACAGGCTGGCCGATCGCGCCGCGCAGGCGCTCGAGTAAAGTGCGCTGTGCCGCGTGAGCGGCGACCTCATCGCTGAACTCGCCCCTCCTGGCATGGGCCTCCCTTGACGTGTGCATCGCTTCAACATCCGAGAGGAGAGCGTCGATCCGATCGTCCATGATGTGAAGCCTGCCGCAGCGAAGACCCACAAGCAAGAGCTTTCACACCTATCGACAGAACTACAAGCCCGTAGTTTTATTTATCTATTGACATCAAATGGCATCTAAACGCATTATTGAGATACGTTTCCAATGAAGGATAACTCTCATGTATCTGCTGACAGCTTGCACGGCCTCGTGGCTCTGTCTGATCGGTGCGTTCTTCACCACGTGGATTTACCTCCCGACACCGCGCAGCACCACCGATCTCGTTGTCATCATCGTCGTCGGCACGGCCACGGTGTTGTCCTCCCGGCTCGGAGTCGTCTCGCTGCTGACGCTTCTGATCAGACTGCTTCCCACCGGCCGCGTGAGAACAATCGTCACCAAGTCCGTGCTGCGCATCGTGCCCACGATGCTGCGCTCAAGCGTGCTTGCCGCAGCGTCGGCAAGCCTGGCCGTCCACTCCGCACAGGCCTCCCCTCTTCCGGTGAATACACTCGTGCTGGTCGATCCGAACACATCCGCTCATCCGGCGAGTGCCCCGCTCGATCCTGGCTGGCCGACCACTGTTCCAGACGATCTTCCGCCGGATCCCGGGTGGCCCACCGCTCCGCCGACAGCTGAACCGGTGTCCCCTGATGCTCAGCCCGAGTCCCCACCTGGTGACTCCGAATCCCCGCCTGCTGGCTCCGAGTCCCCTGATGCGTTGCCTGACCCTGCCCCGTCCCGAAGCCAACCGCCCGAAGACGCCGGTTCGCCTGGCAGCGCCGCAGACGCAGACCGGCCTGGCGAATATCCCGCAAACGCGGGCGAGCCCGGCGCCCCATCGACAGACACAGTCGAACCCAGCGACCAGTACGGCGACGAACCCGAAGAAGAAGACGACTCGGCCGTTCATATTGTGGGTGTCGGCGAGAGCCTGTGGTCGATCGCCGTGAACCAGCCCTCCTCCGGCGGCACTGTCCAGGACATCGTCGACAACATCTACTCATCCAACCGAGAAGTCATCGGTGCGGACCCGAACCTCATCATGCCCGGACAACGATTGGAGATTCAGCCATGACCACCCCACTGGTGCTTTCACGTCCCCGAGTGGCAGCGACGCCACTGAGCAGAAGAGTGCAGAAGCCGGTGGCCACCGGTCCTGGAGCCAGGCCGAATACGGTCGCAGACGACAGCGATGACGGTCGCATAGCCGCTACCGCGACATCCTTGGCGGTGGCGTGCTTGGAGATCTTCGCCGGCATACGGCGCAGCGATTCAATCTCCCGCTGGGTCGACCGAGCACTGCTGGAGAAGATCGATCACCGCGCCCAGCTGCGCGCGGAGGTCGCACCGACAAAAGCGACCGGAGACCTCGGTGCGGCCCGCACCCTACAGGCAGGCAACGCGAGAGTCTGCAGAGTCACCGGCGCAATCGCTGAGGTCACCGTCATCGTCCGTACGCAGAACCGATTCCGGGCGGTGGCAATCCGCTTGGAACTGCTCACCACCCGGTGGACGATGACTGCACTGCAGACTATGTGAGAGACACAGTCAGAGACTGCGAGTCAGTTTTTGGCCTTCTTCTTCGCGCGACGCTCTGCACGATTGGCAGGCTGATCGGCTCCGGCTCCGGGTCCAGACTCGTCGTCTTCAGATTCGGACATTGAGGTCGAACCTGCCTCCGCCGGAGCAGACAGCTGCATCTTGGGCGTGGTGTGACGCAGTTCAGCCGCGTCCACCTCAACTTCGGAATCATCATCGGATGAGTCCTCAGCCCGGTTCACGGTCACCTGCAGGGTATTGGTGAGGCGGACGACGTCCTCCTTGATCCCATCCTGCATAGTCTTGAACATGTCGAAGCCTTCGCGCTGGTACTCCACCAGCGGATCCTTCTGCGCCATGGCCCGCAGACCGATGCCGTTCTTCAGGTAGTCCATCTCGTAGAGGTGTTCGCGCCACCGCTTATCGATGACCGAGAGCACGACTCGTCGTTCGAGTTCACGGGTTGCTTCTTCACCCAGAGCCTCTTCACGCTGCTGGTAGAACACCTCGATGTCCGACTGAATCTCCTGGTTGAGGCGGTTCTTCGTCAGGTTACCGAGCCCGCCGACCTCTTCGGCCAGATCTTCTTCAGTGATGGAGGGCTCATAGATCTTGCCCAGTGCGTCGAAGAGTTCGCCGACCTTCCAGTCCTCGACCGGCCCGGCCGTAGCCTCGGCAACATAGGTGTCGATGATGTCTTCACGGAACTTCGCGACCTGTTCTTCCAGGTCTGCGCCATGAAGAACGCTGCGACGCTCGTCGTAGATCACTGTGCGCTGACGGTTGAGCACGTCATCGTATTTGAGGACGTTCTTGCGCTGTTCGGCGTTGCGCTGTTCGATCTGCGATTGCGCAGAGAGAATTGCCCTGGACACCATCTTGGATTCCAGTGGAACGTCGTCAGGGACATTGGCGGTGGCCATGATCCGCTCGGCGGCACCGGAGCCGAAGAGTCGCATCAGGTCATCGGTCAGAGACAGGTAGAAGCGGCTCTCACCGGGGTCGCCCTGGCGTCCCGAACGTCCACGCAGCTGGTTGTCGATGCGCCGTGATTCGTGACGCTCGGTGCCGAGGACGTACAGGCCGCCGGACTCGACGACCTCCTTGGCTTCTGTCTTGACTCGCGTCTCTGCAGCTTTGAGGACGTCCTGCCATTCGGCTTCGTACTGCTCTTCGTCGTCCTGCGGGTCCAGGCCCCGCTCCTCCATCTCGCTCACCGCAAGGAATTCGGCGTTGCCGCCGAGCATGATGTCGGTACCGCGACCGGCCATGTTCGTGGCCACTGTCACGGCACTCTTCCGCCCGGCCATGGCGATGATGGATGCTTCACCTGCGTGGTTCTTCGCGTTGAGCACCTCGTGGCGGATGCCGCGCTTCTTCAGGTGCTTGGAGAGGTACTCACTCTTCTCCACGCTGGTGGTTCCGACGAGGACCGGCTGTCCGGTCTCGTGGCGCTCAGCGATGTCATCGACGACAGCATCGAACTTCGCCACCTCGTTCTTGTACACGAGATCCGACTGGTCGACGCGCTGCATCGGCTTATTCGTCGGGATCGCAACCACACCGAGCTTGTAGGTCGACATGAATTCCGCGGCCTCGGTCTCTGCGGTACCGGTCATGCCGGAAAGCTTCTCGTAGAGACGGAAGAAGTTCTGCAGGGTGATCGTCGCCAGGGTCTGGTTCTCGGCCTGGACCTTGACGCCTTCCTTGGCTTCGATGGCCTGGTGGAGTCCCTCGTTGTAGCGGCGGCCCTTGAGCACACGGCCAGTGTGTTCGTCGACGATGAGGACTTCACCGTCGAGGATCACATAGTCCTTGTCCCGTTTGAAGAGTTCCTTCGCGCGGATCGCATTGTTGAGGAAGCTGATCAGCGGAGTGTTCTCGGCATCGTAGAGATTTCCGATGCCTAGGTAATCCTCCACGCGTTCGATGCCGGGTTCGAGCACACCCACAGTGCGCTTCTTCTCGTCGACTTCGTAGTCACGGTCGGTCTTGAGTCGTTTCACGACCTTGGCGAATTCTTCGTACCAGCGGTCGCCATCGCCTTCGGCCGGGCCGGAGATGATGAGCGGGGTACGGGCCTCGTCAATGAGGATCGAGTCAACCTCGTCGACAATCGCGAAGGCGTGTCCGCGCTGCACGAGCTCTTCCGCCGACCAGGCCATGTTGTCGCGCAGATAGTCGAAGCCGAATTCGTTGTTCGTACCGTAGGTGATGTCCGCGGCATACTGCTTGCGACGGTTCTCCGAGGACATGTTCGCCTGGATGCAGCCGGTCTCCATTCCCAGGAACCGGAACACGCGTCCCATGAGCTCGGACTGGTAGGTGGCCAGGTAGTCATTGACCGTGATGATGTGCACGGACCCGCCGGTGAGCGCGTTGAGGTAAGCCGGAGCCGTGGCGACCAGCGTCTTACCTTCACCGGTCTTCATCTCAGCGATGTTGCCCAGGTGCAGTGCGGCCCCGCCCATGAGCTGGACGTCGAAGTGGCGCATGCCCAGGGTGCGGCCCGATGCCTCACGGACGGCGGCGAAGGCCTCCGGGAGCAGCGAATCGAGGGTCTCCCCATCCTGATAACGCTTTTTGAAGCGATCAGTTTCCTCCCGCAGCTCAGCGTCTGACATTTCGCTGAACTCCTCGGACAGCGCATTGATCGCATCCGCGTACTGGCGGAGCTTCTTCAGCGTACGTCCATCACCGGTGCGCAGAAGCTTCTCGAGGAAATTAGCCACTTTTCTCCTAATCGGCATGAATGCCTGACAACAACTCGAACGACTCTATATTCCCTAGCTTAATGGCAGGTGAGTACCACTCATATCCACCGCACCCAATCCGAGCCACTTCGCCATCTCACATAACTCCGACGCAAGTTCCTCCTCGTGGGATTCGCCGGGTTCCCACGTCACCTTCAGCGCTCGAAGCGTGTTCGCCTCCCGGTCCCGGTGCAGGTCGACGCGGCCGACCAGTCGTTCGCCGAGGAGGAACGGCATCACGTAGTACCCGTGCACTCGGTCTTTGGCCGGAGTGTAGATCTCGATCCGGTAGTGGAAGTCGAAGAGCCATTCGATCCGCGGCCGGTAGAAGACCAGGGGGTCGAACGGGGCGAGGAGGGCTCTGGCCGAGACAGAACGAGGGGTTCTCGCCTCATGCCATTTCAGTGTCCGCGTCCCCTCAACATCGACCTCGATGAGCTCATCGGAGGCCAGCAGGGAGGTGATGGCCTCATCTGTGGGCGCGCGCCTCTGCCGGAAGTAGTCTGCCAGACAGTCGGGCCGGGCGATGCCGAGAGCTTGCGCCGCAATTCGGGTCAGTTCGAGCACATTGTTGCTTGTGCCGGATACGCCTCGGGGTCGTTCTGCTTCGGGATCGAGGCCGAGCTCAGGGGCGCAGGCGGGGCCGTAGGAGAGCTCAGACGCCGGCAGGGACCGGCTGACGTCGCGCGGCAGGGCATAGACCCGTTCGAAGTGGTCGTTGCGGCCCGCGGCGCTGATGATGCCACCGGCGAACAGTGCTTCCAGCGCCACCTTGACCTGGCTGGGGTTCCACCCCCAATGATCGCGGTTGCGTTCGGGGATTTCATGGTCGACGAGTTCGGCGACTCCCCGTGCAGTCTTCGGCCCGGTTTCCAACACGTCGAGGACCGAGTGCTGCAGTGCCCGGAACTCAGGTCCGCTCTCGGGGTGCCGTTGCCCGTAGTCGTTGCGCCACCATTCGGTTCTGGTGCGTTCGAAGTGACTCCAGGTCTCGGGAGGGATGAACGCCGCGGCGTGGGCCCAGTATTCGACGCCCATGCGAGGTGCTGAGTAGAAGAGCCGGTCGAGGGTCTCACGCGGATACGGTCCGAGTCGCGAGTAGTAGGGCAGGTAGTGGGAACGCACGACGCGAGAGACCGAGTCGATCTGGGTCAGTCCTAGTCTGGCGAACGTCGACTTCAGGTGTCTCGCCGTCACCTGCTTCGGACGTGCCCTGTCGAGTCCGGTCGCCGCGATCGCCGTTCTCCGAGCTGCTGAGAGCGTCATCTTCTGCATGGATCCACAGTAGAGCACGGCACTGACACAGCACATCTGCGGCAGGTCTGTCCATCCGGCCGACCCTGATCGGCCGTTTGGCCGACGCCATCTTCTGACCAAGACGGAAAGATCGAATACGTCAACACGAATCCGACACCGAAGGAACCAGGAAACACCATGAAGAAGGCAATCATCGCGCTCGTCTCCACACTCTGCATCATCGCTGCCGCCATCGGCGCCCTCTTCGTCTGGGAACACCAGTCGAAGCTGGCGCTGGAGTCCCAGGCCGAAGATTTCCTCGACGCCCGCGATACCGACGCGACTTCGATCGATGTCCATGGCCGGCCCTACATCCTCTATGCCATGCGCGACTCCGCCGACCTCACCTACGTCGATCTCGCACTGCAGGCCGGAACGAACAAGGATCAGCTGCTCGTCCACCGCCTCAGCGACTCTCACGCGGACCGTCTCACCCGCTTCGTCACCTTCGACCACCCGGACGGTGAAGTCGAGCCGATCGAACGGGCAGACGGTTCATTCACCGACTCCGCAGAAGTCAACGGTTCGAGGGTCACCTTCTCAGCCGACGTCGCCGATGACCGACTGCAGGTGTTCGCCGATGGTTCGTCCACCGGACAGATCGAGATGAAGCAAGACGTCACGGTCAAGGGCACAGCAGTCACGAACGCGGGAGTCGTCGTCGAACTTGAGTACGACTCCCCCGACTGCCCGGCCGCAGCCTGATCCGAGTCCACCCCGTGAACGCTCCCGGCGAGCACCGGGCCTGACTAGACTGAGTGACGATGAAGACCGTGATCACGTGGCTGTGGCTCCTCCCCCTGCCTCTGACGTTCCTGCTCGAGCTGGCGACAGGGTCGAGTCTGCTGCTCGTCATCGCCGAACTGTTCGCTCTGGCCACGGCACTGCCGATTCTGGTGCGAATCCAATCCCGTGCCTCGGGCGGACGCAGTCCGAGCATCAGGCTGCTGCCGTTGGCCGCTCTCGCCCTGCTCCTCGCACTCGTCCCGGTCGGTCTCGCTTCGACTCTGAGTCTGACCGTGATGTGGCTGAGTCTGGTGACGGTGGTGATGCTCTCCCGATGGTTCGTCACCCGCACTCAGATGCTGATGCTCGTTCTGCTGTGTGTGGGCAACATCGTCGAGCCCTGCCTGATGGGCTGGGACGATGGGCTGGCCTTTGCATTCGGTGCCTCCACCGTGATCGTAGTGAGCCTGTCTCTGGGTCTGCTGCTGCGGATGATCGACCGTTCCCTGGTCGAACGTCATGCCACCGCCGTTGAGGCGGAGCGACGTCGCATGGCCACCGAGCTTCATGACCTGGTCGCCCACGAGGTGACGGGAATCGTCGTCCTCTCCCAGGCGGCAGGCCGCAGTGAAGATGTCCGAGTCCTCTCCACCGCTCTGGCCAAGATCGAAGAGTCGGGAACCCGTGCTCTTGAGGAGATCCGCTCGCTCGTCTCGAACACCTCGAACGCGATCGGTCCCCGGTCGCCCATCGCATCCGGAGCTCAGGCACTCATCGACCGAGTCAACGGCTTCGGTACCCAGGACACCATCAGACTCGACATCACCGACACCGTCGCCGAGGCGGTTCCCTCCACCCTCTGGCCCGTCCTTGATCGAGTGCTGGCCGAGGCGCTGACGAACATCCGCCGACATGCGGGAACCGGGGTCCCGGTCACGGTCCGGGTGTCCACCACAGCCTCGGCGAGGCCCGGAGACCCGTCTCGATATGACGTGGTCCTCACTGTGGTCAACGGCCCCGGTTCCGGTGGGATCGGTTCGGGCAGCGGAACTGGGCTGCAGGGTCTGCGGGCCCGGGTCGACCACCTCGGCGGGGATCTGTTCGCAGGACCGGCCCAGGATAGCAGCTGGGTGCTCGAGGCTCGGATACCCTTGGCTCCGACGGGCAAGGCATGACGGACGAGGCATGACTGGCGACGACGATCGATGGAGGACGAACGTGATTTCAGTGGCATTGGTCGATGATCAGGAAATGGTGCGGATGGGGTTCTCCCTCATCCTCGACGCCGATGAGTCGATCACTGTGGTCGGACAAGCCGCCGACGGGGTCGATGCCATCGAACTGGTCAAACGCGAACGCCCCGACGTCATCCTCCTCGACATCCGAATGCCCAAACTCGACGGTCTCGCCGCGCTGCCCCACCTGACGCCGATCTCCAAGGTCATCATGGTCACCACCTTCGACGATGATGACTATGTCGATGCGGCTCTCGCCGGCGGTGCCAGCGGATTCCTCCTCAAGGATGCCGGGCCTGACCTGCTGCTGGCCGCAGTCAGGGCCGCCGCGAACGGTGACGCGCTGATCTCTCCGTCGCTGACTTTGGACCTGCTCAGCCGCCGTTCCCGCAACAACACAACGGGCGAGGACCGGGTGGCCGGGCTCAGCGAACGGGAGAACGATGTCGCTCGCCTGGTTGCGCGGGGGCGGACCAACCAGGAGATCTGTTCCGAACTCTATATTTCCCTGGGTACTGTGAAGAGCCACTTGGGCAATATCCAGACCCGCCTCGAGGCACGCAATCGGGTCGAGATCGCGGCTCGAATGTGGGAATCGGGGGCAATGAATCGGCCGAACGACTGAGACTTGCTCACGCAGTCCGGCCATTGTGCCGATGCGGGCCGAGGTGCGGTTCGACCAGGATGGATGTCATGAGTTCAAACACCACGGCCGCACACCGCCCCCGCCGTCCGCACCATGGGGTCGGATGGCGCTGAGCAACTACATCGGAGCCACACTGCTCATCCTCGCCGTCAAAGCCGTCGAGCCCGGCCTGAGCAGGTTTGATGACCATGACGGATATCTGGCCGGGATCCTCATCTGTGCAGCCATCATGGTCATCCAGATCATCGTCTCGGCCCTGTGGCTGCGCTTCGTCGGGCAGGGACCATTGGAGAAGCTCTGGCGCCTGGTCACCGGGGGTCGCGAGGGTGCACGAGCCTGGGGCCAGAGTGGGTGTAACCGCAGATCGCCGAGGTGGGGGTTCCCACCTCGGCGATCATGTGCGTCTATTCGCGTGTGTTCAGATCAATGATGATCAGATTGGAATCGGTCAGTCGCCGACGGCCTGAAGTTCAGGATCCAAAGCGATGACACCGTAGCTCCAGCCCTTGCGGCGGTAGACCACGGAGGGTTTGCTCGACTCCTCGTCGATGAACAGGTAGAAGTCGTGCCCTACGAGCTCCATCCGGTTGAGCGCTTCCTCGATTCCGATGGGTGCGCCGTTGAATGTCTTCTCACGCAGAACCACGGGAGAATCACCTTCAGCCTTGATGCGGCCGTTCGTCTGGTCGTTGTTCGCAGACTCGTTCGCATCGATCGCTTGGCCTTCTTCGGGAACCAGCGAATCTGCGACGGGCATCTTCGCCAGGGCCTCCGCCGTGGATTCCTTCCTGTGGTGACCCGCTCGAGGAACCTTATTGCGGTCCCTGGCACGCCTTAATCGCTCAACGAGCTTCGCCCAGGCCAAATCCAATGCAGCATACTTATCGCTTGCCATGGCTTCCGCACGAATGGCGGGCCCCTTCGCCACTACAGTGAGTTCGACTCGTTCGCTGGTCTCGGGCTGACGAGAATTCTTCTCGTGGGCAACGTGCACTTCGACTCGTTGAGCTCGCGGTGCGAGCTGCTCGACCTTGGCGATCTTGTCCTCAATGTGGGCCCGAAAACTATCGGAGATGGTCAGTTGACGTCCGTTGACAACAATGTCCATGATGCGTCCTTAGCGACTCGTTCGTCGGATTCATCCGATCCCATTCCCTTGGATGGGTAACCACCGTTATACAGTAAAGGGAGAGACAAATCGAGTGCCCCCGCGGCCGAGACCGAGAACGGCTCCTGCAGCGGGTCTGATCTGCACCGATGCTAGTACCCTTGCGCTTTCTGCCAAAGTTGCTCCGGTAGTTGAGAAATCATCGATGAGAAGATCCACACCGGGAGCGGACGCACTTTCGTCTCCGCGTTCAGAAGGTTCCGAGGGCAGAACCCTCGGGTTGAGGTACTGCGATTTCGCCACGTTGGCCTCCCTGGCATGAGCTCCCAGCCCGACCTGGTCATGGTGACGTCTGGCCAGGAGAACGTCGACCACCTCCAGAGACAGCTCGGGTACGAGTTCCGCCGCGCGGCGAGCCAGTGCCGCAGTGTGGGAGCCGCCTCGGCGTCGCCGTGCTCGTTCAGAGCTCGGCGCGGGAAACAGCCTCACCTGACCACCCGGATGATGAGCCAACTCCAAGGCTGCGGTGATGGAACGCGCAAGGGCCAAGGCCAGAGGGTCAAGAATGTCTCGGCGGCCGTTGTCTTTGAAGTTGACCACCATATGAGAAATCTCAGAGCTGTATTCTGAGACTCCGACGACGGGAATCTGGCCATAGCGCGGCTCCATGGCTCGGGGGATGCCGCCGAGCAGACTCAGACACGCCGTGCACAGTGAGACGTCCTCCCGACCGCAACCGGCGCACCGGCGGGGCAGGAAGAGCTCGCCGAATTCGGTCAGCAGTCCCATGGGAGAAATCTACTATGCCATGGTGAGAAGAATCCTCAGCCCGGGTAGGAAGGGTCCTTGGCCGAGATATCGATGAGCTTCTGCCAGGCATTGGAGTTGTAGGAGTAGATCTCTCCAGAGGAGCTCGTCACGAGGATCGAACGACCGTCTTCGCCGGAGGCGATCCGACTGCCATCAGGGACCTCTCCCAGCTGGGCGGGAGGCCCAGTCACGCCGATGCGGAACGGCTGGACCCGTTCGCCTGCCGTGGCAGCCAGCGCCACCACCGAGGTCGATCCGGCCCAGGAGATGTCCCTGACCTCATCGAAGTTCGACCCGACTTCGATCGGCGCATCAGACACGGTGCCGGAGGGGTTCCCCGCTTTGTCACGTGGGATTCCGACGACGTCGATGCGTGATGGTTCGCCCTTGTGTCTGCTCAGCAGCGCGATCCGTGTGCCGTCACGGGAAACTTCCAGGTCGATGAGGTCGCGACCGGCCAGGAAGTCCGTGTTGATGGTGTGTTCCTTGCTGTCATCGCCGATGGCCGTGAGCTTGCCCTTGTTGGCGCGCTCCCCCGTCCAGACCGTATTGAACCGATCGATGCTGGGGCGCACCAGTTTTTTTCCCTTGAAGATCGGAGTCGCATCAACAGAGTCGGCTTTGAGACGCATCAGCTCCTTCCCGGAATTCTGCAGGTAGACGTAGAGCGAATCGTCGAAGGAGACGGCGGGGTCGCTGGCCCTGGCCTTGGACAGGTCAGGACTGTTCTCGACTTTGGCCACGGTCGTGCCGGAGATGCGCGAGAGTCGGTCTTTGGCCAGCACCACCGGTGGACCGTCGACCTGGACCGAGGAATCGGTCTCGGGCTGCAGACTCTCTGGGACGAGTTGTCCCCCGATAGTCAGTTCGATGCTTGAGATTGAGGGAATTACCTTCAGAGTCGATGCGATCTGTTCTCGAATCAGCCCCTTCTCCTTGTCCGTGGGCGCATCCCCCTGGTTACTCAGGGCAATGTGTGCGACACCGTTTTCGATGCTCACCACGTTCGTGTCGCTGAGTTTCGCGCCGTCGGGAATCGAGGTCACGACAGCCCCTGACAGATATGGGGCTGGACCGCTGAGGAGTTCGTTGATGAGAGCTGTCGGCGTCGACGACGACCGGAGGAACCAGCGGGAGTCAGGAACCAGGTAGGAGTAGTCAGAGGTGAAGAATTGGAGCGAGTAGTTGAGGAAGATCGTCTGGAACTCCGACTGCGAGATGAGCAGACCGTCGGGCGCCGAGGCGATGCGCCATTCCCCGTTCTCCTGCCTCAGCGAGAATTCCATGTTCGACTGGGTTCCCGGTTTGGTTGAGTTGAAGATGCCCGAGGAGTTGACCAGTCCGACGACGGGCGCCGACATCGTCAGCGTCTTCTGGTCGGAGGTGACTTCGGCGTTGAGCGAATCCAGATCGGTGTCGTTGGGCAGCAGCGACACCGATTCCTGCGGATTCCACTCCTGTGCCTCGGCTTCGGTGAGGAAGGACTTGGCGACGGAGAAGTTGTTTCCGGTGCCCGCGCCAGCGGCGAGGAACCCGCGGACGATTTCACCGATGCTGTCACCGGGTTCGGGGCCATCAGGGATCCGAGCGTTGCTGGCACCCGGGTCACCGGAACCGGCCTCGATGTGACCCACGGGCGAATTGCTCGGGATCGAAGAGCAGGCTCCCAGGGCCAGACTGGCGAAGACGGCGAGGATCGCCATGCTCAGACCCTTCTTTCGTCGGGGCGTCGTCATGACTTCGATCCTCCTTCGGGGGGCCACACGGTGTCCATGTCAATGTGAATGCTGGTGTCGGTGTCATCGGCAACGGTGTCGTCTGTGTCGTCAGCAGCAGTGTCGTCGCGGTTACCGGTGGCGTCTTCGCTCATGTCCTCAGTCTGCTCTGCCTCGCCGAGGTCTTCAGCGATCGAGTTGCTGTCAGCGGCCGAGTCACTCTCGGCGTCGCTGGAACTCTCCGTGCCCCTGCCTATGTCAGTGCCGTCGTCGATGATGGCAGCATCGCCGCGGATGACCTCAGGGCCGTCAACGTATCCTCCACGGGCGGGAGGAGTCTGATTGGCTTCGACCACGATGGGGATCGACCCCGTCTGGATTCGCACGGAACCGTCGGAGGACAGAGGGCCTGCCACCAGCGCAGCACCTTGGATCTGCGCATCCCGAGGCGGCAGCGGCAGAGGTGAGGAGGTGATTTCCTGGTCGGGTCGGCGTGGAATGGTCAGGCGGAAGCATGAGCCTTCGCCCGGTTTGCCCCAGACCTGCAGCCAACCGTTGTGCAGGTGAGCGTCCTCGAGTGAAATCGCCAGGCCCAGGCCAGACCCACCCAGTGTGCGTTTGCGAGCGGGATCGGCACGCCAGAACCGGTCGAAGACGTGCTCGACCTGTTCTTCGTTCATGCCCACACCGTGGTCGCGCACGCTCACGGCCACTGCCTCGGCGTTGGAGGCGACATAGATGTCGATCGGGTTGGTCTCACCGTGTTCGATCGCGTTGACGACGAGGTTGCGCACGATCCGTGTGATGCGCACCCTGTCGACCTCGGCCATCACCGGCGAGGACGGAGCGTGGACGACGATGTTCGTCGACATCTGATCTGCCACCATCGACACTGTCTCGATGATCGAGGTGACGATGGCGCCGATGTCGACGGGCTTGGCTACCAGGGCAGCGGCGCCGGCATCATAGCGGGAGATCTCCAGCAGGTCCGAGAGGAGGTTGTCGAACCTCTCCGCCTGCGAGTTCAGCAGTTCGGCGCTGCGAGCTGTCACGGGATCGAGGTCATCACGCGAGTCGTAGATGAGGTCCGCGGCGGCGCGGATGGTGGTCAGAGGTGTGCGCAGCTCATGAGAGACATCGGAGACGAACTGCCTTTGCAGGACGGAGAGTCGCTCCATCTGTTGGATCTGATGCTGAAGGGTGTCGGCCATGTCATTGAAAGACTCCCCCAGCACGGCAATCTCGTCGTTGCCGTGGACGGGCATGCGCTCGTCAAGGTCACCGTCGGCGATCAGTCGTGCCACCTCGGCTCCGGTGCGCACCGGGGTCACTACGAGCCGGGTGACGATCCACGCCACAGCACCGACGAGGACGACGAGGACGAGGGCGGCGACGAGCATCGACCTCTGGACGAAGTCGAGGGTGTCCTGCTGTTCGGACAGGTCGCCCAGATAGTAGAGCTGGAACTGTCCTGCGCCAGGGATCTGAAGCTCCTGGGAGATCAGCAGCCCGGGCCCGGACCCATCGGGAAGTGCCACTGACTGATAGAGCATGTCGTCGGTCGGAGCCTTGCCGATGGCAGCCTTGAGCTCATCACTGATGGGCACCGCGGCCGCCGCACCATCGGAGTCCGTCGTACCGGCACTGATCGTTGAGAACGAGGAGTTCGGATCGCTGGGTTCCAAGGTCAACGAGTACACAGAGCCGGTGGAGCGGTTGTAGATCGATGACAGCTGTGAGCTCAGGTTCTCTTGGGTCACGGCCTGACCGTCGACGGGAGAGAGGCTGCGCAGCTCGGAGACGATGGTCCCCGCCTGGGACGACAGAGACTGGAGCCTGGTGTCGAAGAGGCCACGTGAGATCTGCTGTGACATGTACGTCCCCACCCCGAAGATGGCCACGGAGGTGAGGACGATGGTGAGGACGACGATCCGCAGCTGCAGAGAATGGCTGAACGAGCGGAGGAGGAACCGCCAGAACGTCCGGATCGCCGAGGCTGCGGTGCGGATTGCTCCGCCCACAGCCGAAGAGCGACTCACGCCGCTCTGCCTGCCTTATATCCGACGCCGCGCACGGTGACGATGATGTCTGGTTTCTCCGGGTCACGTTCGATCTTCGACCGCAGTCGCTGCACGTGTACGTTCACCAGGCGCGTATCCGCCGCATGCCGGTAGCCCCACACTTCTTCGAGCAAGGTTTCGCGGGAGAAGACCTGCCATGGTTTGCGGGCGAGAGCCACCAGCAGATCGAACTCGAGTGGTGTCAGTGAGATCGGCGAACCGCCCTTCGTCACGGTGTGACCGGCGACGTCAACGACAACGTCACCGACGGTGAGCAGCTCCGGGGCCTGTGGTTCGGAGATGCGCAGGCGGGCTCGCACCCGGGCAATGAGCTCCTTGGGTTTGAAGGGCTTGGGAACGTAGTCGTCGGCGCCGGATTCCAAACCGAGGACAACATCGACGGTGTCCGATTTCGCCGTGAGCATGATGATCGGCACCGAGGAGATCTCGCGGATCTCTCGGCAGACCTCAAGCCCGTCTTTGCCGGGCAGCATGAGGTCGAGGAGGACGAGGTCCGGGTTCACCTTCTCAAATTCGCCGAAGGCCTGATCACCGGTAGCGCAGAAGAAGGGCTCGAAGCCTTCACTTTTGAGCACAATCCCGATCATTTCGGCCAAAGCCGTGTCATCATCAACTACGAGGATACGAGCGTTCATCTTTCCATTGTCGCTTATGAGCGCCCAATCTTTCGACCTCGACACCCCCACCTCTCATTGCAGACGTTGTGAACTCTGTTTCAGGGTGCGATTCGAGTCGGCGCTGGGCACCAAATCATGGCAGGATTGCGTGGTAATGGGACGATCTAATGCGTGGACCTCAGAGGTCGACTGGCAGACAGGTCAGTGGCAACGACGAGATCAGGGCCCGACGCATCACGAATGGCACCCGCCTTCCCCGCGTGGAGTTCTGGCCAAACGACCGCTGACCTTCTTTGAGGTGCTCGATTCCGGTTTCCGTCTGCTGCGATTCATTCCCGGGCTCACCATCGGTGCGGCTCTCATCGTGTTCACGCTCTGGAGTCTCGTCCTCACCGCGGTCGGTGCTTTCGTCGCGCTCAAGTTCCTGCCCTTCCTCAACGATCTCGTCAGCAATGACGATGCGATGTCCGGGTTCTTCCTGCTCGCGCAGATGGGATCGTTCGCGATCAGCCTGCTCAGCCTCGGCGTCGCTCATTTCCTTGCCGGACTGGCCGCCAGCGGTGCCGAAAATTCGTTCGGGGCACGCAAGACGACTTTGACTCAGTCGTGGGCGTCGCTGCGTGGTCGCCGCTGGTCACTGATTCTCGCGGCCCTTCTCCTGGGCGCCGTCAATCTGGGTCTGCTGGTTCTTCTCGGGCTGCCCTCGCTTCTCTTCGCACTCTCCGACAACACGGTTATCGCAATCGTCACTGCCTTCCTCGCGCTGGGACTCTGGTTGTGCGCCCTGATCTGGCTGAATCTGCGTTTCGCCTTCACCGGCTCTGCGATCGCCGTCGAAAAGCTGGGCGTGCGAGCCGGACTGCGACGCTCCTGGCGCCTGACCGGCACCGGATTCTGGCGCACCCTCGGACAGCTGGGACTCGGCTACTTCCTGTCCAACCAGTTGGTCCAACTCATCATCTCTCCTCTCGTCATGGTCGTCACCGTCATCGCCACCATCGCCATCGGCGCCGCTGGTGCGGCCTCCATGTCGATGACGATCATCGTCGCCATCGCCGGAGCTCTTCTTCTGCTCCTGACGACAGTGTCCTCGGCGATTCTCTTCGCATACTTCTCCTGCCTCGTCTGCGTCTGCTACTTTGACCAACGCATGCGTACTGAAGGGTTCGACCTGGTTCTCATTCGCCGTGAGGAGGACGCCGCATGAGCATGTTGGCAAGTTCGACCATCGATCGAGAGACCGGGCGCGAATGGGTCGAGCACGAACTGTCGAAGAAGGAATACTCGGACACCGATCTCACCCCGTTGGAACAGATCGGTCAGTGGTTGAGCAACTTCTGGGACTCGATCGTCTCAGGCGCACTCAACAACAACTCTCCGTGGATGCTTCTCATCGTCATCGTGGCTCTGGCCGCCATCGTCGGCCTCATCATCTGGCGGGTCCGCCGAGTCGGGCTGAAGAAGACCTCCCTTCCGTTGTCTGCCTTCGACCCTGTCGTCGCCTCACCTGAGCCCGGCCCTTGGAGAGAGAGTGCGCGGGCCGCCGCCGAGCGCGGGGATATGAGGACTGCGGTCATCGATTCTGCACGTGCCATCTTCGCTGTGCTCTCCCAGAAGCACATCGTCACTCTCGATTCAGCATCGACTGCCAGCGAACTCAGCCGCACTGCCGGAGACGAAGTGCCCGAACACCGGCGCCAGTTGGCCCGAGTCGCCGAGGTGTTCAACGACCTCTTCTTCGGTGAGGACCCTGATGGGACTTCGCTCGCTTCGTTATCTGAGACCTATCACGAGTTCCTCGCACTTGATGAGGCGTTGAGCGCGTTGAGTCCGCGCCATCGATCGGCGGTGGCATCATGAGTGCCCTTATCGACGTCGCTACCAGAGGCACCCGTTCGAGTGCGGCGGTCCCGCTGACGGCTAGGCTGAGGTCGGCCGGTGTGTGGATCGTGGCGGCCATCGCCATCCTCATCACCGTGATCGCCACGATGCTGATGACCTCGGACCGCGAGTCCGAGGCACCTCTGCACTACGATTCCACGGCTCGTGAAGGCACGAAGGCCATGGTCGAAACTCTGCGCGACCATGGGGTCGAGGTGACCACGACCGAGGACTACGAAACGGCTCACAAAGCTTCCGG
The DNA here is from genome assembly GCF_014897485.1 of Brevibacterium sp. FME37. Taxonomy (NCBI): domain Bacteria; kingdom Bacillati; phylum Actinomycetota; class Actinomycetes; order Micrococcales; family Brevibacteriaceae; genus Brevibacterium; species Brevibacterium sp. FME37. The sequence goes on from NZ_JABUYE010000002.1 coordinate 296,837, forward strand.
GAAACCGGACACGACACTCCTGATTCCGACGAAGGCCGATCTGCTCTCCCAGGGCGATATCGACGGCTTCCAGTCTCAGCTCGCCGCCAATGACAATCGACTGGCACTCATCGATCCCGGCCATATGGTCCAGGAATTCACCGACAGGATCACGGTCGATGACAGCATCAGCCCCTTGGCCACCCCGGATAAGATCTCACGGCCGCATTGTGAGGTGCCGGCGGCCCAGGCTGCCGGCGGCGTTGAGACCGGCGAGACGGAGTATGCCGAGGCCCGAAAAGGCACCGAGGGTCTGAGCACCTGCTACCCGTTCACCGGCCCTGGCGTCTCCCAGGTTGGCGGTGGCGAAGTCACCCCTGGATCGGCGCACGGGCAGCTCATCGTCGATGAGGGCGGCGGAGGGAAGGCCGACTTCCCCGTCACCGTCCTCGGCAATCCCGACTGGGCGACCAACGCCGGCATCGATGAAGAGGGCAATGCCTCACTGGTTCTCTCCCAGCTATCACAGTCCGGCCACCTGGTCGTCTACTACCCCACCGAGTCCGGTGAGTCCGAGTCGACCCCGTCGACCTTGGACTATGTGCCCAGCTGGTTCATCGCCGGAGCCCTGTGGCTGGTTCCGTGTGTGCTCATCCTCCTGCTCATCCTCGGCCGCAGGTTCGGTCCCCTGGCCGTCGAACGCCTGCCGGTCATCGTTCCCGCTGTGGAGACGGTGCACGGTCGTGCGGCTCTGGCCGCGCGCAGCCACGACCGGACTGGTGCCCTGCACACCCTGCGCACTGGCGCTCTCCTGCGCGTTGCGAAACGGCTGGCGCTGGGTCCCGAGGCCGGGCCCCGCGACATCATCGTCGGCATCGCGAACGCGACCGGCCGAGATCCGGCCCAGGTCGATTCGGTCTTCTCCTCCGCAGTGCCCAGCACCGACTCAGAATTAGCGAACATCGTCCATCAGCTCACCCTCATCGAAAGTGAGATCTCATGACACAGACTCCAGGCGAGAACTCTGCCCAGCAGCCGCAGGGCCAGGCCCAGCCGACCCAACCGGCACAGGCCCAGCCCCAGTCGGCACAGGCACAGGCACAGGCCGAGCCCTCCCAGCCAGCGCAGTCGCAGGCGGCACAGCCAGGCCAGCCCCAGCAGGCGGCTCAGGAGCGCGACCCTCTCCGGGAGGCGTTCGTCGACGTGCGCACGCAGATCGCCAAGGCCGTGGTCGGACAGGACGAAGCGGTCACCGGGATGCTCATCGCACTGCTGTGCCAGGGTCACGTGCTGCTTGAGGGTGTGCCCGGTGTCGCCAAGACCCTCCTGGTGCGCAGTTTCGCCACCTCGGTCAGCCTCGACAACACCCGCATCCAGTTCACGCCCGACCTCATGCCCAGCGATGTCACCGGTTCCCTGGTCTATGACGCGTCCGTGTCGAATTTCGAATTCCGGCCCGGCCCGGTGTTCACCAACATCCTCATCGCCGATGAGATCAACCGCACCCCGCCCAAGACACAGTCGGCGCTGCTCGAAGCCATGGAGGAACACCAGGTCTCGGTCGGCGGCGGGTCCCGTGCTCTGCCGGAACCGTTCATGGTCGCGGCGACCCAGAACCCCCTCGAATACGAGGGCACCTATCCTCTGCCCGAGGCTCAGCTCGACCGGTTCCTGTTCAAGCTCGTCCTCGGACTGCCCGAACGCGACCTGGAATTCGAGATCCTTGACCGTCATGCACGCGGTTTCGACGCCTCTCACCTTGCTGAGGCGGGACTGACACCAGTCGTCGACGCCGCCATGATCGCTCAGGCCAGGGAGCGCATCGCCGGCATCTACATCGCCCCACAGGTCATCACCTACATCGTCGACCTGGCTCGCGCAACCAGACAGGCACCGTCGCTGGCCCTGGGCGTCTCTCCCCGCGGTGCCACCCGAATGCTCGGTGCCGCACGCGCCTATGCCTGGCTCTCGGGCCGCGGCTACGTGACACCCGATGATGTCAAGGCATTGGCGCACATGACCCTGAGCCACCGTGTGATCCTCCGACCCGAGGCTCAGATGGATGGACTCAACGTCGATCAGGTCCTCAACTCGATCATCGCGACCACCGAAGTACCACGCTGAATGACCACACGACTGCTCCTGCTGACCCTGCTCGGGCTCGTCCCCGTCATGCTCATGCCGGGGTTCACGAGTGCACTGATCGTCGCTGGCGTCATCGTCATCGTCGCGCTGCTCGATTTCTTCCTCGTTCCCCCGCCGAGGTTGGTGTCCCTCCAGCGCACGCCTGGACCGATGGTCCGGCTGGGTGATCCGACCGACTGCACGCTCACCATGGTCAATGACTCCCCCAAACGCCTGCGGATCGCGGTCCGTGATGCGTGGTCACCGAGTGCGAGAGCCGAAAACACACGCTCGCACTTCGACCTGTCCCCAGGTGAGAGCAGTCAGATGGTCACTCACCTTCTGCCCGTGCGCCGCGGTGCTCTGCACGCGGACAAGGTCACCATCCGCAGCCGCAGCATCTTAGGCCTCATCGCTCGGCAGAAAAGCTTCGATGTGCCGGCGATCGTGCGCGTCCTGCCGCCGTTCATCTCCCGGCGCGAGCTTCCTTCGAAGACGCAGAAGCTGCGTGAACTCGATGGCCGGTCTGCTGTGATGATCCGCGGCATGGGCACAGAGTTCGATTCGCTGCGCGACTATGTCGACGGTGATGATGTGCGCTCTATCGACTGGCGTGCCAGTGCCCGTGCTCAGGATCTGGTCGTCAAGACCTGGCGGCCAGAGCGTGACCGGAGAATCGTCATCGTCGTCGATTCCTCCAGACTGGCCGCACGTCGCTGCGGTGACGGCACCATCTTCGATGCTGCGCTGGAGTCTGCTCTGCTGTTGACGGCTTTGGCCTCTGGGGCAGGCGACCGAGTCGATGTCATTGTCGCCGATGCACGCATCCGGGCAATCGCCTCGAGCCATCGCTCGAAGGATCCCGTCCATGACCTTTCGGTGGCGCTGACGACGGTGCACCCGGAACTCTACGATGCCGACTGGGAGCAGATCTCGTCGACTGTCCTGTCCACCTCACGCCAACATGCGCTCGTCGTCCTCGTCACCGCTTTGGATGAGGGCAGCGTCTCCGACGAGATCCTGCCTGTCCTGCCGACTCTCTTGGCACGTCACCGCGTCGTGGTGGCCTCGGTGGAAGATCCTGGCCTGGGTGAACTTGCGGCGAAGCGTGAGGGCACCGATGAGATCTTCACAGCTGCGGCTGCGGAATCGGAGCTGCTGACATCGAAGTCCCTGCAGACGCGTCTTCGCGGAGCCGGTGTCCAGTCGGTCGAAGCGGGACCTGAGGATCTGCCCGGAGCTCTCGCTGACCTCTACATCAATCTCAAGGCGACTGGGAAGCTGTAGGACCCTCACACAGTGGTGCAGGCTAGACCAGTCAGTGGTGGAAGGTCCATCTGTCTGCGGTGGAGGCTCTACCGATCTGTCGCGAGGATCGAGTAGCCCGCCTGGTGCTCGTCGAGATCGGCGCTGAGTCCGGCCCTCGCGGCACGCTTGCCGAAGTACCAGGCATAGGCGATGACTGCTGCTGTGTAGGCAACGCCGATGGCGATTTTAAGCTCCGGCGGGATCGGATTGGGGGTGACGAACCCTTCGATGAGTCCCGAGATGAACAGCATGAGGACCAGACCACCGGCCACGGTCAGCAGTGATCTGGCTTCTGAAGCGAGTTTGTTCCGCCGCAGCTGAGGTCCCGGCACCACCCAGGCGAAGAACAGTCTCAGTCCCGCCGCACCTGCGAGGATGATGCAGCTGATCTCGGGGATTCCGTGCGGAAGAATGTAGAGGAAGAAGTCCGAGCCGCGGTCGAACTCGAACATCATCGCACCGGAGAATCCGACGTTGACCGCGTTGGAGAAGAGTCCTGAGACGACAAAAATGCCGGTGATGCCGAGGAGCACGAACTGCACGGCGATCCACGCATTGTTCGTCCACACCCCGACTGCGAAGAACCCGTTCGGATTCTCCTTGTAGTACTCAACGAAATCATGCTCCGCGAACTGCTTGCGGAAGGCGTGGTCGCCGAAGGTCTCGAGAACCTCCGGGTGCATTCCCGCCCAGATCCCGGCCAGACTCGCCACTGCCAAGAAGCATGCGGCGACGATGAGGAAATCCCACCGGAGTCGATAGATCGACAGCGGCAGGCTGATGACGAAGAAACGAGAGAGACCGCTGAGGCCACCGGAGGGAACCGCCGAGAGATGGTTGCGCGAACGATGCACGATCGCCGACAGTCGTGCGGCTTCCAAGGAGTCGGGAGCCACCGTCATGATCCGAGAGAGGTCCTTCGACGCATCCCGATAGAGGTCGAGGAATCTGTGGGCCTGGGCCGGATTCAGCCAGTTCTTCTTCGCCAGCATGGACAGTTCTCGCCACTTGTCGCCGTGCAGTTCGGCCAGCAGATTCGGGTCCATGACTCAACCCTATCTGAGTGTCAGGCAGACCAGAATCTGTGTCCCAGGCGATCCGCAATGAAGTGGGGATGCGAATTATGACAGGATGGAATCGTGAGTACTTTGGTGACGGGCGAAGCCGTCGAATTGAGCATCCAGCCTGCGGCTTTGGCCGCGCGTGCGTTGAGCTGCCTCATCGACTACATCGTGTATTCGATCGTCAACATCGGGCTCCTCATCGCCATGTTCTGGTTCCTGCTGCAGGTCCTTGACGTCAACGAGCTCCTGCTGGCATCGGTGATGACCATCATGAGCATCTCGGTGTTCGTGCTCTTGCCGATGATCATCGAAGTCCTCACCCACGGCCGTTCGATCGGAAAGCTCATCCTGGGTCTGCGCGTCGTCCGCGACGACGGTGGGGCCGTGCGGGCCAGGCACTCGTTCATTCGCGCCATCCTCTGGCCCTTCGAGATCCTCTCCACCGGTGGCGGACTGGCAGCCCTCTCCGGTCTGGTCTCGCCACAGTCCAAGCGCCTCGGCGACTACATGGCTGGGACGATGGCCGTCAGCGAACGCACCGCCCCACCCCAACCGGTTCACACACATGTCTCACCGCATCTGCAGAACTGGTTGGCAGAGACCGACATTGCCACGCTCCCTGCCGGGCTGCACCGCCGGGTTGTGCAGTTTCTGTCCATGGCTGAGAACCTGGGCCGCGATTCGCGCTGGGAGCGGGCGAAGGAACTCGCCACCGAGCTCAACCCCTATGTCGCACCCGCACCGCCAGAGGGAACGATGCCGGAACAGTTCCTGTCTGCAGTCATCCACCGACAGCGCTCGGCAGAGTTTTCGAAGCAGCAGCGCCGCAGTGAACAGTCACAAGCGTTCCGTGCAGGCGTCAACACACTCCCACATGGGCTGCATCTGCAGAACCGCTGAAGGTTTCAAACCCGGCCCCGCGCTCATCTCTCTACACTTAGATCCGCAGACTTTTCAGGCCCGGCCCCCATCGTTTGGGGGTCGGACCTGAAGACGTCAGGGAAGCTCAGTACCGGTAATGCTCGGGCTTATATGGCCCGGCGACGTCGACGCCGATGTATTCGGCCTGCTCCTTCGACAGCTCGGACAGGTTCGCTCCGAGTGCCGGCAGGTGGAGGCGCGCGACCTTTTCGTCGAGCTCCTTCGCCAGGCGGTGCACATCGTTGTCGTAGCGTTCGGGGCTGACCCAGAGTTCGATCTGCGCGAGCACCTGGTTGGCAAAGGACGCGCTCATCACGAACGAGGGGTGGCCGGTGGCGTTGCCCAGGTTGAGCAGGCGGCCTTCGGACAGGACGAGGAAGTCCGTCTGTTCGCGGTCCAGACCCAGGTCGGTGGGGACGGGCACGCGCCATTCGTGGACCTGCAGCTTGATCTCGACCTTGGTGACTCCGGAGACCTTGGCCAGGCCGGCCAGATCGATCTCGTCGTCGAAGTGTCCGACGTTGCCGACGATCGCCCCGGGTTTGAGGCTGGTCAACACCTCGACTCCGACCACCCGCGTGTTGCCTGTAGTCGTGATCATGATGTCCGCGGTCGGTGCCACCGCGGAGAGATGCTCAACCTGGTAGCCGTCCATTGTCGCCTGCAGGGCGCAGATCGGATCGATCTCGGTGACGATGACCCTGGCACCCTGACCACGCAGCGCCTCGGCGGCCCCCTTGCCGACATCACCATAGCCGACGACGACGGCGATCTTGCCGCCGATGAGGACATCTGTGGCGCGGTTGAGACCGTCGGGCAGGGAGTGGCGGATGCCGTAGCGGTTGTCGAACTTCGACTTCGTCACGGAATCATTTACGTTGATGGCGGGGAACGGCAGCTTGCCGTCCTCAGCCAGACGGTAGAGGCGGTTGACTCCCGTCGTGGTCTCTTCGCTGACACCCTTGATGCCTGCAGCCATGCGACCGAAACGTCCTGGTGCGGCCTCGAGCGATTTCTGCACCTGTGCCAGAAGGACCTTGAACTCTTCCGGGTCGTCCTCACCCGCGGTGGGCACTCCCCCGTCGAGCTCGGCCTGGGCACCCTTGAGAACGTACATCGTGGCGTCGCCGCCGTCGTCGAGGATGAGGTTGGCTCCCTGCGCGAAGTCGAAGATCTTATCCGCGGCCCACCAGTACTCTTCGAGGGTCTCACCTTTCCAGGCGAAGACCGGCACACCAGCTGGAGCGTCGAGGCTGCCGGTGCCGACGACGACAGCGGCAGCGGCCTCGTCTTGAGTGGAGAAGATGTTGCAGCTGGCCCACCGCACCTGCGCACCAAGCGCGACGAGGGTCTCGATGAGCACAGCCGTCTGCACAGTCATGTGCAGGCTTCCGGCAATGCGAGCCCCGGTCAGCGGCTTACTCTGCCCGAATTCTTCACGCAGTGCCATCAGCCCAGGCATCTCGCGTTCTGCCAGTCGGATCTGGTGCCGGCCGGCCTCGGCCAGGCTCAGATCGGCAACCTTGAAGTCGGTGGATTCGAGCACGGTACCTCCATGGAGAACGGAAACTGTTGTCGTCTGAGTTGAGTCTATTGCCTTCGGGCCTCGACGAAGTCACTGGCCTGTGCCGTCAATTCGCGCAGCCGCTGCGGGTCGCTGGCCTCGACGTTGAGTCGCACCAGGGGCTCCGTGTTCGACATGCGCAGGTTGATCCACCAGTCTTCGCCCTGTAGCCCGATGCCGTCGAGGTCATCGACCGTGTTGGCCGGGAAGTGACCGGATTCGGCCGAGAAGGCGGTGAGCACGGCTTCGGGATCGGCCACGGTGAAGTTGATCTCTCCCGACTGTGCGTAGAGATCGTAGTCGGCGACGAGTCGTGACGCAGGTGCCTTTGTCTTCGCCAGAGCGGCAATCAGGTGGCAGGCTGCGAGCATGCCGGAGTCGGCACCGTAGAACTCATCGAAGTAGAAGTGAGCGGAGTGTTCGCAGGCGAAGACGGCATGTTCGGTGCGCATGAGTGTTTTGATGCCCGAATGCCCGACCTTCGAGCGGACCGCCCGACCTCCGGCGGCTGTGATCGTTGCAGGCACGCTGCGGGAGGTGATGAGATTGTGGATGACCACAGGTTCGGTGACGCCGGCCGTCTTCGCACGGGCGATCTCACGTTCGGCGACGAGTGCACCGATCGCCGAGGGCGACATGGTCGCCCCGGTTTCGTCGATGAAGAAGCACCGGTCGGCATCTCCGTCGAAGGCCAGTCCCAGGTCCGCGCCGTGATCGAGAACCGCTTGGGAGACGTCGAGGAGGTTCTCCGGCTTCAGCGGGTTCGCCTCGTGGTTGGGGAAAGTACCGTCGAGTTCGGTGAACAGTCCGATGACGTCGAAGGGCACCTTCGCAAAACCGGAATCAGGGCCGAAGACCTCACCGAGGAGTTTGCCCGCCATGCCGTTGCCGCAGTCGACGATGACCTTCAGACCAGTGACCTCATCGACGTGCGTCAGCGTCCGGATGCGTTCGACGTAGCGTCTGCGCATGTCCGCGGCCGCAACCTCGTTGATGTCCACCGCGGGTGCAGAACGGTGTGAACCGTCGACGGCCCGGCCGAATGTCGGCGCCTGTGGTGCCAGCTCCTTGATTCGTCCCAGCCCTGAGGCGAGGCTGACTCCTGCGGCTCGGGGGCCGCAGATCTTGATTCCGTTGTAGTCGGCCGGGTTGTGACTTGCGGTGATCATCGCACCGGGCAGGTCGAAGATTCCCGAGGCGAAGTACAGCTGATCGGTCGAGCACAACCCCAGCAGCACCGCTCGATAACCGGCTGCCTCGATGCCTGCGGCGAAGGCGTGCGCGAAACCGGGAGAACTGGGTCGCATATCGTGTCCGACGACCACCTCGGCGCTCGATTCGAGCTCCGACATAGCGAAGGCAGTGGCCCAGCCGAGAGCGAAGAGCACATCCTCGTCGAGCTGATCAGGGATGCGGCCGCGAATGTCATAGGCTCCGACCGCGGATTCGAGCGCAGTCGTGCGGGCCTCGACGAGGTCTGGACTGGGACTCGGCACAGCTCCGGGCCTGGGGTCGGTCATGAGTCGCCGATGATGCGCAGGTGACCGTGTTTGCGGCCCGGCACGGATCCGTCGCTTCGCCTCTCAGCGCTCGACGACGACGCAGACGAGGGTGACGACGCTGCCTCGCCCGCACTCGCACCGTCTCCGGGGCGTCCTGCCGCTTCTCTGACGGCGTCGGCGATGGCCAACAGATCGTCATGGGTGCGCTCGGGAGGCGCCTGCTCACCTCCGATGCGGATGAGCTCCCACCCCACCAAAGGGGTCAGTTTTGCGGCGTGGTCGGCGCACAGGTCATGGGCACCGGGCTCGGCGCGACGCGACAGCGGACCGATGACGACACAAGCATCAGCGTGCACGTACGTCATGGTGGCTGCGGCACTGCTCGAGCAGCTGACTTTTGAACACAATCTCACGGCTGACACAGTCAACCACTTTACACGCGAGTACCGCCTGTTCCTGTCAGCCAGGGCCGTATGGTCAGTACAATATTGACTCATGAGTACCAGGCGTCATCGTGATCGGCATGGCCGCGGACTGCGGTCCCCGCTGTTCTTGGCCGACGTCCCGGCCCGACTGCGCAGAGGGGAGAGCTTCGCTCGTGTCGCGGCCGAGGAGTTCGCCCGTTTCCGGGCGCAGGAACCGGCCCTGCTCGCCGAGGTGGTGCTGGCCATCGATGCGGTTCCACCGGCAAGTTCCACTGAGCCCGCTTTCGGCCGGGTCTTCCCGGCCACCGCCAACAGGCTCACGCACATCGTCCTCTACCGGCGAGTCATCGAATACCACAGCAGCGGCCAGCGTGATTCTCTCATCGCCGAGGTGGTCGCCGATCAGGTCGAGATCCTCCGGAACTCCTAGCGAAAGCGGATGCAGCCGACGCAGAAGCGTCTGCAGTCAGCCGAGGCGGATGTCGCGGTAGGCTACGCCGGCAGGTGCCGGTGCGGGCTGCACCGCAGAGATCCCAGAGTCCGTGGTTACCACATAGCTGGCGTGAACACCATCGGATTGCGAGCCTGAAGCGTTCTCCCCGCTGATGACGATGGCGCGGACCGCGTCCGGGGACACCTCGGCGGGGCTGAATTCGGTGGTGCCGGTCGGGTTGAGATCGATCGACTGGGGATCCGTGAGCGAACCATCGTCGAGCATGCCCCTCACCTGCACCTGTCCCTGTCCTGGTGAGAGGTAGAGCTTTCCGGTGCCCGTGCGCGGCAGGGCCATGATCTGTGAGTCAGCGAGAGTGTCGGTGGCGTTGATGCTGCCGAAGTCTGCACTGCCCTTCTCTCCGTCACGGCCGATGAAGGCGCTGGCCTGAATGCTCTGATCCGAGTCGAGGACGACACTCGTGGCGTCAAGATCGCCGAGGTCTGCCTCGGCGACTCCGTGTGCAACCACGGTCATCGATGAGCGGGGAATGTCGACCTCCCCATCGTGCCCGTAGGCCTTAAGCGATACCTCTGCCAGGTCATCGCCCGGGTTGGCCACGCGCAGGCGTGCGTCCTTCCCGTCGAGACCGGTGACGACCTGCTGCGAGGCGGCATCCGCTCCGCTGGTGGCCAGGTCGATGCCCTGGGGTGTCAGACCCTCGAGCACTGTCTCTTGGAGAGAGCCGGCCACGACTCCCCCGTCGACCTTGACAGCGACGGCCAGAGCCTCTGCACCGGAGGCAAGGCCTCCCAGTCGGATGGCTCGCTGCTTGCCGGCCTTGATGCTGACCTCTGTCGGTTCCCCGCGCTGTCCCGACGGCGTCATGAGCGTGACCTCAGCCTGGACGGGAACGTCGCCGGGATTGCTCAGCAGCAGTTGGGAATTCGATCCCGCAGCCCCGGAGCCAGCCAGAATTCTGAAGTTGCTTGCCGCTGACCCGCAGGTCAGAGTCGCGAGCCCAGTGAGGTCTCCAGATGTGCCTTCAACGGTCTGCACGCCGGTTGTCAGCGCCGGTGACCCGGGGCGGGCGAAGCCGGTGATGAGCTTGGTCTGATCGATCGGGTCATCGCCGGAGACGAATCCGTCCGAACTGGGATTGTCGAAGTTTGCTGACCCGCCCAGGTCTGCCACCTGCAGACGCGCTGCGGAGACCGAACCGTCTGCGGCGCTGATCGGTGCAGAGGCGGAGACTGCGCGGGTGGACACGTTGGAGTCGTCGACGAACTCCGCGTCGGTGCCTTCTGCCTCGTCATCGGTCAGGAGCGGGCCGGGACAGATCACACGAGTGTCGGCCGTGGGCATTCGGACCTGCTCGGGGCTGCGATCGAGCGTGCCCGGGGTCAACGGGGTCAGGAATGAGGTCGTGGCCACAAGCACTCCGGGGACGGCGATCGCCGCGAAGGTCACGAAGCTTCGCATATGTCTCATGACTTCGCCTCCACAGTGTGCTCGAATGCTGACTGCTTGGTTGCTGGGCTCTCGGTTGCCGGTTCAGCCTTTCGCCGAGGCTTCACCCGCATCGCACGCCCAGTCTTGGCTCGCCCGGTCTTCGCACGACTCGTGCGTGACCACGCCTCGGTCTGGCGCTGGGACCCGAAGGGGATCGCAACGATGATGGTGAGGAGGCCGAGAATCCAGCCGACGATGACGCCCGGAGCATAGAGCGGGGAACCGTAGGTGAGCTCGACGTCTCCGCCGGCGGCCGGCAGTGAGTATTCGGAGGCCCAGCTGATCGTGGACTTCACAGGCTTCGGCAGTTCCTTGCCATCGATGCTGGCGGTGATGTCTTCGGCACTGTCGGACACGATCAGGGTGCGCCCATCGTCGCCGGGAGCCACCTCGGCGGTGGAGCCGTGCATCGGTGCGGTGCTCATCGCACCTTCGGGTTCCCGCACCAGGAATCGGCCGCTGTAGGGGGTGTCAACCTGCCACAGTCCGCCGGATTCGGTTGGGCCGATCTGGATCACACCGTCGGCGGCGGCCACCGAGTTCGTCAGATTCTTCGCGCTCGAGTCGACCAGGACGAAGTCCACGCCCAGCTGGCCCAGGATGGGTCGGACGTCTCCTGCATCATCGGCCGAGAGTGCCGCGGCAGCCTGGGCGATGAGTGTCTGATCAGCGCTGATGGGCAGGGGTCTGCGCTCCCAAGGCCACCCGCCGACCGCCTCGGCGGACCGGATGGTCGAGGTGCCGATGACGGTTCCGTCGGCGGATGCGAGGAGGCGGACACGGACCTCACCATCGACGACATCGAGGTGCAGCGTGCGTGACTGAGTGTCACCGGTGGCCCGATCGGCGGCCAGTGCCGGGACGGTGCCGTGCTCCTGGGTGGTGACGATGTCCGCCGAGGTGGTGCTGGGGCCGGCGCTGACGACGATGAGTCCCACGGCGGCGATGGCTGCGAGCCCGGACAGGCCGCGCATGGGCAGTCGGCGGGAGTTCGTCGACTTCGTCGTCGTGGTTTGGGCACCGAGCGTGAGCAGCATGATCGACCCGAGGCTGAGCAGAGTCAGACCCGCGGCCGGATAGGAGCCGATGAGGTGGAAAGGCCCGGTTTGGGCAGGAAGGAGGATCTGGACGGTGGCCACCAGAAGACCGCCGAGGTAGAGGCCGACGGCCCACATCAGGCGGGACAGTCTGAGGTGAGCTTCGATGAGCGTGAGGAACGCGAGGATGAGCATCGGCAGCACCAGGATCGGTGCCCACAGCTGCAGCATCCCTGGGCTGATGCCGCTGATGCCGACAGCGCCGAGGAGATCGGCCAGCCAGGTCATGTCGATCGGTGAGGGGAAGCCGACAGCCAGGAGGTAGGTCGGTGGTGCCGGTGGGGCGAGGGGCTGGCCGGGCATGACGAAGATCGCGCCAGGGTCGGTGACGAGGCCGACCAGCCAGGGCCAGGCCAGGAACAGGGTTGGAGCCAGCAGCCACAGGTGGCGCAGTCCACGACCGGTGCACAGGAGCACTGCGGTGAGGATGATTCCCAGTGGCAGCATCAGCGGCACACCCGCGGTCATCAGGAACAGCAGAAGTCCGGCGGTTGCGGTGGCGGCGATCGACCCGGTGCGCAGGCTGCGTCGCAGGGCGATGACGAACAGAGGTGCGGCAATCCAGACGAAGATGACGCCGAGGCGGCCGTCCGAGAGCGCGGTGACGAAGAGCGGGGCCGCGATCCACAGCAGGGCGGCGAATCCGCGCACCCAGTTCCGTCTCACGATTGCGCCCGCAGCGCTGTAGGCGGCGATGACGGCAAGGATCGGGGCCAGGAGGATCAGGGTCCGAACCATGATGTCGACATGGCCCAGGAACGGAACACTCAGGGCCGCCAGGAGCAGCTGGTAAGGATCGGCGGGGACTGCAGCACCGGTGGAAACGTCGAGATGGGGGCTGAGCAGGCGGGAGACCAGCTCGCCCAGGCTGACGTCGGTGGACCCGAGCGCACCGCCGACCAGGTAGCCGGGGCCGAAGAGTCGGAAGGAGACGAGGCCGCTGAGTGCCGCAGCTGCGATGAGGAGGTAGGTCAGGGGGCTGCGGAAGAGTCCCGAACCGCCGGTGACTTCGAGGCGTGAGAACGAATCGATTGCTTCTTCGGTGTCACCGACCGGGTTGAGTTCGGTTTCGTCGATGTGCTCCGGGCTCGATCCGGCTGCCGAGTCGGCTTGGGCCTGGCGGGCCTCCTCGGCGGAGTTCATGCTCCGGCGCTGGACGGCGAGTTCGTCCGGGTCCGCGTAGAGGGGTGCCACATGGGAGCCGGTGGTGCGTTTCGCCCGACGGCTGCGGCGGGCGTTGGATCGTCGCAGCCGCGAGGTGATGCGGGCGTCGGCGGCGAGTCCGAGAAGCGCGGAGAAATACCAGGAGGCGGCGCGGACGTTGTTCGACAGCAGTCCCGCCAGGGTGTTCTTCAGCTGAGTGAGGATGAGGAGGCAGAAGATGCCGGCGAATCCGGGGCTGGAGAGGCTGAGGCGGTAGCGCTGTTCGGTCCGGATCTGTGACTTCGACGCGGGTGGCAGTGGTGAGGAGCCCAGCTGAGCGGCCGAGCGTGCGGACACCGTCAGTCTGGCGTTTGGTGCAACGACGACCCTGCGACCGAGGTCGCGCAGTCGACGCGAGTATTCGAGACCGCGGTAGGACATGCCGAGAACACGGGAGGGAGCTCCGATTCTCTCAAGCTCCGCGGTGGAGATGAGCATGCCCGGCAGGTCGAGGCCCAGCGTCTCCGACTGACCGTCGCGCTGTCCCTGGTCGACCTCGCCGTCTCCGACTGGATTGACCCGGGCTCCAGCCGAGGTGGTGGTGACGCCGGCGGAGATGATGCGGTCTCCGTGCGTGATCTTGGGACCGACAGCGGCGATCGATTCGGTCGCGCCGATGGCATCAAGCAGCTCTTCGAGGCACTCGGGGTCGGGACGCGAGTCTGCGGAGAGGAACCACAGATGGGTGCTGTCGGCGACTTCGGGGAGTGCAAGGGCCTCTGTGACGGCAAGACCCCCGAGATCCACAACGGGGATCTCGGGGAAGCTCGCGTTCAGAGCTGTTTCAAGCTCAACCCTGCTGTTGTCGTCGCCTGAGGCGACAACAACGGTGACGGCAGGTTTCACACGACCTGTTTCTTGAGTCGACGGCGTTCGCGTTCAGACATTCCGCCCCAGATTCCGAAGCGCTCATCATTCGCCAGCGCGTATTCGAGGCAGTCCGAGCGGACGTCGCATGAGGCACAGACACGTTTGGCTTCGCGAGTCGATCCGCCCTTTTCGGGGAAGAACGCCTCGGGGTCGGTCTGAGCGCACAGCGCTTGGTCCTGCCAGGAAAGCTCGCCGTCTTCGCCTGCTCCGAAGAGCAGTGAGAGCGGCGATACTGCGGAGTTGTCCGTGGGCAGCGGTGTCAGATCGTTTGGATCGATCGCTAATGGATCAGGCAGAGTATCCGGTGTACGCGCCCCCGGTTCGACGAACCAGTCTTCGGCACTTCGTGAAGTGACTCCGGGCGCGACTGTGGAGAGGTCTTCCCTCTCCTGCCTTTTGCTCTGTGCGCTTTGCACGGTTTTCCCCTTTCTCACGCTCAGCTCACCTACCACTGCGGGCTTCTGTTCCGGTACCGTTCGAGGAGTGAAATGGTCTGGGTGCGACCGACTCCCCGGATGGTTCCGAAGGTGAAGCTCGTGCTGACGGTATCAGCGTGGTGGGTGCTCGAATCCGAGAATTCGTGCTAAGTGCGTTCCCCTGTTAAGTATAAATTACACGCGTGTCATTACCGACTCGTCAAGCCCTTGTGGAGTATTGGCGGGAACGCATGTGGATTAATCGAACACACCTTCACATACACACGCACTATGAACACCACATATAGCGACCACCTGCTGATATTGACACAACCTGTGGTGAGCACCTGAACAAATCTGGAGAATTTCGAAATCATTCGCCGTCGGTGGGATTATGGAGACATGAGAGTCGAATCACTCGCGATCGCTGCCCGATCCCAGCATCCGCCCACTGAAAACGGGCGTGCAGGCGGCCCGAAGACGATAGAGACGCGATGATGAACGACCGACTGCTCACCGTGTATGCGCCTCCCGTCGAGGAGGACATCACAGCCGGGTCTGATCTGGCAGCGATACTTGTCAACGCTCTGCGCCGGAATCGGATCGACCTCAAGGACGGCGACATCCTCGTCATCGCATCGAAGGTTGTGTCCAAAGCGGACGGACGTCTGCGCAGTGTGAAGGACCGAGCGGAGTTCGAGGATCTGGTCAAGGATTCCTCGAATCACCTTGTTGCCGAACGGACCTATGCCTCGGGGTCGACCGTCCAGATCGTGCGCACCCATTCGGGCACCGTGCAGGCGGCGGCCGGGCTCGACCAGTCGAATTCGAGCGGCGCGGTCGTCCTCCACCCTCAGGACAGCGATGATTCGGCTCAGAAGCTGCGGCTGCGGGTCGAAGAATCCTTCTCGGTGCGGATCGGCGTCGTCATCTCCGACACCATTTCGCGGCCCTGGAGGATCGGTGTCGGCGACTTCGCGCTCGGTCTCTCCGGCTTCTCCGGACTTGATGATCAGCGCGGTAAGCCAGACGACGATGGCCGAATGCAGTCGGTGACTGTTCGCGCGGTCGCCGATGAGATCGCGGCAGCGGCAGATCTCGTCAAGGGATCATCACGTGGCCTGCCGATGGCGTTGGTCCGAGGCGCCGGCGGGTACCTGGACAACGGCCAAGCCGGGGCGAAGGCGCTGAGCCGCGACCTCGGCGAGGACTGGTTCCGCTACGGCCACGTCGAAGCAATCCACAGAGGGCTCGGAGTCACGAAGCTGCCGGGCCGCGCCGCTGCCGGAGACAACAGCGACGACATCCTCGAACGCGTCTCCCGAGCCATCCGCGTCGTCCGCGCGGGAACCACGCGCACCCCAGGGCAGGCGGCGTGGCGGATGCGCATTGAAGGTTCCGGATCCAGGATCACGCTTGCCCCCTCGGACTCTCCGGCGACGCCGCAGGCTGGTGGCCCTCCCCTGTTGGAGGCGATGGTCGGCCTCGGCTCACTCGTCGAGCGCATGCACACCGCTCTCTTCGCCGAGGATCTCAGCGCCACCACGAAATGGGAGTGGGCCGAGGGAGAACTCGGAGCATTCCCCCACGGGGTGCGCATCAACATCGGACTCATCAACCACTGAACGTCGCAGGCATCGAACGATTCATCCTCATCCAGAAAGCAGGTCATCCCTCGTGGATCTCTCCATCATCAGCCGCACCGGCGGACCCATCCTCTTCTGGCGCGGCCCTGACTACGACCGACTCGATCTCACCGGTCCGGTCGTGGCCAACTGGGTGAACAAGGGTGTCGGTCTCTTCGGAGACTACGACCTCGGCCCCGACTTCACGCTCTTCGTGCCGATGCCTGCTGGACTGCACTGGCGTGAGCTCGTCGCGATCCTTGCCGTCCTCCTCGCCGATGGTCGCGTCGTACTGGGAACAGATACACAGTCCGACGATTCGATGGCCTCAACAGCCGCCTCGGCCGCACCGGAAGGTGACTTCCATGCCTTCGTGCCGCTGGGCTACGAGGACGATGTACGTCTCTCCGATGCTGAAGAGGTCTTCGTCTACAACCCACCGGCATTGGCTCTGAGCACCCCGGTCGGTGAGGACTTCATCGACGTCAACTCCGCGATCCGCGCCTACCCCGACGTGACGCCTCGGCGCCTCCAATCCACCGGGACTCTCATCGTCGGTGACCAGGAGGTCGAGTGGACCGAAGCACCGAAGGACTCCAAAATCGGCATCCTCGTTTCGAACTCGACTCCCCTCCCCGAGGAGTGGGCGACATTCCTGGGCCATCTTCTGCGCGGCGGTGAGTCGCTGCTGGCCAACGGGATGGACAAGGCTCGCATTACGGACCTGGCGAGCAGCCTCGGCGAGGTCCGTGGCAGACTGGGAACATGGACAAAGTAGTTGATACCCCCGCTGCCGCGGTAGCCGATATTGCAGATGGATCATCGATCGCCGTGGGCGGTTTCGGTGTCGTCGGCGTGCCCGAATTCCTGATCCGAGCGATCAAGGAACAGGGCGCCAAGGACCTCGAAGTGATCTCGAACAACGCCGGAGTCGACGGGCGGGGCTTGGGCCTGCTGCTCGCCGACCACCGTCTCCGTCGCATCATCGCCTCCTACGTCGGCGAGAACAAGGAATTCGCACGCCAGTACCTCTCTGGTGAACTCGAAGTCGAGCTCACCCCGCAGGGCACGCTGGCAGAGAAGATGCGTGCCGGTGGAGCCGGGATTCCCGCGTTCTACACGATCACCGGAGCTGGCACTCAGGTCGCCGACGGCGGCATGCCGTGGAAGTACGACACAGAGGGCAACGTCGTCAAGGAATCACCGGCCAAGGACACCCGGGTCTTCGACACCTTCGGCGAAGAGAAGGAATACGTTCTCGAAGAATCGCTGGCACCCGATTATGCGCTCGTTCGCGCCGCTGTCGGAGATCGTCACGGCAACCTCGTCTTCCACTCATCGGCCCGGAACTTCAATCCCCCGGCAGCGCAGTCGGCTCGGATCACCATCGCCGAGGTCGAGAAGCTCGTCGAGCCCGGCGAGATCGACCCCGATGACGTGCACGTACCCGGCATCTTCGTCCACCGCGTCGTCGAGCTGACCCCGGAGCAGGTGGCCGACAAGCCCATCGAGAAACGCACCGTTCGCACAGAGCCAACCGCTGTAGAGGGCTGAGGAGAACCAGATATGTCATTGACAAGAAACCAGATGGCGGCCCGCGCAGCCCAGGAACTCGAAGACGGAAGCTACGTCAACCTGGGCATCGGAATGCCGACACTCGTACCCAACTACCTGCCCGAGGGAGTCGATCTCGTCCTCCAGTCGGAGAACGGCCTGCTGGGCGTCGGCCCCTACCCCACGGAGGAAGAGATCGACCCTGATCTCATCAACGCCGGCAAGGAGATCGTCACGATGGCCCCCGGTGCCTCCTACTTCGACTCTGCTGCCAGCTTCGGCATGATCCGCGGCGGCAAGGTCAATGCCGCGATCCTCGGCGCGATGCAGGTCGCCACGAACGGCGACATCGCGAATTGGATGATCCCCGGCAAGATGGTCAAGGGCATGGGCGGGGCAATGGACCTGGTCCACGGCGCGCAGCGCGTCATCGTCATCATGGACCACGTTGCCAAGGACGGCTCACACAAGCTCCTGCCCAGCTGTGAGCTGCCGCTGACCGGCAAGGGCGTCGTCAGCCGTGTCATCACCGACATCGCAGTGCTCGACGTCTCCGGAGACTCATTCACCCTCGTCGAGCTGGCTCCCGGGGTCACCGTTGAGGAAGTCAAGGAGAAGACCGGCGCCGAGGTAAACGTCCCCGACGACGTCCCTACTATCAGCGTCGACGCTGCCTGAATCACCGCGCGATAGCGCGGTTGCCGGGTCCTGTGGTCCCGGCAGTCTGAAAAGAGGCCGTCCTGAGCCGATTCCTTTTGAGGAGTTCGGCCCAGGGCGGCCCTTTTCACGTGCGAGGAATGCTGTGCAGACGTCATGGGGCGAAGCGCGGTGCAGGCGTCATGGGGCGGGAGCGCTTCGCCTCTTAACCGTCGGCGATCAGCCTATTCGCCGTCCCGCGTACCACGCACCGTCGGACGTTCAGCACCTCGTCACCCACACGGACAACAGCTCACTCAGCACCACCTACACTCCATGCAAGACGCCACCGCAGCAATGGGTTGATCCGCTGCTCACGGTACGGGGTGCTCGCGAAATCTGAACGATCCGAGAGGCTCGAGAGATCCAGTCGCAGCTGGTTCAGACGGAGGGCAGCGTGGCGTCGAGACCGGTAGTGGCCACGAACAGATCTCCGTGGCCGTCTGCGGTCACTGTGGGCTCGTTGGCCGCGATGAACACGCTCTGGCCACGTGCGAGTGTCACTGTGGACCCGAGGGACGTCAGAGTGACGCTGCCCGAGGTGCACAGGGCGATGCTCGCGCCTCGGCGTTCGACCTGTGTCAGTCGTGGGCAGCGCAACGACTGCAGGGCGAAGTCTTCGGTCGCGCCGAGGAGGATTCCGTCACGGTCGGGTTCGACCATCCGAGGTGTGGCCGAGGTGAACTTCGCAACCTTGCCCAGCTCCGGGATGTCGATGTGCTTGTTCGTCAGTCCACCCCGCAGGACGTTGTCGCTTGAGGCCATGACCTCGATCCCGGTCCCACCCAGGTAGGCGTGGAGCACGCCTGATTCCATCGCGAGGGCTTCCCCGGGCTGTAGGTGGACGCGATTGAGCATGAGCGCCACCAGCACTCCGGGATCGGAGGGATAATCGGCCACAAGTTCCTGGAAGGTCTCCGCAGGATCGACGGCTGTGCCCGAACGGCTGATGTGGCCTTCGGACAGTTCAGCCAGATCCTGCGCGGCGACCTCGTCAACGAATGCAGCGGACCGCGAGTCGCCGAGGACGAGTTCGACCGTTTTGGCGAAAGCCTTGGCCTCAGTCAGGGACTTCAGCGCGGAGACCACATCACCCAGAAAGTCCAGGGAGACCGGCGACAGAGACAGCGAGAGCAGACGTTCGAAGGTTGCTCGCACGGCCTTACGCGACCGGAATCCGGTCAGCGCGTGGAATTCGGTGAGGGCGTAGATAAGCTCCGGCTTCGCGGAGGGATCTTTGTAGTTTCGGGTCGGTGCGTCGAGATCGGGGCCTTGCGACTCTTCGCGGGCGAATCCGATGGCCGCCTGCTCGGGATTCGGGTGAACCTGGATCGAGAGCGCCTTCTGCGCGGAGAGGACCTTGAGCAAAAAGGGCAGACGCGGCCCGAAGGCGTCCAGCGAATCGTGGCCCAGCAGTCCGTCTGGATCACCGGCGAGATATTCGATGAGGTTGGGGCCGACCGTATTGCTGGCCGTCTTCACGTCCAGAGATGATGATGCCCCCTGCTGCGCGGAACGGTGGGTCGAGCGCTGCTGATCAAACTGTCCTGCGTCTAGATGGGAGGGGCTCATAGGGTGGGCTCCGAGCCACAGCTCGGCGCAGGGAGTGCCGTCGGGAGCGGTTCCCAGGATTGCCGGGATCGCGTCCGTGCTGCCCCACGCAAAATTCTTGACCGTATTGTGCAATCGACGCACTGTCTTGGTCCCCTTCGGCTGGACTCATCGGATGAACATACGCACTTGCTGTGCGTGTTTCTCCACGTTAGCGCGTTCATCTCGACTAATCATCGATTTCGGAAGTGCCTTCACTGACTGTTCAGCTAAGGACATCTGCTGTTCACCAGGTGCGACCAGGGCGAATAGAAAAGCACATGGGGATGGCCGGACGAGAAGAGTGAGGCTGTCCGCAATTCCGGCCTGAGGAGAACTGGGACCGGGCGGTACATGGTCCGGAGACCAAAACGTCTCGTGGCCAGTTCCTTTCAGAACCGGCCACGAGACAGTGGGACTTTCTGCGAAGCCTCACCCAGCTCCTAGCTGAGGCGAGGTCGCTGTGATCAGCCGACTACGCGGATGACCTTCGCTCCACGATTGAGCATCCAGCTGTAGCTGCGCTTCGTCGTGTTCGTCCGGGTCGAGCCCGCATCGTACATCTGCCCCTTGGTTTCAGAGATGATGCCGATGTGGCCTGGGATCCAGATCAGATCGCCTGCTTTGGCCTGGCTGACCGGAATGACCGTCCCCGCGTTGCGCTGCTGGCTGGTTGTACGCGGCAGTTTGATGCCGTGCTTGCCATAGACGTACTGGGTGTATCCAGAGCAGTCCCAGCCCTTCGTCGGAGAGGTTCCACCCCAGACGTACCTCACGCCGAGGTGGCCCTTCGCTTCGCTGATGATGGAGTCACGCTGAGCCTGGATCTTCTCAGCCTTGGACGGCTTGTCCTTCTTGTCTTTTTTGCTGTCCTTCGGCTTGTCCTTCTTGCTGTCCTTGGACTTGTCGCCATCCTTGGACTTGTCGTTCTTCTTATCGTCCTTAGGCTTGTCAGACTTCGACTTGCCGTCGTCCTTCTTATCGTCCTTGGCCTTGTCATCAGCCTTGGACTTGTCATCCTTGGAACCCTTGTCGTCAGCCTTGGCGTCTGTAGAACCTTCCCCGGAGTCTGCAGCCGCACCGCCATCGGTGGCCTTGTCGCCCGGTGGCGCCGACTCATCGGCACCACCGGAAGCGTTGGCATCATCGGAATCGCCCGGACCATTGTTGTCGACTACGCCGCCTTCAATGGTTCCCTTGGGCGAGAACTCCGTAGTCCCGTATCCCTCGGCCCAGACGAGTCGAGCGCCTTCGAACAGCTGCTCTCCTCGCCCGTCCTTGTAGACCGGGTCTGAGGTGGGGTAACCGAGGTGTCCCTTGACGGTACCTTTGTCACCCCAATAGTTCAGGAGCGTGCCGGTGGTGTAGTGAGCACCGGTGTCCTTGGACCAGTAGATCTTGCCCTTCTGGAACGACTGTGCCGATCCCCCGTCTTTCAGGCCGCCCTTCTCTTGCGAGGTGGGCAGGCCCAACCGGGTGACAACGTCACCCTTATACGAGTTCTTGATCGCACCGGTCAGGTGGTAGGCACCGGTCTTCTTGGACCAGAAGACGTTGCCCTTCTCGTAGCTGCGGGTACGTGCCCCGTCAACGCCCTTGACATCGTGTTCCTTGCCAGTGGCCTTGCCGAGTTCCTTCGTGTGGTCGGCAGCGTACTTGTCGATGGCAGTCTTGGGCTTCGGCGTTGCCTTCTTGCCATCGTCCTTCTTCTTGCCATCGTCCTTCTTCTTGCCATCGTCTTTCTTGCTGTCGTCCTTTTTCTTGTCGTCCTTTTTCTTGTCGTCCTTCTTCTTATCGGACGGCAGTTCGCCGGACTTCGTGATGCTGGTGACAGTCGAGCGGATTTCGCCCATCTTGGAGTAGAAGGCATCACCGGGGCAGCTGGTGTTCGCGAGGTCGCGGTGTGCGACGACGGTCGATTTGCTCGGCTTGACGCCATCGAGCGAGAGCTTCCAGGCGATCGCCGAGGCGACTGCGTCCCGGGTCTTCTTCGGCGGGGCCGACTTGTCATAGGAGCCGATCACCGAGATGCCGAATGTTCCGGTGTTGTGTCCGGCAACGTGGGCACCGACGACGGCTTTCTTGATGTCGCCGCCGCGGGCCTGCCAGAGGCGACCGTACTTATCGGCGATGACGTTGTATCCGATGTCGCTCCAGCCGCGACCCGACTGGTGGTAGGACTGGATACCGCGCAGGACCGAGGGAACGTCTTCAGCAGAGTAGCTGTTCGAACCTGCGGTGTGGTGAACGACCGCCTGCTTGATGCCGCTGGCATAGTCGGGGCTGCCCTTGTATGCCTTGGCACCCCAGGAGGAGCGCGAACCGATCTTCGGCTTCGGCACCTTGGCCGATTTCGCCACGTTGTTCACGGAAGAAGATCCGGGAACGTAGTTCTGATTGGTGACCTCGGCCTGACCCGATGCAGCCACATTCTCGGTGTTCGCAGCATCGGCGGTCGAGCCGGAGCTCGTCTCCGAGGTGTCGGCATCGGTTTCGGCGGAATCTGAGTTCTGCGGTTCGATCTCGACAGGAGCATTCTCCGCCACGGCGGCAGCATCGTTGGGATTCTGCTTCGGGTCGACGAGTACGAGCTCGGCGTCGCTGGGAGCCTTGTCGCCCAGGATGCGCATCTGCACACCCGAGGCACGGTTGACGGTGAACGGCTCGGAGCCTTCGTTCTTCGCCTGCTCCTGCTTCTCCTCATCCAGAGACTCCCAGTTACCCCAATCAGAACCACTCTTGACGCGGACCTGAATGCGGATATTGGACTGCGTTTGGGAGAAGGTGAAGCCGATGAGGCTCGGGTTGTTGGTCGGAACGTCGAGAACGTCGGAGATCAGCGCAATGTTGACGCCGTCCTCGGTCTTCTGACGAACCGAACCCGAGATGTCGTCGCTGTCCTTCGAGTCCTCAGAAGATTCGGAGCCCTTGGATGTCTCGCCATCGGACGCTCCATCCTTCTTCTCCGACTCTTCAGCAGACGCCGATGGGTCAGCCTTCGGCGCGGAGTCTTCCGATGCAGCCGCTTCGCCTGCACCCTCAGGTGAGGACAGTCCTGCAGAGACAGGATTGATCGACCCTGTGGAGCCGGCAGCAGCACCGGAACTCGCGTTGACGAAGGCTGGCACCTGCGTCGAGGCGGCAGCCGTCTGCGACTTGAAGATGTTCGGCAGATTGCTGGTTGTGCTTTGGTTGGCAACGCTGGCAGAGGAGTCACTGGAATCACGGGCACCGGGGACATTGAGTCCGTCTTCGCTCACGCTCAGCGCCTCTTGGGTCACTTCCGGCTCAGTCGATGCCGCGAAGGCAGTCGGTGCCGTGACCGCTAAGGTGCCGACGAGTGCGACTGTTGCGCAGCCCGCGACTGTGGGCAATAAGTATTTCATCGTTCAGCCTTTTCGAGGAAGTCAGGGAAGTTCAGGCCCTGGAATCATCTCACCGTTGGCAGGACGGTGGGTAATCCCAACATCTCAAAATTGTTACACATATACGGCGTGTCACACTAGCCAAATTACAAATTAATCAAATTACACCAGTGTGGTTCCCAGTGTTTGCAAGGGACACACCGAGGGAAAGTTTTTCTGGCAAACGGCTGCGATTCCCGGCTTCTGTCGTCAGCCTCACAAGACCGCCTGGGTCATCGCAACCTCAGGGAACGTAGCAGATAGCTCTCTCTGCGCTCTCTTGGCCCTCGTCAGAGCCGCCTTCGCTTCCACTTTGAGCACTGACCCGGGTGTCACTGCCAGCCGAGAGACCACGGCCCGCATTGACCCCTGCAAGAGCTGCAGAGTTGCCACCTGGCGCCGCCTGAGCGCCTTTGTCCTTCTCAGAATCCTTGGACGATTTTTCGATCGTGTCCGCAATCAAGGTCCGGGCGGTGTCGAAATCAGGGTGTGATGGTGTCACGTTGGGCGGAGTGAGGTCAAGCGACTCGATCTTCTGCGACTTCACCTTCAGCGCGAGATCGACGAAATCATCCACCTCGGAGGAGGGAATGTCCGTCGACAGTGCGCCTGGTGTGGCTTTGGCGATCTCCTGGTACCGGGTGAGAACGGTAGCGGGGTCGAGCTGCTTGACCATCGCCGTCTGCACGCAGCGCTGCCGGATCATCCGCTCGTAGTCGCTGGAGAACTCCCGTGAGCGAGCGAACCACAATGCGTGGAAGCCGTCGAGCTTCTGCTTGCCCGGCTCGATCCAGCCCTTGACCGGACCGTGCTCGCCGGTCGTCGGATCGACCTTCGAGGAGATGGGGACTCGCTTGCCTGAGACCAGCGTGATCCCGCCGAGAGAGTCGATGAGCTTTTCGAACCCCTTGAGGTTGACCATGGCGAAGTACTGGACTTCGAGACCGGTGATCGCCGAGGCAGCATCCATAGTGGCCTGCTCCCCTGCCCGCTTCGGGTCCTCGAACTCGTCCTTGTGTCGCTCGCCTTGCTGGAAGACGGCATTGAGCAGGCATTCGTCACCACAGTTGAACCCCTGTGGGTAGTGCTTGTACAGCGGGGAGCCCTTGGGGAAGGGCACGTTCTCCATATTGCGTGGAAGGCCGACGATGACCGTCTTGCCGGTCTTCGCATCGATCGAGACCAGGGACAGCGAATCCGGACGGATGCCGGTGCGTCCCTTGCCGGCGTCTGAGCCGAGGAGAAGAATGTTGTAGCGGCCATCGACGGGCTTCGCCGCTTTTCCGGAGGCGAAGAGGTCAGCCATCAGTCCGCGCTGGGAATCCAGCAGAGTGGTGCCCCAGGCCAGTGGGCCGACAACGACGAGGACCAGGGCGCAGAATGCGGCGACAAAGCGCTTGCGCGCCCGCGCCGAGAGTGTGACCAGCTTGATCCGGCGCAGCGTGTCGAAGAGGCACACGATCCAGTTGATGGCGATGACCGGCAGCCAGATTGTGAGGAACGTCAGCAGGAATGGATTCGTGCCGATCGTGAAGAGGAACTTCTTGTCGATGAGAATCACGATCAGAGCAATGATCGTAAGGATCCAGCTGATCGCGGTGATCGACAATGAGATCTTGGCCCAGCGGCGAGCCCGGAACAGCAGCTGCACTCCCCCAGGAATGAGAACAGTGACTAGGAGAAGGATCCACGCCCGTACATCCCGCGTCGGCTGTGAAGCGTACGAGGGATGATGAATGGGGTCGACGTATCTCGTTTCGGCCACTGACCTACCTTTACCTCGCGCTCGCTGCTGCTATGGCCACCCCGCTGACCTGAGGCCCGCGGCGACACAGACCACTGTGCCAAACCTTCTGGAGAGTCCACTGTGTTCATCCATTGTGGCGCGTGGGAGCCGTGGATTCCGGCACATTTCGCCTGCGCATGTCGCGTCGTTCCAGGAGTACTTGATCACAGATACGAAGGAGGCCACCACTTGGAGGCGGTGGCCTTCTTTCGTGCGGTGAGCGCTCTCACCTGCTGAAACATCAGCCGATGAGCTTACGGCCCATCACCATGCGCTGGATCTGGTTGGTGCCTTCGTAGATCTGTGTGATCTTCGCATCACGCATCATCCGCTCGACAGGGTGGTCGACGACATAGCCAGCCCCGCCGAGGAGCTGGACGGCATCGGTCGTGATTTCCATGGCCGCGTCCGAGGCGAAGGCCTTCGCCGCTGCGCCGAAGTACGTGAGGTCGTCATCGAAGCGCTGGCTCTTGGCTGCCGCGGTGTACGTGAGCTGACGGGCCGCCTCGAGTTTCATGCCCATATCGGCGAGCATGAACTGAATGGCCTGGTTCTCGGCGATGTTCTTGCCGAACTGCTGACGCTCCTTGACGTAGCCCAGCGCATAGTCCAGCGCGCCCTGGGCGATGCCGACGGCCTGAGCCGCGATCGTGACGCGAGTGTGGTCCAGTGTCCGCAGAGCGATCTTCAGGCCCTCACCTGGGTCACCGATGATGCGGTCACCGGGCAGGCGAACATTGTCGAAGAGGAGTTCGCGCGTCGGTGAGCCCTTAATGCCGAGCTTGCGCTCCTTCTCGCCGAAGGTGAAGCCCTCATCGGACTTCTCCACGACGAAGGCGGAGATGTTGCGTCCGCGAGCACCGTCCGGGTCGGTCACGGCCATGACCGTGTAGTAATCGGAAACGCCGGCGTTCGTGATCCAGGTCTTGACTCCGTTGAGGACCCAGTCGTCGCCATCGGCGATGGCCCGGGTCTTCATCGAAGCTGTATCGGATCCGGCTTCGCGCTCGGAGAGCCCGTAGGAGAAACCAGCCTCTCCACGGGCGACCTGTGGGAAGTACTTCGCCTTGATCTCTTCGCTGCCGCCGAGCTGGACCGGCATGCTGCCGAGTTTGTTCACCGCTGGGATGAGAGAAGACGAAGCGCATCCACGGGCGACCTCTTCGATGATGATGGCCACTGCCAGCGCGTCGGCACCCATCCCGCCGTGCTCCTCGGGAATGTGGGCGGCGAAGAAGTCGGTCTCGACCAACGCGTCGTGGGCTTCCTGCGGGTAGCGGGAATCGGCGTCAACCTCGGCGGCGAAGGGCGTGATCTTCTTCTCGACGACGTTGCGCACTGCCGCGCGGATCTCTTCGTGTTCTTCGCTGGGCTGGTAGAGGTCGAACATCATTCTCCTATAACTGATCGATCGTTAAGTACTACTATTATCGCCGCAGTGCCTGCCCTTTGTCGAGAGCGACCTGACGCAGCTGGCTCCGATGGTCGTCGAGTCGACCGCGGATCTCCGCCGCTGCTGCCGTGTCACCGGCGCCCAGGATCCGGGCGGCGAGCAGTCCCGCGTTCTTGGCTCCGCCGATGGAGACCGTCGCCACGGGGACCCCTCCGGGCATCTGCACAATCGAGAGCAGGGAATCCATGCCATCGAGGTACTTCAGCGGGACGGGCACGCCGATGACCGGAAGTGAGGTCATCGAGGCGATCATTCCGGGCAAGTGGGCCGCTCCCCCAGCTCCGGCGATGATGACGCGCAGGCCGCGATCTGCTGCGGTCTTGGCCCATTCGACCATTTCCTCGGGCATGCGGTGGGCGGAGACGACCTCCGCGGTGGAGTCGATGCCCAGTTCCTCGAGCGCTTCCGCCGCGGCCTTCATCGTCGGCCAGTCCGAATCCGATCCCATGACGATTCCGACGACAGCGGGCACGGAACTCGCAGAGCCCGTCGCCGAGGTGGTCCCGGAGGTCTCGTCGACAGCTGGGGTCTCGTTCGTCGTGGAGTTCTCGTCATTCGTGTGCGGCATATCAGGCCCTTTCGTCACTGGAGGTGGCACTTACGCCACCGGAGTCGCCGGCGGCCGGTGTCGCTTCGAGATTCGCAGGGGCCGGCATCTTCGGATGCGGGTCGACGTCGACGCCGGCGATGAAGTCCGCCGCGTGACGGGCACGAGCGAGCACAAGGCCCGAGTCCTGTCCGTAGGCATTGACGTGGCCGACCTTTCGGCCCGGGCGCACGCCCTTGCCGTAGAGGTGGACCTTCACAGCGGGGTCGTGTGCCATGACATGGAGATACGGGTGGAAGAGGTCTTCATGGTCAGCACCCAAGATGTTGACCATCACGGAGAAATCCTCCCGGGCCGCGGGGCTGCCCAGGGGCAGGTCGAGGACCGCGCGAAGGTGCTGTTCAAACTGACTGGTCACGGCCCCGTCCTGAGTCCAGTGACCCGTGTTGTGGGGACGCATCGCAAATTCGTTGATGAGGAAGCCTTCGGCGGTCTCAAACAGCTCCATCGCCATCACACCGGTGACCTCGAGCGCCCCGGCGACCTTGAGGATCGCCTCGGTGATCTCCGTCGCCTTCTCGACTGCGAGCCCCGGAGCGGGAGCAATGGCTTCCTTGCACACACCGTTCTGCTGCCAGGTCTCAACAACGGGCCAGACTGCGGTCTGGCCCATCGGAGAACGTCCGACCATGACGGCAAGCTCCCGGGTGAAGTCCACCTTCTCCTCGGCGAGCAGCGGCCCGACCTCGTCGAGCCAAGTCAGAGCTTCATCGAGAGTGTCGATGACTCGCACACCCTTGCCGTCATAGCCGCCACGAGGAGTCTTGAGGATGAAAGGGAAACCGACCCGCTGCGCGAAGGCTTCGACATCGGCGCGTGAGGTGATCTCGGCCCATGCGGGGTTCGGCAGCCCGAGTTCGTCCATCCTCCTGCGCATCAGGATTTTGTCCTGAGCGAAGATGAGGGCCTGGGGTCCAGGTCGGATCGCATGGCCAGCCTCGGCGAGGGCCTGCAGATGTTCGGGAGGAACATGCTCATGGTCGAAGGTCACCACATCCACTGTCTCGGCGAAGGCCTTGAGGGTCGCGAAGTCCGTATAGTCTCCGACGCTCACCTCATTGATGACCTGGGTGGCCGGGGCGTCAGCGGTCTCAGCGAGAACTGAGAAGCGGATGCCGAGGGCTTCTGCGGCAGGGGCAAGCATACGTGCCAATTGGCCGCCGCCAATGACACCAACACGAGGAAAAGTCACGTCTGCAATACTATCGCCCGCCGCGGACATGAGACGCACGGGTTCCTTCTGCGAGTCCCGGGCTCAGCTGAGGAGCCCATTTTCAGCTGGAGCGACGCAGTCTCCACAACGACGTGACCTCGGCCCCACGAGCTTTGTGCAGCTCGTCCTCGGTGTCAGAGGCACGGGGATGGCGCGGGGTGGTGTCGTGCCGATCGTGGATCCGCAGCCCTGCTTCGGCGAAGCGCTCCAGCAGAGCTTCGCGGGTTCGCAGGCCGAGGTGTTCGGCGAGGTCGGACAGAATCAGCCATCCCTCGCCGGCAGGAGAGAGGTGCGCGGCCAGACCGTCGATGAATCGGTGGAGCACATCGGAGCCGGGGTCATAGATTCCGGCCTCGAGGGCAGATGTCGGTCGGGCAGGCAGCCAGGGCGGGTTGCACACGACGAGGTCGGCTCGCCCCTGTGGGAAGAGATCGGCCTCGACCACCTCGGCGGTTCGACTCAGTCCGAGGCGTTCCAGGTTCTCGCGAGCGCAGACCACGGCACGAGGATTGATGTCCGTGGCCACTACCCGACTCACACCACGGCGCAACAGCACAGCGGCGAGCACGCCCGTACCGGTACCCAGGTCGAAGGCCGTATCGGGTGGCGCTGAACTGTCCGTACTGGAGTCTGGAAGTGGTGTCTGGGCGACGAGGTCGACGTATTCTCCGCGGATCGGGGAGAACACACCGTAGCGCGGGTGGATGTCCTCGCCGAGGGCGGGAATGGCCACACCCTTCAGCTGCCATTGGTAGGCGCTGAGGACCCCGTTCAATTCGGTCATGGAGACGCACATCGGGCCCGTCGATGGGCCGTAGGCAGCCTTGCAGGCCAGGCTCACATCGGGGGCGCGGCGCAGATTCAGGCGGTAGTCATCGTCGAGTTCGACGATCAGTGCACCAAGCAGTCGAGCACGATCGGCGATGTAGCGACGCTGTGCTTCGAAGGCCTCGGCCCCGCCGTTGTGCCGGCCGTCCGCCTGGTCGACTCCGTGCCGGCCTGCACTTCTCCCATCAGCACCCTGTCTATCGCCGCCCCGCTTGCCGGTTCCCCGGCGGGCACTATGGCATTTGAAGCGGCGGTCCATCGCCTGCAGCAGCTGACGGCCGTTGTGATAGTCGCCGCGCCACAGCAGCCCGGTCCCGGTCCGGGCCAGCCGGTAGGCGGCATCGGCAGTGATGTCATCGCTGACCACGATGACCTGTCCCGGAGGTGCGGACTGGTTCTCCGAATGCCAGTTCGCCGCACGATGAGCTCCGCCCTCGGTCCAGTCGAGCCCGGTCGCTGAAGGAACGAGTCCGCCCGCTGAGGGGTCGGGACCGGTCGCGGAAGGGCCGCTCCCGGTTGCGGAAGGGTCGACTCTGGTCACTGGGGGCTCCTGAATGCAGCGTTCAACGACACCCGTCACACCACGAGCAGGGGAATCTGGAGTTCGCGTTCCGTCGTCGAACCATGATGGCCGATGAGCGCGATCGCGGAGACAGATTCGTTGTCCGAGTCGACGATGGCGAATTCGTCCTGGCAGATGACCATGAGGTCGCCTATGCGCTGTCGGAACCGGGGGTCGACGGGGCCGAAGTAGTCGCGTCGGATGGCCTCATCGCGGCTGAGGATGAGTGCCCTGTCCCCCACTGTCTCGGTCCAGGCCGAGTAGACATCGGCCTCAGCACCGTCCTCGGCGTAGAGGTGGATCGCGCGCGGTTCGCCGCCGACATGTCTGACACCAGTACGCAGTGCGGGAGCATCGGCGAGGTCGAGGCGCAGATTGTGGTCGATGTCGACCATTCCATGATCAGCGGTGACGATCATCGTCGAATCGGCTGGCAGATCGTTGGCCAGCTGCGACAGTGCCAGGTCGACGTGTTCGAGCTCTTCGGTCCATTGCGAGGAGTTCGATCCGTAGACGTGGCCGGTCTTATCCAGGTTGCCCCAGTAGAGATAGACGAGACGACGACCGGGTGCCTTCGCCTCTTCGATGGCCTGGGCACAGCGCTGTTCGAGAGTCTTTGAGGCACGGAACCGTCCCCCACGCAGAGAGGCTCTGTTCAGGCCGCGTCCGGCGAATTTGGCCTCGCCGAGGCTGACGACGTCGACCTCGACCTCGGTGAGGCGTTCGAACAGGGTCGCGTCGGGCACCCAGGAGACCGGGTCGACGTCGAGGTCCCAGGTCAGCTGGTTGAACACAGCATCTTTGGCCGGGTCGAGGACTCGGTATCCGACGACGCCGTGGCCGCCGGGCAGTCGCCCTGTGGCCAGTGAGGACAGGGAGTTCGCGGTAGTCGAAGGGAATCCCGTGGACAGAGTCCGTCGCGAGGCAGCCTGGGACCGGAAGAAGGGTGTGTAGCCGCTGTACTGCTTGAGCTGGCTCTCTCCCATACCGTCGATGAGGACCACGATCGTCGTCCTCGAATCCCGGTCCAGCCCCAGAGACGCAGCCCGAGCCCGGGCAGTGTTATCGAAGATGTCTCCTGCGCCGAGGCTGAGCGCCGCAGCCGGGACCACGTCGGAGAGGATAGGTCCCGAATAGTCGGGCGGCCCTGTCAGGGGTGAGGTGGTCGCAGCTGCCATCAGCGGCGGGACCGGAGCCTGGCTTGGAACACGGCGGCCCGCAGCTTTCCGGCGAATTCGGCGATGCGGTCGACTGCGGACTGACCTTCGGCCTCGGCGGATACGCGCAGCATGACGTCTTCGGAGAAGATGGATCCGCCGTAGCCGTGATCGGCCGCGCAGTCCGGATCGCCGCAGGTCTCCGGGAAGGCTTCGATGCGCCGTGAGGCGCCCCAGGACATGGTCAGAGACACCTCGACCGGCTTGTCTCCGGGGATGTATCCGGCGGGGTCTGCGAAGGTCCGGCCGACCATGACTGTGCCGAGGCGTTCGAGTTCGATGTCTTCGCTGCTCGTCACGGCCCGTGGCTTGGAGCCGGGGACGACGTTCGGGTCATCGTCGACGTGCGCCAGCAGTAGGCGTGTTTCGGTGAGCACGAAGGCCGTGACGTGACGGTGGATGGATTCGATGTCGACGTGTGTGTCGATGTGGACGAAGTGAGCCAGAACCGGTTCGTCGAACAGAGAATCCGCCAGAATCCCCTGTGTGAGCTGTGGGTAGTATCCGGCCGACTGCAGATCGTGGACGAGAACTTCGGGTAAAGCCATGACTACCATTGTGCCGTACTCGCCCGTCTCTTCCCACTTGGGCTTATTCCTTCGGCTCCCGTTCTGCCACCTTCCAGTTGATGTTCGGCCGGAGATCCTCGCTGTCCGCTTATGCTGGGGTCATGGAAAATTATCCTGCCGAGTGGGAAGCCGATGTCGTCTTGCGCGACGGGGGAACCGCCCATCTTCGTCCCATCGTCCCTGCCGATGCCGACGCCCTGTCGAAGATGCACGAGGCGCAGTCGCCCGAGTCCGTCTACCTGCGTTTCTTCGCTCCTCTGCCCCGGCTGCCCAAGCGCGATCTGGAGCGGTTCGTCAACGTCGACCACCGAGAACGAGTGGCGATGATCATGTTGGTCGGGTCCGACATCATCGGCGTCGGTCGCTTCGACAAGATTTCGACCACATCCGCCGAGGTGGCCTTCAACATCGCCGATGCCCACCAGGGCCGCGGCATCGGTTCGATCCTGCTGGAGCATCTGGCCGCCGCGGCCCGGGATCTGGGGATCCGCAAATTCACCGCCGAGGTGCTGCCTCAGAACCGTTCGATGCTGCAGGTCTTCCAGGCCGCCGGCTACGAGGTGTCCCGCGGTTTCGATGACGGCGTCGTGGCCGTGAACTTCGACATCGATCCCACCGCACGGTCCATCGAGGTCCAGGCCTCCCGAGAGCACCGTGCCGAGGCACTGAGCGTGCGCACGGTCCTCCACCCCACCTCGGTGGTGGTGATCGGCGCCAGCCGCAAACGCAACTCCACCGGCCATCTCCTCATCCGCAATATCACCGCCGCGAAATTCACCGGCGATCTGTGGGTCGTCCACCCGGAAGTCGACCAGATCGCCGGAGTCCAGGCGTACCCGAGCCTTGGCGATCTGCCGGGCAAGGCCGACCTGGCCGTGATCGCGGTGCCCGCGGAATCCGCCACCGAGGTGGTCCAGGAGTGCGCGGCCCACGGGGTCAAAGCGGTCCTCGTCATCTCCTCCGGCTTTGCCGAGACCGGTGAGGACGGTGCTGAGCTGCAGCGCCAGATGGTCTCCACCGCTCGCGCCTACGGAATGCGCGTGGTCGGCCCAAACTCGTTCGGCCTCGTCAACGAAGCCGAAGACATCTCGCTGAACACATCGCTGGCCCCTTTCCTGCCGGCCTCCGGCACGCTGGGTCTATTCAGCCAGTCGGGAGCGTTGGGCACCGCACTCCTGGCGGGGGCGAAGAAGCGCGGACTCGGCATCTCCACGTTCGTCTCCGCTGGCAATCGCGCTGACCTCTCCGGCAACGACGTCCTCCAATACTGGGAGGAAGATCCGGCGACGAAGACCGTCGGTCTCTACCTCGAATCGATCGGCAACCCGCGCAAGTTCGCCCGCATCGCCCGCCGGGTCTCACGAGTGAAACCGGTCATCGTCATCAAATCCGACCTCACCGGACGGGAACTGCCGCCCGGCCACATCGTGCGCACCTCATCCTTGGCACCGAACACCCTCGATCAGGTGCTCGGCCAGGCCGGGGTGATCAGGGCCGATACGATCCACCAACTCTACGACTTGGCCCAGGTGTTCTCGACCCAGTCTCTGCCGGCGGGCAGGCGACTGGGAGTCATCGGCAACTCGGCGGCGATGGCCACCCTCGTGATCCAACGCGCCCGCTCCGAGGGGCTGCACGTCGAGACTGACCCTGTGTCGCTCCACCCTGAGGTCGAGGCCGAAACGTTCCGGGCCGAGCTCGAGGCCATGTATGCCCGTGAGGACATTGACTCCGTGATCGTCACCTTCACCCCCTCGGCCGGGGCCGAGGAGTCCGAGATCGCGGCTCACCTCTCCGAGGCGGCGGCTCGTTCGAAGAAGACGACCGTGGCCTGCTTCCTCGGCATCCAGGGTGTCCAGGATGAGCTGACCACCCACCTCAGCGACAGCGAGGGCACGCGGAACTCGCACACCGTGCCCAGCTATGTCGGTCCAGAGGATGCAGTGTGGTCTCTGGCCCGCGCCACCGACTATTCGCGGTGGCGCAGTGCCGACCACGGTCGCTTCCTTGAGGTCGAGGATCTCGACGACAAGGGTGTGCGCTCGATCATCGAATCGGTACTCTCCGATGCTGGGCCGGGCAAACCCGTCCGGCTCGACCGGGACCAGGCGAGCTCCCTGCTCTCCTGCTACGGAATCGAGGTGCTGCCCCACATCACAGCCGCCTCGGTGGACGATGCATTGGCCGCTGCCGATGAGATCGGCTATCCGGTTGCGCTCAAGGCAGTGTCGAACACCCTGCGCCACCGGATGGAGCTCGGAGGTGTGCGGTTGAACATCGACTCACCGGAAGAGCTGCGCGAGGACTTCCAAGCGATCCAGGAGACCATCAGCTCCCTCCTCGTCGAGGAGAATCCGCTGGTCGACGTTCAGGCTATGGCGCCCCCAGGCGTGCCCTGCGTGATCCGCGCCGGCGAGGACCACCTGCTGGGGCCGCTGCTCTCGTTCTCCCTGGCCGGGGATACGACCGAACTGCTCGGCGATGTCGAACATCGCGTGGCTCCCCTGACGGATAAAGATGCCGAAGACATGATCCGATCGGTGAAATCATCACCGAGGCTGTTCGGGTATCGGGGCCTGCCACCGGTGAACATCGACCCGCTGAAGGACGTGATCGAACGTCTGTCGGTACTCGTCGAGAGGCATCCGCAGATTCTCGAACTCGAAATCCATCCCATGGTCGCCACCGTGACCGGCGGACATCTGCTGAGTGTGAGGATTGAGCTGCTCACCGATTCCACACGCATCGATTCAACGCGGAGACTGCTGAGCTGATCCCTCGGATGAAATGTCACTTCTGTTCAGCTGACGTGTCCGAGGAATGCAGATATGACTCATTAAGTGGGAACCGACTGGAAGTTTGGCGAGTCTTATACCAATTCTTCTCTATTGCAGGTAGTGTCTGTATCCGTTCGACACCAAACGTTATGGATTCGTGTTTTAGTGTGAGGCCAAACATTGGCCATAGTCTGTGGCCAGCTGCTGGTCATCCACCGTCCACAAGGCACCTGCACCGCAGGAGCCTCACGAGAATGAGGCCCAAAAGAAATGATTTCACGAAGAGACGTCGTCACCGACTCCGCCATAGCCGTCGTCGCCGAACAGGGAGTTCGTGGACTCACCCACAGGGCAGTCGATGCCCTGGCCGAGCTGCCCGTCGGCTCCACCTCGAATGTCTACCGCACGCGTGATGCGCTGATCACCGGAATCATGGAGCGCATCGGAGACCTGAACTCGCAACAGCTTGAACGCCTGCCTGACTCGTTCCGCGCCAACGACAAGCCTGCTCAGGAAATCGCCGTCGATTTCTGCATGAACTGGCTGACAACGGACCGCAATCGCTTCTATACGATGATCATGCTCAGCCTCGATCCCGCACTTCCGGATGAGGCGTTGGCTGCGAAGCAGAAGAACATGGCGAAGATCGACGAGTTCGTGATGCGACTGGCCGAAGTCGATGCTGAAATGGCGCGTTCGATAAACAGCTCGGTGATGGGAATGATGATCACCGAACTGATCTCAGGGACGGCCGACCGCGCTCACATCGACACGTTCATGGGGCAGTTCCTGACCTGGATGAACGCCATGCGAAAGCAGGGTTGAAGCTCACTGAGCATCCCGCCTGGGCCGTTCTGACAGCACGGGTCTGAACAAAGCCCTGAGCCCAGCACAGTGCTCAGGCGCAGGCACAGTTCGAAACGACACGGGCCTTCGCAGATGATGCGGCGGACCCTCGCAGGTAACGACACGGGGCCTCCGCAGACGACGACACGGACGCCTCGAAAAGCGGGCTTGAGCCGTAGAACTCAAATCGAACGCTAGAATCGACAGGTGCTCTCCGTTGTCGATGCCGAGCCTCGGTGCGTGAGAGGGCACCCGGAGCGGAAAATTCGTGCGTCAAAGGAGTTCCATGACCGAAGGCAGAGTCATCGATGTCGACGTCTCGTCAGAGATGGAGAGTTCGTTCCTCGAATATGCGGTCTCGGTCATCCACTCCCGTGCCCTCCCCGATGCACGCGACGGACTGAAGCCCGTCCAGCGACGCATCGTCTACCAAATGGGAGACATGGGCCTGCGCCCCGAGCGCGGCCACGTGAAGTCTTCCCGCATCGTCGGCGATGTGATGGGCAAACTCCACCCTCACGGTGACACCGCGATCTACGATGCGCTGGTGCGCCTGAGCCAGAACTTCATCATGCGCGTGCCGCTCGTCGACGGCCACGGAAACTTCGGTTCCCTCGACGACGGTCCTGCCGCCCCGCGCTATACGGAGGCCCGGCTGACCTCAGCCTCCATGCAGATGATCGCCGGCCTCGACGAAGACGTCGTCGACTTCGTCGGAAACTACGACAACACGCTGACCCAGCCCGATGTTCTGCCCAGTGCGTTCCCGAACCTGCTCATCAACGGCACCTCCGGAATCGCCGTGGGCATGGCCACCAATATGGCCCCGCACAATCCGGGCGAAGTCATTGCCGCCTGCTGCCATCTGATCCGCAATCCCGAGGCCGGCCTGGCCGAGCTCATGCGCTTCATTCCCGGACCCGATCTGCCCACCGGCGGCCGGATCATCGGACTCGACGGTGTCCGCGAAGCCTACGAGTCCGGCCGCGGAACGTTTCGCACCAGGGCCACGGTCTCGATCGAGAACATCAATGCCCGCCGCAAGGGCATCGTCGTCACCGAGCTGCCCTACCTGGTGGGGCCCGAGAAGGTCGTGGCCAAGGTCAAGGACGCTGTCGGCGCGAAGAAGCTCACCGGCATCGCCTCGATCGATGACTACTCGGACCGCAAGAACGGAATGCGCCTGGTCATCGGCATCAAGAACGGATTCAATCCGGAGGCAGTACTCGCTGAGCTCTACCGGCAGACCCCACTCGAGGAATCGTTCAGCATGAACAACGTCTGCCTCGTCGACGGCCAGCCGCGGACCTTGGGACTGCGCGAGCTGCTGACCGTCTACTTGGCCCACCGCATCGACGTCATCCGCCGCCGCACCGTGTTCCAGCTGCGCAAGGCCAAGGACCGCCTCCACCTCGTCGAGGGTCTGCTCATCGCGATCCTCGACATCGACGAGGTCATCCAACTCATCCGCTCCTCCGACGATGCGGCCACCGCCCGCACGCGCCTGATGGATGTCTTCGAACTCTCGGAGCTCCAGGCCACCTACATCCTCGACCTGCAGCTGCGCCGACTGACCAAGTTCTCGCGCATCGAGCTCGAGGCCGAACGCGACGAACTGCGTAAGAGGATCGACTACCTCGAGGCGCTGCTCGCCGACGAGGCCAAACTGCGCGAACTCGTCGCCACCGAGCTCGAGGCAACGGCAGAAGCCATCGGCTCACCTCGGCGCACGGTCCTCATCGAAGGTTCGATGAAGGAGCTCTCCGCCAAGGGCAAGAAGGCTCAATCGGACCTCAAGATCGCCGACGCCCCCTGCCGAGTCCTCCTCTCGACGTCCGGGCGCATCGCCCGAACCGCTGATGCCTCGGCTCTGCAGCGGATCGGGAAGCGCTCGAGCCATGATGCGCTGCGTTCAGAGATCGTGTCGATGACTCAGGGCAAGGTCGGCGCGGTGACCTCGACAGGACGTCTGCACATGGTCGACGTCGTCGACCTGCCGGCCCTGCCGCCGGCCGCGACACGTCCGAATGTCGCCGGAGGCGTCAAGATCGCCGACTACGTGAGCCTGGAGAAGAATGAGACCGTCCTCGGCCTCATCGACCTCGACCGCGAATTCGTCCTCGGAACCGCAGGCGGAGTCGTCAAACGCGTATCTGTCGCCACACAGCCGAACAAGAGCGAATGGGAAGCGATCACGCTCAAGGGCAAGGACTCCGTCATCGGAGTCGCTCAGCCGAAGGACATCGATGAGTCTCTGGCCGTGTTCGTAACCTCCAATGCACAGCTGCTGGCCTTCGACGCCTCCGGGCTGCGGGCCCAGGGCTGGAACGCCTCAGGTGTGGCGGGAATGAAGGTCGCAGCCGATGCACGCGCTCTCTTCTTCGGAATGACGCCCAAGGAGGCCAAGACCGACGAAGACGGGGATGCCGACACCAGCATCGGCACGTTCTCTGTGGTCACTATCGCCAGCGGTGAGAACTTCTATGGCGCACCATCGTCATCGATCAAGGTCAGCGATTTCTCCGAGTTCCCGACCAAGGGTCGTGCCACCTCGGGCGTGCGTGCCCATAAGTTCCTCAAGGGCGAAACCGAGCTGTCTCTGGCCTGGGTCGGCGACACCCCGCAGGCCGCTGCCCAAGCCGGAGGAGCCAGGACCCTTCCGGCCGAGACGTCCAAACGCGATGCCACCGGCTCGCCCCTCGAATCCAAGATCGATGTCATCGGAACGGTCCCCCGCCTCGGCGCCGCCGACAATGCCATTGCGGGTGCGGCGGGTGCTGGTGGGGGTACCGATGCTCAGGGTAACGGTGGCGCGGGAGACGGCGCGGGCGAGGGGGCATCGTCCTCTGCTGCGGCGCGCTCCCCAGGCTTGGCAACGAGCTTCGACGGCCTCGATCTCGACCTTGACGATCGACCCGATCTCGACGAGGTGAAGGAAGAGATCGCCCGCTCGAAGATCGACTCCGACGGCGCCGTCATCGTCTCCCATGACGATGACGATGATGACGACACAGCACTGTTCTGAGGCTTGAGCTGAATCCAGTTCTGAAGCGTGGGCTCTGACCTGTCCTCAGACCAGCTCTGAGCACCGCGCTGCAGAATTGGGTAGGAAGTTGCAGGGCTCTTCATAAATAGGGCTGTAGGAGCTGGCCCATTCCTCCGGCGTGGAGTAGCGACCGGATGAGATAGTTGCCCCGGTTACGGAACCCCAACGCGATACCCCGCAGATGTTCCAGCCTGCCGTTAATTGCTTCCGTGGGCCCATTCGACGTTCCGGGGTGGTCGAAATAGGCGAGAATATCGGCACGCCGGCGTTGAAACGTCGTTCGCAGACTCCGTAGTTCCTTCAACTCATCCGGGATCGTGTCTGCCAGCTTGTCGATGAGTCCGGCGATGATCGTTTTGCCTTTCTTCGGGGCGGCAGAGTAGGCCTTGATGGTGTCTTGGTAGAACTGCCAACACACCACCAAAGCCGCATGATTATCGGCTGCGAAGACCGTGTTGAGTCGGTGTTTTTGCTTCTGGGACAGCAGGCCAACTCGGGTGCGGATCGTTTTCCGAATCCCGTAGAGGTCGTCACCAGACCGGCCCCTGCGCCCATGAAGCTCGGTTTGGAGTCGTCTCCTTGTCTCATCGAGCTTTGTCCCGACGAGAGCAACGACATGGAAGGGGTCCATGACCGTGACCGCGTCCGGGACTACTTCGGTCGCGGCCTTCTTGTACCCGGCGAAGGCGTCCATGGCGACGTGGTCAATCCTGTCCCGAAACTCATCGGGCTGATTGTTGAGCCAATCAGAGAACACCTCGGCGGACCGGCCGGGAACGATGTCGATCAACCGTGCGGGCCTGTTGGTGAGGTCGACGATGACGGTGACCCACCGGTCGAGTCCGCGGTGGGACCAACAGTGTTCATCGACGCCGATCGTGGTGACACCATCGAGCCTGGTCGCGTCGGCGAGCAACAACGTCCGGCCAAGATCCAGCACTGCCGAACAGACTGTGTTCCACGACGTCGCGAGGTTCTTCGCGATGGCGTGGATGCTCATCTTGTCGATCACGACAGACTTCAAAGCCCATAGACGTGCGGGACGAGAAAGCTTCGAGCGGCCCACACACGCCTTCGACGGTGACTGCGACCACCGGCGATCGCAGCTGGGGCACACGTATGTGCGGATGCGGATGGCCAGGATCACGGCTGTCAGCCCGATCGGGGGATGGACGAGCCGGCGGATCCGTGTTGATCGGACTCGACCGGGCTGCTGGCATTCGGGACAGTCGGCGTTGGCGTCGGTGATCAGGCACAACACAGTCAAGTGCCTACCTGTGTGGTGTTGGCCGATGGCGGTGAGTCCGAGCTCATCCAGGCTGAGTGTGGTGTCGAGGCTGGGCGGGGTAAAGTTGTGCATCAGGGACCTTGGGTCGTGATGGAGTCTTGAACACCTACATCATTGCACCCAGGGTCCCGTTTCTTGTGTTGCTCGAGAGTGGCTACCGCACCGCCCTATTTATGAAGAGCCAGTTGCAGGGGAAAGCCACCCTGCCACCAACAGTGACCGTAATCACATGCCACTTCACACGTGATACCCGTACGGGCAAAAACAACCACTGCACCTGTAAGACTTACAGCTAACCGTGCCAAAAGGCAACCAGTGGTGCCGCGCAGACGCAGCGCTGCGTGGTGCGAGCCGAAGCACCGGCCTGAGGCACACATACGGATAGGAGATGCGCCCACCGGCGCGTAATGCTCGCTGGGGGTTGACTCAGCTCTCGTCGTCGTCGAGGTCCAGTTGCATGCGGGCAGCCGTTCCTCGCTTCATTTCACCGATGCCGGTCTCCCCCAAGCCTTGGAGTGACAGAGACTCGCGTCGCTCGAACACGTAGGCATCGGATGCAGACAGCACCCGAGCTGTGTCCTCGTCGGTGAAGATCGTTCCAGGGTCAGCCACGGCGGTCAGCCGAGCGGCCAGATTCACGCTCGAACCGAAGATGTCCCCCAGCCGGGACAGGACTCTGCCCCAGACGAAGCCGACGCGGGCCTGCGGCAGGTCTTCGGCCGCTGTCACCCGCTCCATCAGCGTCATCGCGATCTCCGCTCCGCTCATCGGCGTCTCGGCGGCGAAGAACACCTCATCGCCGACGGTCTTGATGACTCGACCGCCGCCGGTGGCCACAATGTTGTAGGCCATGCCCTGAAATTCCTGCACGAGGTTCGCCAGCTGTCGCGGTTCCATCTTCTGCGATAGACGCGTATAGGAGACGAGGTCGATGAAGCCGACTGCGCGAGCCAACGGCATCGACGAGTCGTACCAGCCCTGCCGGTTGTCCATGGCCAGGCCGTCGGAGACGTTGACGTTGAGCCGGCCCATCACCTCGGCGAGGTTGCGCCGCCAAGAATACGTCAGCATCTTCTGCAGCGGGTCGACCATGTCCTCGACGACCTGCAGCGCATCGCGTCTAGCTTCGGGATCGGTCAGGCCCTTCTCCTCGGTGAGGAAGTCGACGAGGGTCTCCATCTGCCACACGACGAGACGATCCGTGGTCTGGCCGATCGCGCGGGCCAAAGACAGCGCTGTGCCCTGATCGATGAGCCCGTCGGCCACGGGCTTGGCCCACATGCGCAGCGCATGGGCATCGCTGACGGTGT
The DNA here is from genome assembly GCF_014897485.1 of Brevibacterium sp. FME37. Classification (NCBI taxonomy): domain Bacteria; kingdom Bacillati; phylum Actinomycetota; class Actinomycetes; order Micrococcales; family Brevibacteriaceae; genus Brevibacterium; species Brevibacterium sp. FME37. The sequence continues at coordinate 337,626 of NZ_JABUYE010000002.1, forward strand.
AGGCCTTCTCCGAACCGTCCGTCTGCGACATTCCCAATGCTCGCCACATCTTGCGCGCGGAGACCGTGGAGATGCCGCCGAGTTTCGCCGCTTCACGCCGGTCGAGCACACGCTTGCCGTCGAGGAGGATCTCCTCGAGCCGTTCGGCTGCACTGCGGGTCTCGTAGACGGTGTCGTCCTCGTCTTCGTCTGCCTCGTCGACGATCTGCAGGGCAGCGGTGCGCGGATCTTCGTGCAGTCCTTCGAAGAAGTCCCCACCATGTTCATCGACCGGTTCGCTGCCCGAGGACTCTTCGTCATCCGATGTCCCGTCCTCTGCCCGCGGAATCGTCGACATCACCGAGGTGTCAAGCAGGTCTTCGTCACCGTGTTCGATGCCGGGAACCGAGGGAGGCGCCGAGGCGGCAGGTGAGGCATGGGCGGCGGCCGAGCCAGGTGAGCCAGCCGAGTCAGGTGACGAGTCGATCTGTTCCTCCGTGATCACCGGAATCGAGTTCAGGCCATGGTATGAATCCTCTGGGTCCGCGCTGTCCTCCACCTCAGTGGATTCGTCGGCAGCTGCCTCGGCTGTGTTTGTCCCAGTTGAATTTGTCCCAGCTGCGCTAGTCCCTGCCGAGCCTGTCCCACCTGAAGCTGCGTCGTCAGAATCCATGCCGTTCGACGAAATGTCGTCGGTGCCATCGGAATCGCGCTCGGGGATAGTGTTGAATTCTGCGGTGAAGTCCGAGACGCCCGTCATCTGCGGCCCCCAGCTTCCATTCCTGCAGATCCTGACCCTGCCCCGTCCTCGGCCGGACGCAGGTGGTGGACGTCGCCTGCGCTGACGCAGATGTCATTGTCGATGATGAGGTCGCCGCTGGCGTCGAGCCCTGTGGCACGGCCGAACAGGTTGCTGCCGTCGGGGCGTTCGACCCTGACCTGTGTCCCCAGAGTCACCATGTTCGCACGCACCTCACAGCCGACTGAGCTGCGGCTGAAATCGTCATCGTCATACTCGACAAGCTCTCTGTAGGCAGGAATCAGTGTGCTCAGAATCGAGATTAACAAGTCTTCATGAGCAACTTCTGAACCGTCCGTATCCGTCTCAATCGCAATTGAGCTGGCACTCTCACGAGGCAGATCCTCACGCAGCAGACGAGTGTTGATTCCCATCCCCAGAACGATCCGCGGGCCTGTGGGCAAGGGTTCGACCCGGGCGAGGATCCCGCACAGCTTCTTCCCATCCGTCGTCAGCACATCGTTGGGCCACTTGAGTACGGCAGGCACACCCGCCTCGGCGATGGCGGCTCGCACTGTTTCACCGGCGAGCAGGGGAATCCACCCCCACGAATCGAAGACGGCACCCGGCTCCAGGAGGATCGAAAACGTCAGTGAACGACGCGGCGGGACCGTCCACGTCCGCCCCAGTCGACCGTGGCCGGCGTTCTGATGATCGGTGCCGTACACGGAGAACTGGCCAGGCACCTTCGCGAGGTCGACACCATCAGCCGTGGCAATCTGGCGGGTGCGATCGGTGGGAAAGTCGGTGAGGGTGGACTGCCCCCGCACCAGCCCAGCCAGCTCGTCGTTCGTCGACGAGCACACGTCGTCCCAGATGACAGTAGGTAGCTCGAAGCCGCGGTCCGCAGCCTTACTGCGGAGGGAATCGACATCGACGAGGAGGGGAATGTGTTGGCTGTTCACCAGTCCACTTTAGATTCTTTTGGCGAGAGTACACAATGATCGCACCGTGCGTCGTTATTGTGGAGGCATGACGGATACCCCACGTACAACAGTTGAGCGCATCGACGCTTTCGTCCAGCGCCGGGATGCGGCCCACACCGGCAATGTGAAGTCGGTGGAGAACCAGCACAACCGCGGCAAGCAGACCGCTCGCGAACGCATCGAAGCACTCCTCGACGAGGGCTCCTTCCAGGAGATCGACGAGTTCGCACGCCACCACAACCACCAGTTCGGGATGGAGAACAACCGCCCCGACGGTGACGGTGTCGTCTGCGGTCTGGGCACGATCGAGGGCAAGACCGTGGCCGTGTTCGCTCACGACTTCACCGTCCTCGGTGGCTCCCTCGCTGAGGCGAATGGACGCAAGATCGTCAAGGTCCAGAAGCTCGCCATCAAGCTGGGATGCCCCATCATCGGCATCAACGACTCCGGTGGTGCCCGGATCCAGGAGGGCGTCGGATCGATCGCCCTGTTCGCCGAGATCTTCCGCCTCAATGTGGCCTCCTCCGGCGTGATCCCGCAGATCTCACTGATCATGGGCCCCTCTGCCGGCGGAGCGGTGTATTCCCCCGCACTCACCGATGTCACGATCATGGTCGATCAGACCAGCCACATGTACATCACCGGCCCCGACGTCATCAAGACGGTCACCGGCGAAGAGGTCGGCCATGAGGAGCTCGGCGGTGGCCGCACCAACAACACCGTCTCCGGCAACGCTCACTATCTGGCCAGCGACGAGGACGATGCGCTGAACTATGTGCGCGACCTGCTTTCGTTCCTGCCCCAGAACAACCTCGACCCTGCCGATGCCGACGAGTTCGAGTCGGATCTGTCCGTCGCACCCGAGGACGAGGCGTTGGATTCGCTCATGCCGGATTCGCCCTCACAGCCCTATGACATCCTCGATGTCGTCACCACCGTCCTCGACGACGCTGAGTTCCTACAGGTCTCCGAACTCTTCGCCCCGAACGTCGTCACCGGCTTCGGTCGCGTCGAAGGTGTCAGCGTCGGCGTCATTGCGAACCAGCCGATGCAGCTGGCGGGAACGCTGGACATCGATGCCTCGGAGAAGGCCGCCCGCTTCGTGCGCCTCTGCGATGCCTTCAACATCCCGATCCTCACCTTCGTCGACGTGCCCGGCTTCCTGCCCGGCACCGACCAGGAGTTCAGCGGCATCATCCGTCGCGGAGCCAAGCTCATCTACGCCTACGGTGAGGCGACGGTCCCGCTGATCACGCTCATCACCCGCAAGGCCTACGGTGGAGCGTACTGCGTCATGGGTTCGAAGCAGCTGGGCGCGGACATCAACCTCGCCTGGCCCAGTGCTCAGATCGCGGTCATGGGTGCACAGGGCGCGGCGAATATCGTCTACCGGCGCAAGCTCAAGGCCGCCGGTGAGGCAGGCGAAGACGTCGATGCGTTGCGTGACGAACTCATCCAGGACTACGAGGATGCACTCCTCAACCCGTACCTGGCGGCCGAAGAAGGCTACATCGACGCGGTCATCAAACCGAGTGAGACTCGGAACCGGATCGTACGTGGGCTGCGGGCGCTGAAGAACAAGCATGTTGACGCTCCAACGCGCAAGCACGGTAACATCCCACTATGAGCCAGGATGCACAAGAGGCCACAGCCACCTCGGTCGAGGACCGGACACAGGTGCGAGCACACGACGGTGAGCCCGTCAGCGACGACATGGCCAGTGCTGCAGCGGTGGCGGCCGTCGTTGCGATCCGCCAGGTGGCCCTTGCCTACGCTGCCAACCAGGCGGCGGCTCTGGACCTGATGGAGACGACGAAACACGGCCGAGCCGGGTTCAGCGCACCCCGCCGCAATGTGCGCAGACGACTCCCTCAGGCCTGGACGCAGACGCTGGGACGCTGAGATCTCGCCTGCCCAGTAGGGCCGAGTAGGGCTGAGCAGCCGCATACGCTTCGGGCGTCGACAGATGTACTGTCGGCGCCCGAAGTGCGTCGGCACGCGTGTCCAGTCACCGAAAGGACCACTTACCGTCCAGGGGTCTGATTACAGCTGGCCCCCTCGACGCTAAGGGGTCCCCTCGACGCTAAGTGGTCCCCTCGATGCCACCCGCACGTCAGCACATCGTCAGCGGCATCGTGTCAGTTCACTTCAGCCGGTACTGATCCTTGTCCGGATCGGCTCCAGGGCGAGGCACCCTCCTGCCCTCAACCGTCACGGTGCTCAATCGCTGCGGACTGCGTGCATGAGTCTGCGCCGAGCCGGATGAGCCCGCAGCTGTGCCCGACGAGCCGGTCATTACCGAACCAGTCGCCCCCGAACCAGTCGCCCCCGAGCCTGTTGTCGCCGAACCGGCCATCGCCGAGTCGGCCATCGCCGAATCAGGGCCAGCGCTCGTCACGCCTCGAGTCGGTCCGCCCATGTCATCGCCGTAGACGGCTTCACCACGGGCCACCATGCCGGCGACATCGGAGAGTTTAAGCTGCGGCAGGAACCAGGCGAGGACGAAGGCCACGATGAACACCGGCACCATGTACCAGAACGAGGGCGCCAGGGCGTCCGCATAGGCGTTGACGACGAGGTCATGGATAGGTCCAGGCAACGAGGCCACGGACTTAGGTGTCAGCGAGTCAGTGGTCGGAGCGCCTCCCCCACCGCCTGCACCACCGGGTGTCTGCGACATCGCTTCGCCCACCTTGTCCGCCAGCCTGGAGGTGAAGATTGATCCGAACAGCGCCGTGCCCACCGAGGCACCGATCTCGCGGAAGTAGTTGTTCGTCGAGGTCGCGGTGCCCACCAGCTCCGGCGCCACGGAGTTCTGGATCACGAGGACGATGATCTGCATGACCAGGCCCAGGCCGAAGCCCATGGTGAAGATCATGCATCCGATGAGCACCATCGAGGTGTCGGCCGTCAGCGTGGTCATCCAGGCCAGAGCAAGCCCGGCGATGAGGGTACCGAAGAGCGGGTAGATCTTGTACTTGCCGGTCTTCGACACAATGAAGCCGGAGACGATAGAGGTCAGCATGACACCGGCCATCATCGGAAGCATGAGCAGACCGGAGTCCGTCACGTCGGTCCCGGATGCCATCTGCATGAACGTAGGCAGGAACGCCATCGCGGAGAACATTCCCAGCCCCAGCAGCAGGCCGATGACCGTCGAGAGCACGAAGGTCTTGTTCTTGAACAGGAAGATCGGAATGATCGGGTTGCTGACCTTCGATTCGACGTAGACGAAGATGAGTGCGGCGACCACGGTGCCGATGATCAGGGAGATGATAGTCGGCGAGTTCCAGTCGTAGTCGTGTCCGCCCCAGCTGGTCACGAGGATCAGCTGCGAGGTCGCTGCCACCATGAAGATGATGCCGAGTACGTCGATCTTCTTGTCCGATTTGTGGCTCGGCAGCTTGAGGGCGAAGAGCGCAATGATGAATGCGACGATGCCGATCGGCACGTTGATCCAGAAGCACCAGCGCCAGTCCATGTGCTGGGTGAAGAATCCGCCCAGGACCGGTCCGAGCACACTGGAGATCGCGAACAGACCGCCGAGAGGACCCATGTATTTGCCGCGTTCGCTGGCAGGAATGATGTCGGCGATGATGGCCTGCGACAGGATCATCAGACCGCCGCCGCCCAAGCCCTGGAAGCCGCGCCAAGCGATGAGCTCCCAGAAGTTCTGCGACATGCCGGACCCGAACGAGCCGACGACGAAGATCGCGATCGCGACGAGGAAGATGACCTTCCTGCCCCACATATCGCCGAACTTTCCGTACAGGGGAATGACGATCGTCATCGCCAGGAGGTAGATGGTGACCAGCCAAGCCTGGTGCTCGACACCGTCGAGTTCACCCACGATCGTCGGCATTGCCGTCGACACGATCGTCTGGTCCAGAGTCGCCAGGAACATCGCGGCCATGAGCGCGGAGAAGATCAGGATGATCGTCTTCTTGGTCAGGACGATCGGTGCCTTCTCAGCAGTTGCGGTTGCTGAGCTCATGCGGATTCCTCCTCAAAAATGTCTCGTAGTTCGTCAAACAGCTCTTTGATGACCGGGGCGGGATCGCCCTCGACCTTGCGCAGACGCATGAACGTCGCCTTGATCGACATCATCGCCAACGCGGCGAGAGCCTCGGCCCGTGTGGAGACGGGCACACCGCCGCCGTCATGACATTCCTGAGAGACGGAGGCATCAGGAGAGGCTTCGCTCGCCGAGGTGGGTGCGCGACTCTCGCCGGAACCTGAGGTCCCGGCGGAGGCTGAGTTCCCCGCGGAAGCCGAGGTCCCGTCGAGACGACGTTGGATCATTTCGCGGAACAGGCGCTCGTTGTTGCCCATGCGCGACATCTGCGCCTGCATGAGCGAGGGATCCTGCTTCATCAGCTGGTGGTACTGGTGCATCTCTTCGCGCTTATTCAGACGCGTCCGCACGACCGAGGCCAGCAGATGCTGGAGGTCGGCTAGCAGGCGTCCGTTCGGACCGCCTGCTTCGAAGGCTTCGATGTCGGACTGATCCTCATCGTCGAAGATGGTGTCGGAACGGCCCAGCAGCGCCTCCTCCTTGCTGGAGAAGTAGTTGAAGAAGGTCCGCCGTGAGACTCCACAGCGTTCGCAGATGTCTTCGACGGTGACATTGGAATAGCCGTTCTCGAGCGCCAATTCGAGGGCAGCCTGGCGCAGGGCCTGACCGCGCTTGCGCTTCTTCCGTTCGCGCAAGCCCTCGGACTGAACTGCCTCGGCTGTGCTGCTCGCGGCGTCGCCGGTGGCGTCGGCAGGCTCGGCCGCAGCAGAGTCGGCGCGCGTAGGCTCGCCAGAAGGTGTGGAATGCATAGAATCATTATTGCACTCGGTGCATTTTTGCCTCAAGTGCACCTATTGTGTTTTAAGGCACATTCCCAGCCTCAGTACCCGAGCTTCGCATTCGCCAGCACGGGGATCGCCTCGGCGGCCTTATCGGCTCCGGCAAGGTCCACCTCGACGACTTCGAGGGCCTCTTCACCCTCAAGGGAGGAGATAACGTGGCCGAAGGGATCGGAGACGAGGCTGTGGCCGACACCTGTGGGCCCCTTCTTGGGCACCTCGACACCGCTGACCTCTGGATCGGCCTGACCGATGGCTGCGACGAACATATTGCTGTCCAGCGCCCTTGCCCGGGCCAGGATCTGCCACTGCTCGACCTTGCCCTTCCCTGAACCCCAGGATGCGGAGACGATGGCGAGCTTGGCACCGCGGCGACTGATCTCGGCGAACAGTTTCGGAAAACGAATGTCGTAGCACAGGGTCAGCCCGACGCTCTCACCGTCGAGGTCAATGACTACGGGGTCCTCACCGGGGACGACAGTGTCTGATTCCTTGAACCCGAAGGCATCGTAGAGATGGATCTTGGCATAATCGCGGCGCTCACCCTGCGGCGGGTAGACGGCAAGCAGGTTGATCACCTTCTCACCGGAGGTGGCGAATTCACCCACGATGACGGTGATATCGGCCTCGGCTGCCAACTGGGCCATAGCGGTTCGCCAGGACTGCGTATTGGCTTCGGCGACTTCGCGCAGACCGGGGCCGAACGCAGACATTGTGGCCTCGGGGAAGACGACGAAGTTCGCTCCCGCTTCGGCGGCCCTGTGCGTGTAGTTCCGGACCTTGTCGAGATTGTCCGCAACTGTGGTGGTGGAGTTGATCTGCGCGAGTGCGAATTTCATGGCCAGTCCTTGCGATCCGGGGGTGTCAGCGGTTGATTCAGGCTATCGCGATCGCACGCGCGGAGAAACCTCCGTCCACCTGGGAGCGTCCCCACCCTCCGCCTGGGTACAACTCTCAGTGCAGATATTCGCGGCCCGGGCGGCCCCCTCGGTGCCGACCATGGACGAATGTGTAGACGATCATACCGAGGACGACGAGTCCTGCGCAGAGCATGAACATGCCGCTGCCGCCGGTCAGCGGCATGATGGCGCCGAGGATGATCGGCCCGATGCCGGATCCGGCGTCAAGGAGCAGGAAGAATGAGGAGGTGGCGACGGCTACGCGCGACATCGGCACCGATTTCACGGCGATCGCCTGCATGCACGGCATGAGCGAGCCGAAGCCCAGTCCGACGAAGACGCCGGCGAGGATGATTCCCGTCATGGTCGGCCACATGGCCAGCAGGATGTTGCCTACGAGGTTGAAGATGAAGACGGGATAGATGACGAAGTTGTCGCCGAGGGTGTCCTGCAGGCGACCGACGAACAGTCGTGCGATCAGTGAGGCCACGGCGAAGGCGACGAAGAACAGGGAGGCAGCACTGGCGACCCCGTTGTCCTCGGCATAGCCGGCGAGGAACACGAGGGCCGCGGCGTAGGCGGTGCCGACGACGAGCATGATCGAACCGATCCGCAGCCCTGCCGGATCGACGAGGGTGGAGAGTTTGAGGTTCCATTTGCTGCTTCGCTGATAGTCGCTGAGTTCCTGCTTGGGCAGCTTGATGATGACGCAGAGGATGAAGGCGACGAGTGACATGAACGCCGAGGCTGCGAAGAGCATCGGGAAGTCGTAGGCACGTGGGAGGATGACACCCAGATAGGGGCCCAGGGCCGTCGACAGCGTGGTGGCGGTGCCGAAGTAACCGGTGCCTTCACCTCGGCGAGAGGACGGGATGACGCTTTGGATCGCGGTCATGATGGCCGTGTTGCCGGCTCCGAAGGCGATGCCGTGGATGATGCGGATGACGAGGAGCCAGACCAGGGTGTCGGCGAAGATATAGGCCACGGAGGCGAGGATCGAGATCGCCATCGTGATGATGAGCAGTTTCCTCCGGCCGATGAAGTCCAGGTACTTTCCGGTCAGCACACGTGCGACGACGGCACCCACGACGAAGGAGGAGGACGCGAAGCCGGCAGCGGCCTCGCCTGCGGAGAATCTGGCGACGGCGTAGCCGGCCATGGACGTCATGAGGAGGTAGAACACCATCGACATCGACAGGTTGAGACCGATGCCGACAACGAAGTCCTTGGTCCATAGCTGTGCCCGTGCCACTGAAGATCAGTCTCTCTTCCTGTCGAATGATGCGCTCAGTCCCCTGGCTGCCTACCACAATTGGCGCACCCGCGGTGAAGGCCGATCGGCCGTGATCGGCTGATTCACCGAGATCGACTGATCCGTTGAGATCGAGCCGGGAACCTGTCCATGTTATCCGGTGAGCCCAGGAGTCGGCGGTTGTGTCCAGGTGATCCTGCTCTAGTCATCTGATTGCTGTGTTCTCGGTCATATAGGGTGAGAATCATGACCCAGAAGAGAACCCCTTCGGCCGTTGACGCCGTCGCTGAAGAATTTGTCGACAGATCACTTGCCCTCTCCCCCTCCCTCGCCCTCTACCTCGGTATCGAGGGCGCGAAGGGTTTCGATGACTTCTCCCCCGCCGGTCTGGCTGCCGCCAACGATCTCACCGTCGAGACGCTGGCCAAGCTCGCCGAGGTTGAGAAGACGTCCGAACTCGATGACGTCGACCTCGTGACCATCGATGCGATGCGCGAACGACTGAGCGTTGATCGCGACTATTTTGAGGCCGGGCTCAAACATTCGAGCCTCAATGTCATCGAATCGCCCCTGCAGGCCATCCGCGACGTCTTCGATCTCATGCCCACCGAGACCACCCATGACTGGGAGACGGTGGCCACGACCATGGAGGCCGTCCCGACCTCCGTCGCCGGCTACCAGGAGTCATTGTCCCTGGCCAAGAGCCGCGGTCAGGTCTCGGCCCGGATTCAGATCGAGAAGGTCATCGAACAGGCCCGCACGCTGGCCGAACCCGGCAGCAACTTCGACCAGCTCATTGCCGGCGCCACCGATGTCGGCTCGTCGTTGCGCAAACAGCTGGGCACCCACGCCGAGGCGGCTCGTGAGTCCTTTGCCCACCTTGCTGATTTCCTGGCTGCCGAACTTCTCCCGGCCGCGCCGGAGAACGAGGCCTGCGGGCGTGAGGCCTACGCCCTGTATTCGCGTGACTTCCTGGGCGCCGAGGTCGACTTCGACGAAACCTATGCGTGGGGGCTCGAGGAGCTTGCTCGCATCGATGCCGAGCAGCGTGAGGTCGCTGAGAAGATTCAGCCCGGTGCCGACCTGTTCGAGGTCATGGAGACGCTGAACAATGATCCCGAACGCACCCTGCATGGAGCCGAAGGGCTGCGTGAGTGGATGCAGACAGTCGCCGATGAGGCGATCACGGAACTCGGGAAGTCCCACTTCGACATTCCCGAGCCGGTGCGCACGATCGAGTGCAGGATCGCACCCTCGGCGACCGGAGGCATCTATTACACCGGCCCCACCGACGACTTCTCCCGTCCGGGTCGCATGTGGTGGTCTGTACCCGAAGGCGTCACCGAGTTCGCGACCTGGCAGGAGAAGACAACCGTCTATCACGAGGGCGTGCCCGGCCATCATCTGCAGGTCGGCCAGGCCACGTATGTCTCTGACACTCTCAATCGCTGGCGCCGACTCATGTGCTGGGTCTCCGGGCACGGCGAAGGCTGGGCGCTCTACGCCGAGAAGCTCATGGCCGATCTCGGCTTCATGAACGATCCCGGTGACTACCTGGGTATGCTTGATTCCCAACGCCTGCGCGCCGCACGCGTGGTTCTCGACATCGGATTCCACCTGGGACTCGAGGCGCCCGCCAGCCTCGGCGGAGGGACCTGGAATCGGGAGAAGGCCTGGCAGTTCCTCACCGACAATGTCGCCATGGATCGCTCCTTCCTCGCCTTCGAACTCGACCGCTACCTCGGCTGGCCCGGGCAGGCCCCGAGCTACAAGATCGGACAACGGCTGTGGGAGCAGTTCCGCGATGAGGCCAAGGCCGAGGCCGGAGCGGACTTCGATCTCAAGGCCTTCCACACCAAGGCCCTGAACTTGGGATCGGTCGGCCTGGACACACTGGGCCGGGCCATGAAGCGCTGAGCCTCGCGAGTCGTTCGAATCCGGTCGGTTGAGCTCTACCGCACAGCGGGCTCAGCCGCTCAGCGGGCCCGGCTGCTCAGCCGCTCAGATTCTCCCGCAGCGTCAGGCCCTGGTAGGCGCCGCGGAAGCGTCCCCGCTCCTGCAGTACCGGCACGACGAGCTCGACGAAGTCCTCGAGCCCCTGGGGCAGCCTCGGCGGCATGAGGTTGAAACCGTCGGCCGCGCCACCATCGATCCAACGCAGAATTTCGTCGGCAATCTGCTCAGGTGTCCCGACGAACGTCGCGTGCCCGCCACCGGCGCCAAGATAGCCGAGCAGTTCCCGCACCGTCGGCCTGGTGGTCTCGATGATCCGCAGCACCGTGGCATAGCGCCCCTGCGGTCCGGTGAATTCCTCGAGCGGTGGCAGCTCGGGCACCGGAGAGTCGAGGTCCCAGTCGTAGGCGTCCTGACCGATGAAGAACGACAGCTGTCGCAGGGAGTCGTCGATAGGCAGGAGCGAGTTGAGCCGGTGCTGCTGCTCTTTGGCCTCGTCCTCGGTCTTCGCCACGTAGGTGACGAGTCCCGGCATAATGGTGATCTCCTCAGCCTCCCGCCCGTGGGATCTCGCTCTGGAGAGGATGTCCTGCCGGTATTCGAAGGCCGACTCGAAGTCCCAGGCCACGGCGTAGATGCCGTCTGCGAATCTGGCTGCGAGTTCGCGTCCCGGTGCGGAGGCACCGGCCTGGACGACGACGGGTCGACCCTGCGGCAGGCGAGGGATGTTGAGCGGGCCGGCGACTGCGAAGTGCTCGCCCGTGTGGTCGATCGTTTGCAGCGCCTCCTCATCGGCATAGGATCCGCTGCGATCGGCTTTGATCGCCTCTGCCGGCCAGGAGTCCCAAAGTTCTCTGAGCACGGCGGTGAATTCCTCGGCCCTCCCATAGCGCTCATCGTGATCGGGCAGGCGCTCCATCCCGTGATTGCGGGCCTCTGCATCGGTCATCGAGGTGACGATGTTCACGCCTGCTCGGCCCCCAGAGATGTGGTCTAGGCTCGCCAGGATCCGCGCGGCGTGAAACGGATCCCAGAACGTCGCGGACACCGTGCAGATCACGCCGATGTGCTCCGTGGCCCGGGAAAGTGCGGTGAGGGTGGTCAGGGGCTCGAGGAACCAGCGCGGACCCTTGCCCAGTCCGCCGAGTCCCGCCGACTGTCCGTCGGCGAGGAAGAACGCGTCGAAGCATCCGCGTTCGGCGGTGACGGCGAGTTCCTCCCAGTAGGTGATGTCGCCCAGACGTTCGACGGGTGATTCTGGGGCTCGCCACGCAGCCGAATGGTGCCCGCAGCCGTGGGCGAAGAGGTTGAGGTGGACATCGCGTCGACTGCGCTGTGCAGCGCCGGTCGTAGGCGTGGTGCTCATGTCTGCAGGGCTCATCAGTTCTTCACCAGTCCGCCATCGACGACGAGGTTCTGCCCTGTCACCCCGCGGGCCCAGGGTGAGGCGAAGAAGAGTGCGGTGTCTGCGAATTCCTCCGGCGTCGTCACCCGCTGCAGGGGTGTGCCCTGCGCAATCGCGTCGAAGACCGCCTCGGGGGTGGCCGAACTCGCGTCGGTAGTGCGCAGCAGCCCACCGCTGATCATGTTCACCGTAATCGCCCGTGGGCCGAGATCGACGGCGAAGGTCCTGGTCAGTGACAGTAACGCGGCCTTGGCTGCGGTGTAGTCGTGGTAGGGCACGACGGGATTCTGGAATAGGTTGGAGCCGATGTTGATGATCCGCCCCGAGCCGAGTCGGTCGAATCCGGCCAGCGCCGCCTGCGTCGTCCTCGTCGCCGCTCCCACTGCACCGAAGAACTGCCGACCGAGGTCCTCGACCGTGATCTCGTGAGCGTGGGAGCGAGCGTCGCCGTTGAAGGAGAAGTCGACGAGGGCGTTGTTGACCACGGTGGAGACCGGGGCGCCGAAGTGTGCCTCCGACAAGGCGAAGAGCTCCTCTACCTGATCCGCTTCACAGACGTCGGCCCGAATGGCCACTGCCTGCGAGGGATGCTCGGCGACGATGCTTTCTGCAGCATCCTTGCTGGTGAGATAGTTGATGACGACTTTGGAGCCGGCCCGCAGGAATGCCGTGGTCAGGCTGCGGCCGAGTCCACGCGCGCCGCCGGTGATGAGGACGATCTGGTCCTTGATCGCCGGCGCCGAGGCAGGTGTGTCCACGGCGTTCTCAGATTGGTACGTCTTCGTCATATCTGTGTCCTTCTGCTCGAGGCGAAGGAACACCGAAGACCGACGGTGCGCAGCCGCAGTCGAGGAGCCACCTCCGCGGTTCGCAGTCTCTGCTGCGGACAATCCCTTCGCCGGTACTGACCGGATCAGGTTCGACGGGTGTCATCTCAGCCTCTTGCAGGCACCCCGTGTCACTGCCAAGCACCCTAGCAGACCGATCGCAGGGACGAAGAATGAGAGAATGGCCTCGTGAAGAACAATGACGATCCACGCTCTGAAACCGTGCGGCGCTCTGAAACCGTTCGAGTCACCGAGGTGCTGCGCAACGAGATCATCGACGGTGTGCGCCTGCCCGGCAGCAAACTGGTGGAGCGGAATCTGGCCACGGAGCTCGGGGTCAGTCGTGTGCCGATCCGTGAAGCCCTCAAACAGCTGGCCTCCGAGGGGCTGGTGGCGAATCGGCCGAACACCTGGTCGACGGTGCGTGAGTTCTCCCCCAGCGACATAGCCGACCTGAATGAAGTGCGCGCAGTCTTTGACATTCTGTCCTTCGAACTCGCCGCGCAGCGTCACAATCGGGAGGGCCTGGCGAGGCTCGAGGCCACCTTGGCCAAGGGCAAGGAGCAATCAAAGGCAGGGGACGTGGTCGGTGCCCATCGCTCGGCCGCGGACTTCCACGCGATCGTCACCGAGCTGTCCGGCAACCGTCTGCTCACCGAGATAGGTGAGCTCCTCGATTCACGCATGCGCTGGCAGCTCAGCCAACACGACGACCTTGACTTCGTTGCCACGGAACACGCCGAGCTCTATGACGCGATCGCCCATCGGGACCAGACGAAGGTCAGGGATCTGGCTGCCCGACATCTCGGGACCAGTCAGGATCAGCATGACAAGCACAAGGATCGCCTCGCCCGGGCCGTCGACGAAGAAGCAGAGTCGGTCGAGGACTGAGCTCAGGCAGCGTTGAAGGGCCACCCATTCAGCTGCTTGGGACGGGCAGGGGCGTAGGTACGGACCTTCGAGGTTGTCAGTCCCAGCCCCACCAATGATTCGGCCAGCTTCACCGCGGCGGTGACGCCGTCGACGACGGGAACATCGCAGCGTTCGACGACGACCCGCTTGAGGTCTGCCATTCCTCCACACCCGAGGACGATGGCCTCGGCACGATCCCGTTCGACCGCCTCGGCGGCTTGATCAGCGATCGCCCCCACGGCACGCTCGGGCTGATTCTCCAGCTCCAGCACGGCCATCCCGGAGGCCCTCACCGAGGTGCAGTGAGCGTTCAGCCCGGCCAGGAGGAGTCTGTCCTCAATGAGGGGAACCGTGCGATCAAGCGTCGTGACGACCGCGTACCTGTGGCCGAGGAACATGGCCAGGGCCGCCCCTGCCTCGGTGATGTCGATGACGGGAACGTCGAGGAGTTCCTGCAGACCTTCGCGGCCGTGTTCGCCGTAGCCTGCCTGAATGACGGCATCGAAGTCCCCCGGGTATTTCATCACCGCGTCCATGACCCCCAGCGCCGCGAGATAGCTTTCGACATTGCCCTCGCAGGACTCCGCTCCGAAGCTGGGGGTCAGCGCGACGATCTCGGTGTCCGCCGAGGCGACCTCCCGTGCCGCACGGGCGATGGACTCGGTCATCGACTCGGTTGTATTCACGTTGACGACGAGGATTTTCACGATGAGCTCTCAATCAGTGTGTGGTGGGGACGGCGATCTCTTCGCCGTCGACCTCGCGGAACGTGAAGTTCCGGCGGGCGATGATGAAGTAGATGATCGCCGCGATGCCTGCCCCGCTGAACCAGGAGAATTCGGAGAGTCCTGCGAATGCGGGAACCAGGGCGAATACGAGGGAGATGAGGGAAGCCGGGATGAAGGCACCGATGGCGCGCCAGTTGATTCCGCGGTGATAGAAGTACTCGCCGTCGCCCGCCTCGGTGTAGAGCTGGGGAACGTTGACCTTCGTCTTCCGGATCACCCAGTAGTCGACCATGATGACGCCGAACAGGGGTCCCAGCAGGGCGCCGAGTCCGCCCAGGAAGTACACGATGACGACAGGTGAGTCATAGAGGTTCCATGGCAGGATGACGAAGCCGATGACCGCGCTGATGATTGCCGCACTGCGGAAGTTGAGGTGACGGGGGAACATGTTCGTCAATGCGTAGGTCGGGGCGACGAAGTTGGCCATGAGGTTGACCGCGACGGTGAGGATGAGCAGCGCCAGGGAGGCCAGCGCCAGCAGAATCGGGTTGCCGATGGTCTGCACGATGTCGGCCGGTGAGGTGATGACCGTGCCGTCGATCTTGTACTGAGCTCCGGCCAGGGAGATCACGACGAGGCCGAAGACGAGCATGTTGATCGGGATGCCCCAGAAGTTGCCGACGACGATCGATCCCTTCTTCTTCGCAGCGCGGGTGAAGTCGGAGAAGTTGAGGACGAAGGTGCCGTAGATCGCGACCCACAGGGACCCACCGCCGAGGATGTGCATCCACATCGGCCACCCGGACAGGGCGTCCTCTCTGGCCCAGGAGATGGAGAAGTCGACGCGGGAGAGCATCCAGATGGCCAGTAAGACGAAGGTGACGAGGATGATCGGTCCGGCGATCGCCTCGTATTTTCGGATCATCTCCATGCCGTAGCTGACGATGATGACCTGGACGATCCAGAGCAGCGTGAACGAGAACCAGCCCAGCCCGGAGAGTCCGAGGAACTCGGTGTCGGCCCACGACTGGAGACCGGGAATGAGGGTGATGAGCAGGACGTTGAGGACGCTCGAGGCCAGGTAGGTCTGGATGCCGAACCAGGCGATGGCGACGATTCCGCGCACAGATGCCGCCAGCTGCGCGCCGTGGACGCCGAAGGCGATGCGGCTCATCACCGGGTAGGGCACGCCCGTCTTGTGACCCATGAAGCCGGAGAGCGTGAGCAGGAAGAAGAGCAGTGCGGCACCGACGAGCAGCGCCACGAGGATCTGCCAGGCCCCCAGGCCCAGGGCGAAGAGTCCGAGAGCGAACCCGTAGTTGCCCAGCGAGTGAACGTCGTTGGCCCAGAGAGTGAAGACACTGTAGGCCGTCCAACTGCGCCCTTCTTTGCGACTGGGCGCCAGATCCGAGTTGTAGAACCGGGGACTGATGCGATGCGCCGCCAGCTGTTCGGGGCTCGGCCCCATCCACTTCGGTGCGGAGTCCTGCGTGGCCTCGGTCTTTGACATGGGTGTCACTCAAATCTGCAGGGCACAGAGCTGGGATACCAAATTTAATACCACTGCGCTGCGACGGCGGGTTCTTTCGAACTCAGCGTAACCCCAGTCACAGACTGTGCGCAATGACACACTTGCACCAGAGCCGTCGATACGCTCAACTACAGGGATCGTGCGAGCGGCTCAGCCGCTGGTCACGGGCTTGAACCCGACAGTTCAGCCATCAGATTTTTGGCATACCATTTATTCTTCTTCTACGTCCTTGGCCGTCGGATCCCACTTGACGATGCCCACGGCGATGGCTCCGGCCAGCGGTGCGCAGGCAACAATCCAGAAGACTCCGGTGCCCATCGAACCGGCCAGGATCGGGAACATGATGAGGGAGACGATCGAGAACGCACGCAGCACGGACTGGTTGAATCCGATGCCGATTCCACGCAGCCTCGTCGGGTAGGACAGGGTGGCGTAGTTCATCAGGTTGGCTCCGGGCCCACCTGCCTGCGCGAAGACGAAGGCCGCGAGCATTGCCACCGATACCAAGACGAGGGCACCGGTCGGGATGCCGACGATGGCCAGCAGGGCCAGTGCGACGGCCTGGATCGCGAAGCCCACGAGCGTGATGCGGCGGGTGCCGAACCGGTTGACGATCGTCATGCCCAAGAGTCCGCCGATGGCCCCGAACCCGAGGTTGATGACGAGTGAGGCGATGATCGTGACCAGCGGAGTCTGGTGGAACAGCGTCGTGATGATCAGCGGGGTGCCGTAGGCGACGGCGTTGTAGCCGAAGGTGGAGAACACGGACACGCAGAGGGCGACGATCGTGCGCACGCGGTACTGCGGGGCGAAGAGTTCTGCGAACCCGCTCCACTTGCCTCCGCGCTTGGGCGCTTGAGGCTGAGATGCTTGGCTCGTGGGTGCTTGCGGAGTGGATGTTTCGTTCGCGATCGTATCAGCCGATTCCACCGTATCCGTCGATTCCGATGGGCTGCGTTTCGCGTCGTCTGCGAGCCTGACATCGAGGTTGTGGTGTGAGCGCATGACGTCCACGGCCGCGCGCAGGTCGCCCTGGTTGGCCAGCCACTCCGGTGATTCGGCGAGGTAGCGGCGGCGGACGAGGAGCACGATGAGGGCGGGAACTGCACCGAAGCCGACGACGATTCGCCACAGGATGGCGTGCTGGTCATAGGGCAGGGTGACGAAGATGATGAGGACGACCAGATACCCGATGCCCGTTGCGATGTACCAGGCAGGTGACCAGGCGTTGACGCGCTGAGAGCGGTTTCCCTTGCCCTTGAGTTTGGAGAACTCGGCGAGGAAGGCCATCGCCACCGGCAGGTCGAGGCCCACACCGATGCCCATGATGAACCGGAAGAAGATGAGGACCCATTCGTTGGGAGCCACGGCACAGCCGATGGCGGCGACGACGAAGAAGACCATGTCGGCCATGAACAGTTTGTAGCGCCCGAAGCGGTCGACGAGGTATCCGCCGAAGAGAGCACCGATGACTGCTCCGACCATGATCGAGGCGTTGACGAGCCCGGTCATGAAACCGGAGAGCCCGAACTGCTCCTTGATCGCAGTGATGCCGAAGGCCAAGGAGGAGAAGTCATAGGCGTCCATGAAGATCCCGCCGAGGGCGAGGATGATGACTGCCTTGGTCTTCGTGCCCTGGGATCCGAATTCGGCGAGGACCGAATGGATGTCGGAGGCGCTGCGGATGATCCGTGGAGACCTCGTCCCGCTGGCTGTGTCCTCCGCCGAGGTGGGGCCTGGGTCGGTCTTGTCTGGTGCGTGCGCCGAAGTGCCGGCTGGTTCTGGACTATTCACAATCGCTCAGTATGGTCTGGGCACGTGCCCGCCCACTCCCCCGGCCGTCACAAAATGTCACGGACCGCTGATTGCCGGGGCTGTCGCCCTATTCCAGTTCGACGCCGCGCTTCTCCGGGAGCAGGAACATGGCGAGGAACTGGATGATGTAGATGGTCGGCAGCAGGGCAAGAGCGAAGGCGAAGCCGAAGGAGTCTGCGAGCAGTGCGATGACCACGGGCGCGAGTCCGCCGAGGGCGCGGCCGATGTTGAACACGACGTTCTGGGCCGTGGCTCTCACCTGTGTGGGGTACATCTCTGCCAGCAGTGCACCATGACCGCCGAGCATGCCGTTGGCGAAGGCGCCCATGAAGAAGCCGCCGATGAGCAGTGCACTCGGGTCGGTCATCTGGCTGTAGACGAGGATCGAGACGATCGCCCCGGCCTGGAAGATCCAGAAGGCCGGACGCCTGCCCAGTCGGTCGGCGACCTGACCGAAGATGAGGATGCCGGCGAGCATTCCGATCACCGTCACCGCTGTCCACAGCGATCCCTTCGTCACACCGAGGTCCATCTTCTCCGACAGATAGTTGGGCAGCCAGGCGATGATGCCGAAGTACCCGAAGTTCTGCACCGTCGAGAGGACGATGAGGGCGAACGTGATCTTCACAGTCGCCTTGTCCTTGACCAGCGCACGGATCTTCGCGCCGAACGTCGGAAGCTCCGCTGAGTCTCCCGACTCCCCCGCTGTCTGGCCCCGCTGGGACTGCACGAATTTGTCGGGCTCTTGGACACCTCGGCGAATGACGAAGGCGAAGATGGCGGGGAAGAGACCGATGACGAACAGCGCCCGCCAACCCCACAGGGCGATCACCGGAGCGGAGACGATCGCGGCGGCGAAGACGCCGATCTGGAATCCCACGCCCACCCATGAGGTGGCTCGGGCACGCTGGTTGGCCGGCACCGCCTCGGCGGCCAATGCCATGCCGATGCCGAACTCGCCGCCGATTCCGATGCCGGCGATGAACCGGTAGGCGGCCATGTCCCAGTATCCCTGCGCGATTGAGCTCAGTCCGGTGAACACGGCGAAGATGAGAACGGTCCAGGTCAGAACCCGGACGCGACCGTAGCGGTCGGCCAGTGATCCGAAGATGATGCCGCCGAGGACCGCTCCGAAGAGGGTGATCGTCGACAGTGACCCTGCCTCGACGTCGCTGAGTCCGAAGGTGGCGATGATCCCGCCGAGGGCGAAGCTGAGGATGAGCAGATCGAAGCCGTCGAGCCCGTATCCGACAGCCGCGGCGAAGAGCGCCTTGCGTTTGTAGGCGGGCGCCGAGGTGGCCTCGGCAGTTGTCTTGGGCGTCGCAGCGCTCATGCGGGATCCTCAGGTGATCGGCGGATCGGAAAATGGCCGCAGACCATTATCCACCAGAAGTGGCCGGCAGATGAACTCGCAGGTCAACTGCGAAATGCTCATCTACCGGCCACCTAGTCGAACTTGCCCGCGCAGGCTCACACCAGAGCGTCAGATCCCAACCGGAATCCTGCACCCTTGTGATCATCGGCCAGCCGGGGTCCCTGTCCCGTGAGCTGCTCACGGACTGTGGCACCTTCGACGGGTTCGGGCAGGAGACCGCGACGACGCAGTTCGGGCGAGACGTACTTCGTGAACCGTTCGGCGTCGGCAGGGCGGACGGCCGCGGCGATGTTGAAACCATCGATGTCGGCCTCGTCCATCCAACGTTCGAACTCGTCGGCGATCGTTGCGGGTGCACCGGTGATGACCGGTCCACGTCCGCCGATGGCGACGAACTCGGCGAGGTCGCGGATGGTCCAGGTCTTATCACCGGCCATCGTGGTGAATGAGGCGAGCGCGGACTGGTTCGCATCGGTGGCCACGTATTCCAGCGGGTCTTCGGGCTTGGCACCTGAGAGGTCGACGCCGGTCCAGCCTCCGAAGAGGGAGAGTGCGGATTCGGTGTCGACGTAGCGCGTGTAGTCGGCGAGCCTGGCCTCTGCGGCTTCGTCGGTGTCGTCGACGACGACGGTGGCGAGCGCGAAGATCTTCACGCTGTCGCGGGCCCGTCCGCGTTCTTCGAGTCCGTCGCGGACCTTGTCGACCCAGGTCCGCAGGATCTCCGGGGTGGGTCCGGAGAAGAAGATCGCCTCGGCGTGGTCGAGGGCGAATTCCTGTCCGCGCTTGGAGGCGCCGGCCTGGAACAGCAGCGGTGTTCCCTGCGGGCCGGGCACGGCGAGCGCCTGCCCGGGGACGGTGAAGAACTTGCCCTCGTGATTGATATCGCGAACCTGGTCGGGGTCGACGAAGACATTGGCCTCGGCGTCGGCGCGAAGTGCCTCTGGCGTGATGGAGCCTTCGAAGAGCTTGTACATGATGTCCATGTACTCGTCGGCCCGGTCGTAGCGCTCATCGTGTGGGATCTGGCCTTCTAGTCCCAGGTTGCGTGCCGCGGAGTCCACGTAGCTGGTGACGATGTTCCACGCCACGCGCCCGTTGGTGAAGTGGTCGAGGGTCGTCAGCGTCCTGGCCAGCAGGTAGGGCTGTTCGTAGGTCACCGAGGCGGTCACACCGAATCCCAGCGTCTTCGTCACCGCTGCCATGGCGGGCACCGCAACGAGCGGGTCGAGGAGGGGGAACTGGACTCCCCCGCGGTTGGTGACGTCGGCATTGCCTCCGTAGACGTCGTAGACGCCGAGGATGTCGGCGAGGAACAGGGAGGAGAATCCTCCTTCCTCGAGGGTCTTGGCCAGATCGGTCCAGAAGTTCAGCTGGGTGAATTCCTCGACTCGTGATTCCGGGTGGCGCCACAGTCCTGGTGACTGGTGGACCGGTGTCATCATGTCGAAGGCATTGAGAATGATCGGTTTCGTCATCGTGTGTCTCTTTCCTTGTCGGTGTCAGGTGGCAGGTCAGTAGGAGTCAGGTGCGAGCTCAGTCGCCCGCGCGGGCGCTGATCGCCAGCTCCCGGGCGGGGTCCTTCGCCGCCAGTGCCGCGATGAGTGAGAGCAGGCACAGCAGGGTGAGGTAGCCGCAGATCAGCCACGGTGAGTGGCCGCCGATGACGTAGAGCAGTGCCGCGACCATCGGCATGATGCCTCCGCCGATGACGGTGCCCAGCTGGTAGCCCATGTTCACGCCCGAGTAGCGGATCTCGATGGGGAACTGCTCGGCGAACCAGGCTGCCTGGGGTCCGTAGATGGCGTCGTGGGCGAGGTTCATGCCGAGGATGACGACGATGGGCAGGAACGCCAGTGGGCCGGCGTCGAGGAAGGCGAAGAAGATCCACCCGAAGGCGGCCACTCCGATGATGCCGCCGATGGTCACGCGTTTGCGACCGACTTTGTCAGAGATCCATCCCCACAGAGGCCCGGTGAACAGGCCGATGGCGGAGGCGATCATCACGGCGGTGACGCCGGCGGTCGAGTCGTCGCGGTTCTCGGCCAGGTAGCTGAGCATGTAGACGGTGATGAGGTAGAAGACGCTGTTCTGTGCCAGGCGCAGGCCGATCGTGACCAGGAGGACGCGTGGGTGCTTGGTCAGGACGTCGCGCAGAGGTGCCTTGGCGACGTTGCCGGAGTCCTTGAGTTCCTGGAACTCTGGGGCATCGGAGACGCCGAGGCGGATCCGATCTGGGTGAAGGATCCGAACAGGCCGCGTTTGCGTGGGGGTGCGTGTTCGACCGAGAGCAGTGCCGATCCTCCCCATTCCGCGCCGGCGGAGAGTCCCTGGACGATGCGCAGGACGACAAGTGCGGCAGCGGCCCACCAGCCGATGGTGTTGAAGTTCGGCACCAGGCCGATGAGCGTCGAGGCGATGCCCATGGACAGCAGAGAGACGACGAGTAGGGCCTTGCGTCCGACTCGGTCGCCCAGGTGTCCGGCGATGATGCCGCCCAACGGTCGGGCGAAGAATCCGACGGCGAGGCTGGCGAATGCGGCAAGGCTGCTGCCGAGTTCGCTGCCGCTGGGGAAGAACTGGACGTTGAAGATGAGTGCGGCGGCGGTGCCGTAGAGGTAGAAGTCATACCACTCGATGGTGGTGCCGGCGAAGGCCGAGGCGAGCACGCGCTTCTTCCCGTCCAGGAATCGCCGAGGTGGGTCCGGGGTGATCGTCTTCACTGCGGAGGTCTGTGACATGGGGTTCTCCCTCATCGACGTGGTCAGGGTGTCGCTTCAGAACCTGGTGCTTTACCGTGGTCAGGTGCTTTATCAGTGTCTGAGTTTCGTTGAGCAATCTGGGGACTCTGTGGCGGTTCGTGTCGCCGCCGCGTCACTGTTGGACTTTGATCGTCATATGGGGACGCACGAAGACTCACTGGTGTCATATCGGGATGCACTTGTCGGCGATATCTGTGATGATCGCTTGAGATCAGTAAGGCTTTGTTGAGCGGAAGATCTCAGCAGTCACAGCCGCTCAACAGCCCAATTCCACCGGAGGCAAGTTCATGACGACGATCGCACGAGCCGCAGCCGTGTCACCGGATGCTCTGCGTGAGACCTTCTCCCACTTCCCCCAGGCCGTCGCACTCATCGGCGCCGAAGTCGACGGCACACCCCTCGGACTGGTCGCCTCAACAGTGACCGCAGGTGTCTCACTCGACCCGCCATTGATCAGCGTTGCGGTGCAGACCACCTCGAGCACGTGGCCGCTGCTGCGGGCAGCACCCGCACTGGGAGTCTCCCTCCTCGGCGCCCATCAGTCGCTCCTGGTCAGGCAGCTGGCTTCGAAGGATCGTGCCTCGCGATTCTCTGGGATCGACCCCGTGATCACCACCGATGGTGCGCTGACCATTCCCGGCAGCCCTGCCCACCTGTGGACGCGTCTTTACAACGAGGTCGAGGCAGGCGACCACACCGTCGCACTGCTCGAAATCCTTGACACCACCAGCCTGGAGGGCGCAGACGTTCGGGCTGATGACCCACCGAACACCGATGCGCTCGTCTTCCATCGCAGCGAGTTCAAGGGCATGACAGCCCCCTAGACCGCGTCACATCCCACCTCGAGCACCCTTGACTCGCACTCGAACACATGTTCGAATGTAGTCATGAGGTGGAATCAGCAGAGCACGCTTACCCCGACACCTGGTCCACAGACTGGCGCAGCGTCAGCTGGTGCAGAAGCGGGCCTGGTCGAATCAGCCACCACTGCCCCACCCGCCGAGCTCTTCGGCCTCAAAGGACTCGTGCGCAGTGTTCGAACACCGGAGTTCGCAGGCGTCACCTTCCACGAAGTGCTGGCGAAGTCGGCCCTGAACAAGGTGCCCGCGGCCAGTTCGATGCCCTTCACCTGGACGATCAACCCCTACCGCGGGTGCTCTCATGCCTGCGTGTACTGCTTCGCCCGCAGCACTCACCGCTACCTCGATTTTGATTCCGGGCAGGACTTCGACAGGCAGGTCATCGTCAAGGTCAACACCCCAGAGGTCCTCGCCGCCGAGGTGGCCAAACCGAAGTGGGCACGTGAGCTGGTGGCCCTGGGCACGAACACGGATCCCTACCAGCGAGCCGAGGGCCGCTACTCTCTCATGCCTGGCATCATCACCGCTCTGGCCGAGCACGGCACCCCGATGTCAGTGCTGACGAAGGGCACGCTGCTGCGCCGCGACCTGCCGCTGCTCGCCCGCGCCAGGGAGGACGTCGATGTCGAGATCAGCATGTCGATCGCCGTCTTTGACGACACCCTCCAGCAGACGATCGAACCGGGCACACCGACGACGACAGCACGCCTGGCAACAGTACGAGCGGCCGCGAACCTCGGCTTCAACGTCACGGTCTTCCTCATGCCGGTGATGCCGAAGCTCACCGACTCCATGGACCATCTTGATGCCGCGCTGAGCGCCATCAAGGAGGCCGGCGCGAGCCGCGTGGTCTATGGTGCCCTGCATCTCCGACCGGGTGCTCGCGAGTGGTTCTTCGAATGGCTCGAACGCGAACATCCCGAGCTGCTCCCCCGTTACCGCCGGATGTATGCGAAGTCCTCCTATGCGTCGAAGGAGTACCGCGCCTGGCTGAGCCGGCGCATCAATCCGCTCATCGACGCCTACGACCTGCGCGGCTCCGCCGACGATGATTACCCGATGACGAAGCGCGGAGACCGGACGCGGTCCGGGGCCGCAACGTCGACCGCAGCTCAAGCCGCAAGCCTGACTCCCCCGCCACAGGAAGCACTGTTCTGATTCGAACCCACCAGGCCAGCGCTCGCTCCAGCACCCAAGACCGGGGAATAACCCGTCTCACGCTCGGGTTCTAGCTGTCATGAGGATTGAAATCTGGTCGGACATCGCCTGCCCTTGGTGCTTCATCGGAAAACGTCGCTTCGAGACCGCTTTGGACGGCTTCGCGCACAAGGACGACGTCGAGGTCGAATGGCGCAGCTACCAGCTCGACCCGAGCCTGCCCGAGCACTATGCGGGAACCGAGACCGACTACCTCAGCCAGGCCAAGGGCATGCCCGCCGAGCAGGTTCGACAGATGTTCGATCACGTCACCGCGCAGGCCGCTGGCGAGGGCCTGAACTATGACTTTGATTCCATCGTCGTGGCCAACAGCTTCACTGCTCATCGCTTCCTCCACTTGGCCAAGTCCCACGGGGTTATGAGCCAGGCCAAGGAAGCCCTTCTGTCCGGTCATTTCGAGCAGGGCCGCAACATCGGTGACGTCGAGTATCTCGCCGAGGTGGCCCGCGCCGTTGGCATCGACGCCGACGAGGCCCGTCGCGTCCTCTCCACCGATGAGTACACCGCCGAGGTGAAGGCCGACATCGCCGAGGCTCAGGCACTGGGTGCCAACGGAGTCCCGTTCTTCGTCATCGACCGCAAATACGGAGTCTCCGGCGCCCAGCCTCCCGAGGCATTCACACAAGCGCTCGAGACCGCGTGGGGAGAAAGCCAGAAGCTCACAGTGCTTGCCGGCGGAGACGAAGCCTTTCGCGATGGCGCAGTGTGCGGGCCCGAAGGCTGCGACTGATTCAGTCCCGCAAGACATTTATCCTCGCGCAGCCACCCGTTACAGGTACGGAATCGAGGGATAGCGGATCGCACCGTCCGGTGATGTCACGGGGCCTGCGATCATGCCAGCGGCGGCATCGATGAGGAATCGCCCCACCTGCTCCCAGTCACCTTTGTGGGTCCCCTCATTCATCCTCACCTCTTGGTCAGAACACGCGCTGGTGACCATATGGGCCAGCAGATAGGCCCGGCCGCGCAGGACCCCTTCGGGAATACCCTCCATCTCGCCGTGGATGAATCTCAACCCGTCAGGCAGCGAGGACTCAGCCAACACGGACTTCATAATCTCGACGGCTGAGGGCACGATTCCCATCTGCGCGAGAAACTGTGCACGCCAGCTGGGCCGCGGCAGATCGGCGAGAACATCGAACAACGGGCCCATTCTGCTGCGGACGTAATCATGAATGCTCGGAGCTTCCCCCAGGCCAGCGATGTAATCGTCTCGGCGCAGGGACATCGCGGCGACATGACGCTCCATAAGTGCGCGCAGCAGACCGTCTCGCCCTCCGAAGTGGTATGAGATCGCGGAATGATTCGCAGCCCCGGCATAGTCGACGATGCGGCGATTCGACACCGCATCGATGCCGTGGATGGCGAAGAGCTCCTCTGCGGAGTTGAGCAGCACCTCGCGCGCTCTGTCACTCTGGCTTCCCATAGTCCCTATTCTTTCATTCTCAAGTGGCTCACGACGCGGACTCCCTGCCGCGATATCAGCGGCCTGACCACCTCGGCGAGCATCGCCCTCACCTTGGCAAATCTCTGTCGATTTCACAATTCTAAGTCACGTGTCTTAAAGTAGTCGAGTTCAAGGTGGTCAACGGTGATCACTCGACTTCCGATCCATCAGGAGGACGACAGTGGCCACACCACCACCGCCGCTCACCCGCCGCGAGGCCCGTGAGCATGACTCACACGACACCAGGCACGATCACGACTACGACGACAGCCAGGACCACGACCAGGCACCGCAGTCGACGAACGAGCAGCACACCACCGATGCCGATGCAGAGGCTGCAGCCGCCAAACGCGCCAAGGCAGAGCTGATCGGCCGGACGGCAGCGATCTTCATCATGCCGCTCATCATGGTGGGCATGATGATCACGGGCTACCTCGGCACCATGCACTCCCCCTCGGCCAACGACATGCCCGTCGTGGTGGCCGGTTCGGATTCGAAGGCCGCGGACATCAAGTTCGCACTCGACGGTGCCGAACCGGATGCCCTCGACGTCGACACGGTCGAGGATGCTCACACCGCACGTGAGATGGTCTACGATCGCGAAGCCTCGGCGGCGGTTGTCATCGAGGGCGATAAGGCCACGCTCTACACCGCCGGAGGTGCCGGAGTTCAACAGCAGACGACGGTCACCGGTCTCGTCATGCCCGCCCTGCAGGAAGAGGGCCTCGACGTCGCCACCGAGGACATTGCGTCCTTGCCGGACAACGATCCGTCGGGACTCGGGGCAATGTTCCTCATGACAGCCATCGTCATGGCCGGATACCTGCCCTTCAGCGTGCTGCGCTCGAATTCGCCCGAACTGCTGAAGTTCAAACGCATCGTCCCCATCCTCGGAGCCTGGGCCGCGGTGATCGCCGGCTTGGTCTGGACGGTTGTCTGCCCGATTCTCGACATCGTCGATGTCAAGGACACTGTCCCAGTCCTCGGCATAGCCTGGTTGGGCGTGTTCGCGATCTCCTGCATGCAGCTGTTCATCACCCGAATCGTCGGTGCCTTGGGCGTGATCGTCGGCATCTTCTTCCTCATGGTCCTCGGTATGCCGTCGTCGAACCTGTCCTACCCCGTGTACACGATGCCGGCGTTCTACCGCTTCACGCACGAGATTCTGCCCATGCCCGCGATCGGCGAAGCACTGCGATCCGTGCTGTACTTCGACGGCGCAGGAGTCACCGAGCACCTCCTGGTCCTGGCCATCGGAGCCGTCGTCGGTCTGCTGCTGACGAAGGCCTATGACTTCATCTCCCACCGACGCAATCCGGATCCGAAGCCGCTGGATGTCAATATTCCCTCGCTGCACGGTGGTCGGCGCCCGGATTCGAAGGT
The DNA here is from genome assembly GCF_014897485.1 of Brevibacterium sp. FME37. Classification (NCBI taxonomy): domain Bacteria; kingdom Bacillati; phylum Actinomycetota; class Actinomycetes; order Micrococcales; family Brevibacteriaceae; genus Brevibacterium; species Brevibacterium sp. FME37. The sequence goes on from NZ_JABUYE010000002.1 coordinate 364,548, forward strand.
GTGGCGCTACATCTCACTCATCGTCTTCCCCTTGGCGATGGTCACGATGATGCTCACCTTCATGCTCGGCGCGATGGGCTCCCCCACGCCCAAGGACATGCCCGTGACTGTGGTCGGCTCCTCGACCGAGCAGGCGAAGGACACCATCGCCGACCTCGAGAAGTCAATGGGCAAAGACATGTTCGACTTCACCGCCACGTCGGACAAGGAAGAGGCACGAGCTCAGGTCGAAGACCGTGACGAGGTCGCGGCTCTCGTCCTGCCGACTCAGAAGAATGCCGAGTTCGGTCTCTTTGCGAACGAGGCCGGGAACAACAGTGCCTACCAGGTCGTCAACCGGATCTTCGATCAGGTCGCTTCGGCGCAGGACATGGAACTCGACGTCGACAACGTTGCGCCCCTGCCGGATCGGGACAAGAACGGCGTGGTCGTCATGTACATCGCCATGGGCTGGATCCTGGCCGGTTTCATGGTCGTCATCGTCGGCGCGAACGCGAACCCGTGGAGTCGACCGCTGAAGCGGATGATTCCGCTGACCGCTGCCTACGCACCGTTCATGTCTCTGGTCGTCGCCCTCATCGCCGGTCCGATCACCGGTGCCGTCGACGGTCATTTCGCGCAGCTGTGGGGAGCCGGGATCATCGCGATCTTCTGCATCGCCATGTTCGCGATGGTCTTCGAGAGACTCATCGGCATGCTCGCGATCATTCCGGTCATCGGCACGCTGATGTTCGCCGGAATGCCCGCCTCGAACGGGGCGATCTCCGAGTACATGATCCCGTCGTTCTTCACCACGCTGCACGACTTCCTGCCGATGGCAGCCGCGGTGGAGACCATCCGTTCGATCATCTACTTCGACAGCGATGTGGTCACCGAGCATATGCAGGTCCTCGGACTCTGGGGTCTCGTGTCCCTGGCGCTGGTGTTCCTCATCGACAGCATCAAGCCGCCGCGGACTGAGCATGACTTCGGCAACCTCCACCTCGAACGTGAGCGGGAGCAGAAGAAGCAGGCCCGGAAGCAGGCCAAGGCCCTCGAAGGACCGAAGTCAGCACCGGGATCTGCAGGTGCGCAGGGTTTTGACGCATCGGACAGTGCCGAGTCGAGCCAGTTCGGACAGTCGGGCCAGACCGTGCAGTCGACGATCGTCGAAGACGATCCGAACGATTACCACCGGCTCTCCTCCAGGCCCACGATGGCACCGACCGCAGGCGATGGCATGAGCAATCGCCCCGCCGAGGCGGCCGATCGGTCCGAGTCATCCGATCAGCAGGAGTGGATCCCCTCCACTGTGTGATCGCCACTGTGTGATCAACACCGTGTGATCGCCACTGTGTGATCGGTTGATTGCAGTTCCCGCGTGACCCAGACAGGCCAGCGCCGAGGTGGACAACCACCTCGGCGCTGGCCTGTTCTGACGTGTGGTGCGGTGTTCAGTGCCCGGTGTTCAATGCGAAAGGCGACGTCGTGCACAGATGAGGGGCTAAAGTCAGAAGCACTATGGGCTCTCACATCGAATTCTTCGGTCCGACCGGCCTCGTCGAGGCGGAACTGCTCCTGGCCAGCTTCGTCCTGTGCTCGCTGATCGGCTTCGAACGGCAGTTCCGGCAGAAGAGCGCCGGCTATCGCACACACGTTCTCGTGGGCATCGGCACGTGCGCGTTCACGCTGGTCTCCGCCTACGGGTTCGCCGCCGTGCTCGGCGACGAGGCTCGCCTGGATCCGTCGCGGATCGCCGCGCAGATCGTATCGGGCATCGGCTTCCTTGGTGCGGGTGTCATCTTCAAGGGCCGGAACATGGTGCGCGGTCTCACGACGGCCGCCACTGTGTGGGTCACGGCCGCCGTGGGCATGGCCTGCGGCGCGGGAATGCTGTCGTTGGCCATGATGCTCACCGCACTCCACCTGCTGACTCTGTTCGTCATCGCTCCCCTGATCCGCCGTATCCCCGACGACTCGCACCGCAAGCTGCTGCGCATCGCCTATAAGGATGGGTCCGGGATCCTCCGCGATATCCTCGCCGTGGCCGGAAACATGGGGTATTCGAACACGATCCTCGACTCCAAACGCTTCGAATCGGAGGACGGAGTGAAGATGGTCCAGATCGACGTGAAGTTCGAGGGCAGACCTTCCCTGCACCTCCTGATCCCTCCCTTGATGGAACTGTCCGGCGTGGACAAGGTGAGCATGCGCGAGGACCGGGTCCACTCTGTCGACGAGGACGGCGACACCGTCTGACCTGGCCCCTCGCAAGCCAGCGCAGGCCTGTGTACCTCAGGCCTGTGCGCCTCAGGCCAGGACTCAGCCTCGCAGCGTTCGTTGCCAGGCTAGGGTGGCCAGCGCTGCCGCTTGGTCCGGCAGGTGTGCGTCGTCGAAGAGGACCTCAGGCGAGTGGTTCGTCGCTGCGGTTGCAGGATCGACGTCCTCCGGAGAGACGAACATGAAGAGGAACGCCCCAGGTACCTCATTGAGCACGAAGGAGAAGTCCTCGGAACCCATGACCGGGTTCGGGGCGGTCACGTAGCGATGCGCCCCGAAGGCTTCGGTCAGCGTCTCGGCAACGAACTCGATTTCCTGCGCGTCATTGACCGTCACGGGGTACTGCTCGGTCCACACCACCTCGGCGGTGCATTCGTGTGCGGCGGCGATCGACTCTGCCAGGCGAGTCGCGGCTGCAGGGAACTTCTTCGTCGTCTCGGCCGACATGGTACGCACGGAGGCGCCGAGCTTCGCCGTCGCGGGAATGATGTTGACGGCGGTGCCGGCCTCCAGCTGAGTCACCTCGGCGACAATGGGATCGAAGACGCTGAACGATCCGGTGATCATCGAATACAGTGCCTGGCCGAACTCCAGGAGCGGACGAATGGGATCGGTGGCGTCCTCGGGGCGGGAGCTGTGCCCACCTTTGCCGTGCATCGTCACGTGCAGCGTATTGGCTCCGGCCATGACCGTGCCGGGGCGACCGACGAATGTGCCGGGAACTCCCGGGGCGACGTGGATGGCGTAGGCGGAGTCGGGAGTCGATCCGATGGTCTCGAACATCCCTTCGTCGAGCATGCGCTGGGCTCCGCCCGGTCCCTCTTCGCCGGGCTGGAACATGAATGCCACCGTCCCGGCCAGCTCTGCCTGGTGAGCGGACAGGAGCTTGGCCGCTCCCACCAGACCCGTCACGTGCAGGTCGTGACCGCAGGCGTGCATGTTTCCGTTGATCGATGCGTAGTCGAGTCCGGTGGCTTCGGTGACGGGCAGGGCATCCATGTCTCCGCGCAGCAGAACCGTGGGACCGGGCATGCCGCCGCGGAGCACGGCGACGACCGAGCTGAGGCCCTGACCTGTGGTGATCTCGAGTGGCAGGCCCTCGAGCGAGTCGAGGATCTTCTGCTGAGTGAAGGGCAGCTCGAGTCCCAGCTCAGGGTTGCGGTGGAGCACGCGACGCAGGTCACGCAGTTCGGTGGTCAGGGACAGAGCCTCTGTCCGGAAGTCAGTCGTCATTGAGGTACCTCTTCTGTGGTCGAGATGGTGGGTGGAGCTGGTGCGCGGAGGCGGTGCGTAGAAATGGTGAGTGGTGAGGTCAGTATTATCCGAGCGCCGAGGAGACAGGGGCGGAGCCGAACCAGCCGGCAGAGTCCTTGACCAGGGATCCGCCCTGGACGACGGCCTTGACGTTGTCGGGTTCAGCCAACGCAGTGATATCGGCCAGCGGATCGAAGTCGACAACGACGAGGTCGGCGAGTTTGCCTTCCTCGAGAGTGCCGACGTCGGCTGAGAGTCGCAGCAGTTCGGCCGCGTTCTTCGTGCCGGCCACGATCGCCTGCATCGGTGTCAGACTGAGTTCGACGGCGTGCATCTCCTCGCGCAGGTTGAGCCCGTGCGGGCACACCCCAGCGTCGGTTCCCAGTGCGACCTTCACCCCGGCGGCCATGGCAACGGCGACACGTTCGCGTGCGATCGCTGACCACTTGACCTTCTTCTCGTACAGATAGCCGGGCACGTTCTTCGGGTCCGGTATCCGCAGTGCGCTGCTGAGCGTGGGGACGAGGAAGGTGCCGTGTTCGAGCATGAGCTCGATGCCTTCATCGTCGATTCCGTAACCGTGTTCGACGGAGCGCACTCCGCCGCGGATAGCGGCCTTGATGCCCTCGGGCCCCTGGGCGTGGGCGGCGACGGGCTGACCTGCTCGCTTGGCGGTCTCTTCGACGATGAGCCGCACGTGTTCTTCTGGAACGCCGATGTCATCGGGTGTATCGGTTGGGCTCGAGACGCCACCGGTGGTGCAGACCTTGATCACGTCGGCTCCGGAGCGCACGAGGGTGCGAATGGTCCGGCGCACATCGTCGTCGGTGTCGATGATCGGGTCGACGGGCATCGGGGGCATGGTGGGCATGCCGTTGGGCATAGTGAAGTCGGTGTGCCCACCGGTCGGTGACAGCGGGCTGATGGCCAAGTGGATCCGCGGCCCCAGGATCAGTCCCTGCTCGATGCTGTCGCGAATGCCGCGGTCCGTTCCACCCAGGTCACGCGCCGTGGTGACTCCGGCCATGAGCGTGTTCCGGGCGTTGACAACGCTGCGCACGATCCGCTCGGAGGCGAAGCGGGCGAGGTTCGCCGCCGGGTTCTCGACCGTGAGTCCGAAGTGCACGTGGGAGTCGATGAAGCCGGGCATGATCGTCTTGCCCTGCAGCTGGATGACACGAGGGGACGTGTCACCTGCGTCGTTGCCCTCCCTCGCCGAGGTGGTTCCTTCGTCGCGCCGGGACCCGACGTAGACGATGTGTCCGTCCCTGACCTCGATCTCGGAGTCTGTGATCGGGTCACCGCCGTTGCCGTCGATGAGAGTGGCTCCGCGCAGGATGATGTGCTCGGATTCGCGGTTCGTGGCGGGGAGGTAGGCGATCGACATGGGAGGTCGTGGTCCTTTCGACAGACGAGCGTGCGCTTCAGGTGCCATTGTTGACCATTCTTCGCCCTGCGGTGTGCAGTGATCGCATCATGGCCGAAAAGAGTGTCGGCCAGAGAACATCGAGCCCAGGCGCGAGGTTGGAGCCTCAGACGCATACTTCCAGTCTTCGAACTCCGCGGTCAGTGCCTCAGTCCGCGATCTCTGTCAGCAGCGCTTCGATGGCGCTGGCAATGCGCTCACGCGAATCCTCACCGAAGATCGCGTTCTGCACGATGGCGCCTTGCATCAGCGCAAGGACCGCGGGAGCGATCTGCTCAGCTTTCGCCTCCGCCGCATCTGTGCCCAGCCCTGCTCCCCGGTGGAAATACGCGCTCAGATAGGCCGTGAAGCGATCAATCAGGTCTGTATAGATCTTCGCTGCGACCTTCGCGAAGTCGGGCGAGTGCGATGCCTCTGCCCACACCTGCAACAGCAGCGGGGCGAATGGTGAGTCGCGGAGAATCGTGTTCAGCAGATTCGGGAAGACCTGCTGAGGAGGCGGGACCTCGTCTGCCGACCCGAAATCCTGCAGTTCGGCTGCCCGCTGTTCCATGATTCGCCTGCCGGCATCGAGAGTGAGCTCGGCCTTGGACGAGTAGTAGACATAGACGGCACCGGCGGAGAGATCCGCCTCCCTGATGATGTCGGCCATCGACGCCCCGGCAAAGCCCTTGCGAGAGAAGCACGTAAGCGCGGCATCCTGAATCCGCGTGCGCATGGCCTCTCTGTGTTCGTCCGTGACCTTCGGCACCAATCCCCCAAAAACGAATGACCATTCTTGATATATCGTACCCGCAGGAGTAAAAAGAACGAGTATTCGTTTTCAATGATTGGACAGGCATGCAGACGAGAATCCTCGCCACCTCGGACTCAGCCGAGACTGCCCCCGATGCCGAGGCCGAAACCGCCAAGGGTGCACCCAAACCCAGCATCAAGCAGGCTCTGCTCGCAGCCATCTTCGCCGCGGCCATCGTCACCATCATTCTGCTGGCATTCAGCTGGCCGACCGTGACATCCGAACCCAAAGACCTTTCGGTGGCAGCCGTCGGCGATCAGAAGCAGATCGATCAGATCACCGCTAACGCCCCCGACGGAATGCTCGATCTCAAGAAGGTCGATTCCCGCGCCGAGGCGCAACAGCTCATCCGTGAGCGAGAGGTCTACGGAGCATTCATCGTTGGTGACGAACCCGAGATCCTCACCTCAACCGCAGCCTCCCCCGCCGTTGCCCAACAGCTGAATGGGATCGCCTCACAGATGCAGCAGAAGATCGACAAACAGGCGATGTCGGGAATGCAGGATGGAATGAAGGAGATGCAGGACGCATTGGCGAAAGCATCTCAGGGCCCAGCATCTCAAAGCCCTGCATCTCAGGGTCCTGCCGGACCCCAGGAAAACCCCGGTGAGCAAGCACAGGCCCCAACCACCTCGGCGATGGAGGTCCCCCAGGTCACGGTGACCGACGTCGTTCCGCTCAACGACAATGACTCCACCGGTGCCGGCCTCGCGATAGCCGGCCTGCCTCTGACCATCGGCGGAATCGTCGGCGGTGTGCTCACCAGCATGATCGTCCACTCGCGCCGCATGCGTGCCGTCGCGGTACTGGCCTACGGGGCAATCGGCGGACTTGCACTCACTCTCGTTCTGCAGACCTGGTTCGGCATTCTGCAGGGCAACTTCGGGCTCAACGTGCTGGCTGCCGGACTTGCTGTGGCGGCAACGGCGGCACTCATCAACGGCTTCGTCTCGCTGATAGGCCCAGGGGGCATCGCCATCGGCGCGGTGCTCACGATGTTCATCGGCAATCCGATCGCCTCGCTCCAAGCACCGAAGGAATTCCTCGCAGGAGCCTGGGGAGACATCGGTCAGTTCCTGGTCCCGGGTGCCTCTGGAACCTTGTTGCGAGACCTCTCCTACTTCCCGGGTGCGCCCATGACGATGCAGTGGTGGGTGCTCATCGGGTGGTTCGTCCTGGGCATCGCCCTCATCCTCGTCGGTCACCTTCTGGCCCATTCGAAGAAGCGCGCCGCTGTGAGCTGAGCTGCTCTCCGGCTCACCAACGGGGGTGACCCGACAAGGGCCCTTCGCGCCACACCCGACCTCGGGTACCTGGCCCCTCCTGCACCCGAGGACTATCCTCGGGTGCAGGAGGTTTTCCCCGATGACAGCACTGACGAACGTGACGATCTGCCGAACGTGCGGTGTCGAAACGACTACGCCTCCACCGGATGTCTGCCCGATCTGTTCGGATGAGCGCCAGTGGCTGCCGGAGTCAGGCCAGGACTGGACGACGCGTGAAGAGCTCGAATCCGAACACCACAGCGTCTCCATCGTCGAACGCGAACCCGGCCTCTATGCTCTGCGGGTGGAACCGAAGCTGGGCATCGGACAGACATGCTATCTGGCACAGACCGAGCACGGCAATCTGCTCTTCGAAGTCCCACCCTACATCGACGAGGACGTCATCGCCGCAGTCTCCGACCTCGGCGGTGTTCAGGCCATCGCTGCCAGCCATCCCCACATGTTCGGCCTGCAGCTCGAGTGGAGCGCGGCCTTTGACGATGCCCCGATCTTCGTCTGCCGTGCCGATGCCGACTGGGTTCAGCGCGAGGGCCCCAACATCTGGCGTTACTATCACGTCGCGGAACCCGTTCCCGGCGTCCGACTGCAGCGAACGGGCGGCCATTTCCCGGGCAGCGCTGTGGCTTTGTGGACTGGTCAGGACGGCCGCGGCGTCATGCTCAGCGGAGACACAATCGCACCGGTGGCCCGGTCGGGCTGGGTGACGTTCATGCGCAGCTTCCCCAACTATCTGCCGCTGTCGGCACAGGTCGTCAGACGCGTCGCCGCCTCGGTGGCTGACCTCGACTTCGATCGCATGTACGGCAACTTCGGGCAGATGATCTCGAGCGGAGCCAAAGAGGCGGTGGCGAGCTCGGCCGAGCGCTATGCCGAGTGGGTCTCCGGTGCTCACGACCACCTGACCTGATTCGTGTACCTGGCCTGATCCGAGCACCTGGCCTGATTCTCGACGACCTGAGCAACATGCACGAAGCAGAAACCCCCACCGCCGAGGTGGCAGTGGGGGTTTGCGTGGAATCGTCCTGGTCGGCTTGTTCGCCGATGGAGATGTGCGGCTAGCTCAGCGTGAGCGGAACTGTGCGGTGACCGGGCAGTCGAAGGGATCGGCCTGGCCGAGTCCGGCCCGGTTGAGGTAGCGGACGATGATGCCGAACGATTCGAAGAGCGTCGTCTCCGTGTATTTGATGTCCTTCTGAGCGCAGTATTCGCGGACCATCGGCTGAACCTTGTGCAGGTTGACGCTGGGCATACTCGGGAACAGGTGATGTTCGATCTGGTAGTTCAGTCCGCCCATCAGGAAGCCCATCGGACGTCCGCCGGAGATGTTGCGTGACATCAGTGTCTGGCGACGCAGGAAGTCGATCTTCACGTCCTTGGGAACGATCGGCTGTCCCTTGTGGTTGGGAGCGAACGAGCCGCCCATGTGCACACCGAAGACCATGACCTGGACGATCGTGAAGACGATGCCGATGAGTGGTCCGGCGGCCCAGATTGCGATGAGGGGGAATCCGATGATGCGGATGCCGATGAAGATGCCTTCGATCCAACGGCGCTTGATCGAGGACTGGCCGACGAGAATCGCCTTGACCGAGTTCACGTGCAGCTGCACTCCCGCCAAAGTCAGCAGTGGGAAGAAGAACCAACCCTGATGGGCCGCAAGCCACTTGCGCAACCCGGTGAGTCCTTGGGCATCTGCAGGGTCGAAGATCAGTGCACCGGGGGCGATGTCGCCGTCGACGCCGGCCTTGTTCGGATTGGCGTGGTGGAGAGCGTTGTGCTTCTTTAGCCACCAGCCGAAGCTGAGGCCGATGAACAGGTTGCCGATGATGGTCGACACCCACTCGCCGACCTTGCCATTGGTGAAGATCTGACGGTGAGCCGCATCGTGGGCGACATAAGCCGTCTGGGTGAAGAGGATTCCGAAGACGACGGCCGTGGCCATCTGCCACCAGCTTTCGCCGATGAGGAAGAGCATCGCGAAGGCGACGACGTAGGAGATTCCGAGGAGGACGAAGCGCAGCGTGTTCCAGCCGGGTCGTCGAGCCAGCAGACCAGCCTCTTTGACCTGGGCCATCAGCGCACTGAAATCGCTGGTGAACTCCTGCTTCTCGGTACCGCGATTAGCTCGCCTCTTCTCGAGCACCTCCGCCCTTGTTTCTTTCCCAAGAGTGGGTGTCGACAGCGTCCTATTCACGACATCTACTGATTCCATATTACTTACGGTACGAGAGGGACCATTCGTTTGGCATCACCCCACGGCACCGTATTCCACCCCCTACTCCGGTAGGGGGTGGACGATCAGGCTTTTGCTCCAGGCACCACAAGCCCGGATTCGTAGGCGGCGATGACCGCCTGCGCACGGTCTCTGATGTCGAGTTTGTAAAGGATTCGTGAGACGTGAGTCTTCACGGTCTGGACGGCGATGAAGAGCGTGGCAGCGATCTCTGTGTTCGTCTGGCCGCGTGCCACCAGCACCAGGATCTCGCGTTCACGGTCGGTGAGATCAGGCAGTGCCTCCGCGTTCGATGTCTGCGGACCCGCGGCGAAATGCTCGATGACGCGACGGGTGACGCTTGGGGCCAGCAGCCCATCGCCCGAGGCCACCACCCGCACCGCCTCGGCGAGCTCATTGGGCGGGGCATCTTTGAGGAGGAAGCCGCTGGCACCGGCACGGATCGCATCGAAGACATAGTCGTCGATGTCGAAGGTCGTGAGCATGATGATGCGCGGAACGTCATCGCCGATACCGCTTGTCTCCGAGGTGGACACAGCCGATTTCGATATCTCTGCGTTCGCGGGCTGGCCGGCGATCCCAGTCTGGCCGGCGAACCCAGGTTTGCCAGCGTTCACCGACGCAGCAGTGTTCGCGGATTGACGGCTCCGGGCCGAGAGGATCTCGCGGGTGGCTTCGATGCCGTCGAGTTCGGGCATGCGCACGTCCATGAGGACGATGTCGGGCTTCAGCTCGGCGACAAGGCTGACGCATTCGACACCGTCTTGTGCCTGGCCCACCACCTCGATGTCGGGGTGTGCGTCCAACAACGCGGCGAAGCCTGCTCGAACCATTGCCTGATCATCGGCAATCACGATGCGAATCACGCGTTGCTCCTCTCATCACCCTGCGATTGACCCGCTGTGTCGTCTGCCTCGGCGCTTGTGAGCGCGTCTGCCTCTGCGGCAGTGACGTCTTCTGCGCCTGTGTCTGTGCCTGTGTCTGTGCCTGTGTCGGCGTCCGGGACCGCACCTATGTCCTGGTCGGCGCTGACGTCGCGATCGTCTGTCTCGTCAGCTTCGTCTGTCTCGTCAGCTTCGCGTGAACCGGGCTTATCTGAGCCTGACTTGCGCGCATCGGCCACGGACAGCGGCAGCACCGCCGCCACTTCGAAGCCTCCGCTTCCGGTCCAGCCGGTCCGAAGTTCGCCTCCGACCGAGGACGCGCGTTCCCTCATCCCGATAAGCCCCTGATGACGGTGAACTTCGTTCTTCGCGGCCTCAGAGGGGCCTTTTCCCGCGGTGTTGAAGACATTGATCCACAAAGCGGTGCCGCCGCTGTCGATCTTGATATGGATCTGCGATTCAGTGGCGTGACGGATGGCGTTGCTCAGCGCTTCCTGGACGATGCGATACCCGGCCAGCCCGGTGCTGTCGCGCAGGCTGCGATCTAGCGGTCCCCCGCTGCGTTCCATGGTGACGTTGACTCCAGCCTGCTGTGCCTTCTTCACCAGGCCCTCAACCTCGGAGAACTTGGGTTGAGGTGCCAGCTGCTGGTTCGATTCCTCATTGCGCAGCACCCCTAAAAGTCCTCGCATCTCGGTGAGGGCATTGCGAGCGGAGACGGAGATGTCCTCGAATTCCCTTTCCACATCCGAATCGATATTGGGGTGGCGAAATGGTGCGCTCGAGGCCTGAATGTTGATGATCGACATGCTGTGGGCGACGATGTCGTGGAGTTCGCGGGCAATTCGCGTCTTCTCCTCGACCACGACGCGCTTGGAATGCTCTTCGGCAGTGTTCTCCTGCTCCTGCAGCAGCTGTGAACGGATCAGGTGCCACTGCTGAACGATGATGGCAGCCACGTAGAAGCCGCCGGCGATGCAGGAGAAGATGACGATGTTGACGATCGATGATTCCGACCGACTCTCGGGGTACTGGAAATGTCCGATCACGGCTGCGGCCGCAGAGACGGCGATGCTGGCCAGCAGCGCGGCCAATGCGACGCCCCAGTGGGCGCGGAGTCCGACGATGAGGATGATGAGGATCTGAGTGATCATCATCGGCACCATCCACGGCCATGGATTGCCGGCAAGATACGGGCCGAGCAGCGGTAGGACACCACAGGCGATGGCTGAGACGATCACGCCGAAGAGTGGGCGCAGCATTGACAGCGGCATCGATCCTGCGTGGATGACGGTGATGATGAATGCCAGCGCGACGGGTGCTTCGTGGACTCCCACCGCGATCGAGGATTCGACTGCGAGCATCACGATGGCGGTGAAGATCACCGCTATCCAGGCCAGAGCCTCAGGGTTGAATCTGCGGTCGGCTGGCAGGAATCTGTCGAACAGCTTGCTGAGCAGCACGAATTCCGGTTCTCCTTCTGCGGCTCTGAATCGATCCGAGGGGTCGAATCGCCTGGCACACTTCGTCAGTGTGACATTAGCAAACACAGCTATGCGTCCCGTGAGAGTCCCAAACCTGCCCCTCTCCGGGCCGCACAGACCAGACAGCAGAAGCCAAGGACCGCCGAGGTGGTCCCTGGCCTCTGCCAAACGTTCAGACCGATCCAGTGAAATTCAGATCAGTGAAGCGAGGTTCAAACTACACAGTTGGGGGCTCAGATCAGTGAAGCGAGGATCAGAATGGTGGTGGGTCATTCGCGCTGTCATGTTCCCACTGCACGCGTGCGGCTTGCCAGGCTCTGCTCATTCGCATGTACTCACTCTTCGAAGACCAACCATCGGGCCCCTTCTTAGCCTTGGAACGCGGAAAGCCTCTCCGACGGCCCCGAGGTAGGCGCTTCATGGTCACAGGATCCGCCCCTGGCGGCAGGCAGAGCTGGAATACTGCATTGTCCCAATCCTGCATCCGATCGATCATCAGTTGTCGGCGCTTGGTCTTTGCGAGGTCATAGTTCTCCTGCAGACATTGCTGATGGTCTGCCCGTTCTCGTTCGCGCTGCTTTTCCTCGTCACGTTTTCGAATCGTCGTCTCGCCGGGCGTGAGCACAAGAATGTTCGGTGGCGGAGGAACCATTTCTGTTGGGACCCGCCACCTTTTTGGACTGATCCCCGATAGTGCATAGAGCTCAAGTGCTTGAGCAGCATCGACAGGTTGGTCTGGAGCCGTAACACCGGCGGTCACACCATGGGAGAATTCGTATTCGACAAGGCCAGATTTCGGCATTCGCACCAAGTAGTTTGGTCAAGTCCCTTTTCGTGGTGTTCTTCGGTAGTTCCTTTAACTTGGTATTAAGCAGCGGGGTCGGGCTACGAATCACGCGGTCAGCGGCATCACCACCCCGACCGGGTCGACCTCGGTCTGCCCATGCAACACCGTCACGAGTTTGCGCATCGAGATCTCCGACAAATAGCGTCTCTCACCGTACTGCCATTCCTCGTGCTGTTCCTGCAACACGGCCCCGATCAACCGAGTCACCGACTCCCGGTTCGGAAAGATCTGAACGACATCAGCACGGCGTTTGATCTCCCTGTTCAACCGCTCGATCGGGTTATTCGACCAGATCTTCTGCCAATGCTGCCTGGGCATGGACACGAACGCCGTCAAATCGACCTCGGCGGACTCGAGCATGTCGGCGATGTCGGGAAACGACGCCCGCAGACTCTCAGCGACTTGCTTGTACTGGGCAATGACGGCCTCGGCTGTGGTCTGGGCGAAGATCGTTGAGATCAACGCGTTGACCGGCTTCGAGTGCGCACTGCCAAGGCGCTGAGTGACGTTACGAGCGAAGTGGACTCGACACCGCTGCCACCCAGCACCGGGCAGGATCGCTTTGACCGCGGCCTTGATCCCCGAATGAGCATCAGAGATCACCAGCGCGACCCCTTCGGGATCAGTCTCGGTGCTCACCTTCAACCCCCGCTCACGCAGCCCACGCAGGACCTGTGTCCAGAAGTCCGTGGACTCGGCATCTCCGACACTCATGGTCAGGATCTCCCGCCTGCCCTGTGATGAGACACCCGTGACCACAGCCACGGCCTGAGACACGACACGACCCCGGTGGCGGACATCGACATAGGTGGCGTCGACGAAGAGGTAGGGAAACCACGTGTGATCGAGTCGACGGGCCAGGAACTCGGCCACTGCCTCGTCGATGTCGGCACAGATCCGCGACACCGTCGACCGAGAGATCCCGGACTCGTTGCCCAAAGCACGCACAAGGTCATCGACCTTCCTCGTCGAGACTCCGTCGATCCAGGCCTGGCAGATGACGGCGTAGAGGGCCTTATCGACCCGCCGACGGGGATTGAGCAGGGACGGGAAGAACGAGCCTTTCCGTAGCTTCGGGATCGCCAGGTCGACTTCTCCCGAGGGAGTTGCCAGGGTCTTCTTCCGCGACCCGTTACGGCGTGTTGAACGGTCTTCGCTGCGTTCGTAGCGGGCGGCACCGATCGTGGCGGTGGCTTCGGCTTCGATGAGGTCCTGGAGGCCAGCTTGGAGCATTTGCCTAAACACGTCGGAGTGGGCGAGGTCAGGGTCGGTCAGGACTTGGTTGATCAGGGTCGACACGGCAGAATTGGGGTCAGCCATCGTGGGATGCCTTTCGTGAGGTTCTTGGCGGAACTACTAGCGGGATCCCACGATGGTTCTTCACATTTTTGGGGGTGAAGTCCCTGGTGGGAATGCCACCACTCTATGGGACTCACCCTCTTTGGGTCCATGCTTCTCGTGAGGTTCGCATGTCTCCGGCCAGTACCGCCCCTCTGGACTATCGGTTCCAACAAGCGCTACGCGCCACCGAGTTTGCGCTAGGTCCATAAAGTGATGCTATCGGCTCAATACAAGAACTACACACGGGCCTCAAACTACACACGGGCCTCACCTCCTCCTGGATAGGAATCCGAACCTGTTGCTGGTCCGCCTCGATCTACCGACTTCGACAATAACGAACATTGCGGGGGCAACGGCACCTCAGCGCAACGGCATGCTGAACTCTCTTCGTTGAGCAGTGGAGTTCGTAGAAGGGCGATCGGGTTGACGGCGACGATTGGTCAAAGAAGCTCGCCGAGCCTTCTCAGGGCGAATTCGACGCGACTGAAGACCATTGCGGATGGCAGATTCAGTTGGAATCGAGCGCCCGCTGATAGCCCCGCATTCTCTTTCTGCCGTTCGCAGTCAGACCCCGATTGTCCAGCAGTGCAGCGATGCGATCATCTGCCCCTGACGCGTGCAGACGTTCGATGAGTGACTTGTTGAGCGGCTCCAAGGCATCGGTCCGTGCGGAGACCGTGCCGTAGCTCGGTGACTTCTTGCCCGCCACCGTGTCGAGTTCATGAATGTAGTGCTCGGTGAAGCTGCTCCACATGTCAGGGGTCAGCAGGTGACGAGGCAGCACCTCGGCCAACGTCGATTCCTTTTCTGACGTTCGGCCGAATCCGAAACGAGTCCACCCGTATTTGCGTTCCCAGTGAACGATCTGAACGGCCGAGAGTCGGCACAGCTCCTCCGGGCCCAGAGCCCGGCCTATACCAGTCCACAGTTGGTCGACCATCTCTGAGATCACGACCTTCGATGCTTCGATCGGGTCCTCGGAGCGGAAGTAGTCGAACCCTTCGGTTTCGCAGGCCAGAGTGATGAGTGTGCTCACCGCCTCGACGGCAGGGCGAATCTCTTCACCGGTTCCGGCCGACAGAGCCGCGAACGATTGTGCGAAGTGGTCCTTGTAGGTGAACCGCCACCGCGTGCGCTCCTTGGGCGAGACCCGACGATCTCGTGCAAGATATGCTCCGGCACGAGCCAGAGCAGCGAACTCCTTGACGTTCCTGCGAACCACTTCGGCCGATGGCGGCGCAGGGGCCGTGACGGTCACCTGAGACGGGTCGATGAGCTCCTCGACCCGTTCTCGCGTCCGGGCGTCGCCGCGCCAGTAGAGAGTCCAGAGCATCTTCTCCAGGTCGTCACGGTCGAAGCCCGAGGTTGTGCGGAAGAACTGCGTACGATCGAATTTCTTGGCCACCACCCGTTCAGAGTAACAATCACATGCGCGGCGAGCTCATCGAATCCGATGCATGTCAGCCTCTGATGCAATAGCGTGGGAGCATGCCTTCACAGCCACCGGAGCCACCGAGCGACGAACCCGACCTTCTCGCCGAACTCTCGGCTGTCCTTGCCGATCCGAGTCCTGTCCCGCTGCTTCTGGCCGCGAGCTCCATGGGGTACGCCGCCAATGTCGACGAGGACGATGGTTCATCACCATTCTCGATGCCTCCCAAAGTCGAGTCGAGCCCGCTCTCGGAGCAGTTCCTTACCCTCACCTCGGCGATGATGGAATCAGCGGCGCCAGAGACCGACGCGCTCCTGCTCATCTGGGCCGCCATGTTCGACGACCCATTGTTGCGACGACGCATCCACCGTGCCGTCGATTCCAGGTCACAGTCACTACCGGAGTGGCTGCGCAGCCTTGATTCAGTGTCACCTGTCGCCGCTGCTTCACTGCGCCACGAGCTCGGCCACGAAGAGACACTGTTCGTCGAATTCTCGC
The DNA here is from genome assembly GCF_014897485.1 of Brevibacterium sp. FME37. Taxonomy (NCBI): domain Bacteria; kingdom Bacillati; phylum Actinomycetota; class Actinomycetes; order Micrococcales; family Brevibacteriaceae; genus Brevibacterium; species Brevibacterium sp. FME37. Next base: position 380,288 of record NZ_JABUYE010000002.1, read on the forward strand.
TCTCAGGGCAGCCTGTCACGATGGCTGTGGCAGTGACCCGGCTGGGCATCCCCTACCTCGAGGACTGCTATCCGATCGACGACACCATCGATTCGATCCAGCGACTGGCCGCGGACAATCCGCAGATGCCCTCCGATCACATCGAACTGACGCTGGCGAATGCGCGAGCCCAGATCGAGGAATTCGTCGATCACGGCGACCACATGATGCCACCCACGGAAACCGACACCTGGCCCTCGGTGCGACTGCTCCTGGCCTGGATGCTGCGGCTCCTGCCTGACGGCGGAGAGGTTGAGGAACCCCACGAATGGACGGAAGACGAGATCGGCTCTCTGGTCACCGATTTCCTCGCTTCGTCCTGGGCACAGGAGATCCGATCCGATGCCGCGATGCACGCTGAACGTCTCTTCGATTTTCAGCTCACCCACGGGTCCGGCGAGCCACTCAAATGGGGCGCGACCGCTGTCAATATGATCATGGGCGATCTCTACCCGCGCAAGGTCCTCGCAGATGACGAGTTCATGCTCAGCATGCCCACAGTCCTTGCCGCAGTGGTTCGATTCGCCAATGAGCGCTCAGGCACCTCGCCGGAGTTCACAACCTCGGCCCTCGAGGCGATTGATGAAGCTCTCCCCGAGTATCGCCGCCGCGTATCCGAGGGTTCCAGCGCATCCGGGGCCCCCGCCTCTGGGCTCGCAGACCTTCTGGGCCTGCCATCGGATGTCGAACTGCCAGAAGGGCTGATCGAACAGCTCAGCACAATGGGGCTCGATCCGAACTCCGGTCGAGGATTCGATCCTCGGGCGATCACTGCGGAGGACGCCAAACTCTGGAGGGAAGAACTTCGACTGCGGGCAGGCGGTGAGGAGAACCTCGCCTCCCTCGATGAGGAGCCGCTGCCCGCCGAGGACTTCAGCACCGGCGGCATCAGCCCGAAGGTGCTCCCTCAAGTTCAGGCGCTGGCCGCCGACCTGGCCCGCTTCGCCGACGCCCATTTCCGAGATCCGGAGATGACGACTGCCGTACTGCGGATCCTGAATCTCACAGCTCGGACGAACCCTGCAGCATTCCGCCGGGGCTTCGCCCACCCGCCGGCGATCGCCGCTCTGTGCTGGATCGCGGGAAAGAACAACCGGTGGTTCATCGCCGAGGTTCGCCAGCGCACGATTCAGACGATGATGTTGGCCGCTGGGGCCACGACACAGCCGACTGCACGGGCTAAGTCGATGCTCAAGAACGTCTCCTACTCGCTGGAGGCCCAGGAGCTCGATCTGGGTGATCCTGCGTTGCTGACATCACTGGCGCGGGCGGACCTCATGGCGATGCGCGACGCCACTATTGAGTGAGGGGCGAAGAGGGCCGGTATGCGGCCAGTGACTCAGGCCTCCTTGCCACGACATCTGTTTGGAGCGCGCACATGCCGTAGACCCCGATGAAACCCCTCCTCATACCGAATGTTGCACGTCAAGTGCAACGAACCGAAGACAGAGGGGCGTCACAACGGGGAATCATATTGCAGGGTAGGTCAACGTCGGCAGACCGCTTCCGGCGGTTCCTATTTCACTGCGACATAGACCTTGTCAGCGAGCATGTCAGGGTTGACTGCCAGCACACCGGCTTCGGCGTCTTCTGATGGAATCTGGATGGCAATGGACCCGGAAGTCGATGCACCGTTGTACATGTTCTCCAACGTGTCGAGCGCGTTCGGCGCTACCACCATGTCGTCGAGGCCATCAAAAGTATTGCCGCCAGCTGAAACGTATTCAAAGGTGGCCATCGGCATTTCCCCGTCGGGTGCGTCGCCTGTATATGTCATTTCGACGTCGATCATCATGTACTGGTTGCCGGAATCTGGCGTCTCGTTGAGCTCGCTCTCTGCAAGGACTTCGTCGGTGGCATCCAAGGTGACGTTCGTAATCGTCATGTCCCAGTTTTCGCTGCTGATCTTGGTTCCGACAGCGTATGGGTTCTCTCGGGTACCTTCTTCGGCTCCAGCTTCCTCTGCATCGCCGGCCTCGTCCACGACTTCTTCAGCCGGGGCCTCCGCTGACACATCATCGCTGAAAGCATCGTCGACCGAGGAAGCAACCACAAAGAAGAACACAAGAATCGCCACGATGGTTCCAACGACCGACAAAATCAATGCCGAAATGGAGAATCCTTTTCCGCCCTTAAGAAAAAACGAAATGATTGCCAAAAGGAACGCAATTGGAAGAAGAATCCATCCCATAATAAGTGCGCCCGGGATGCATCCGAAGATGAACCCGACAATAGCGATTATAAACGCTACGATACCCATCACGTTTTTCTGACGCTTCTTTGGCGGCTGCGCGAAGTTTCCACCAGCCTGCTGTCCGTTGACGCCGTACGCATCGGCACCGCTGTACTGCGGGCCACCGCTGTACTGCGGTTGGCCGTTGGCCTGCATGGCGGGCTCTTGATACTGAGGAGCCTGGGACTGCCCCTGGGCTGGGCTCTGCGACGGACGGCTGTTGGGGTCAAAGTTCTGGCTCATGCTACCTCGGTACTAGAAAGTTCAATTTTCTATCAGAATACCCGGCTCTTCGTAAACGAGAGTGTAGGTCAGTGATCTTCAAACACGGCGAGTCGCTGCCCGGATAGACGTCGAGGCCTTCCGATGATGGAAGTTCCTACACAATCCACACGGAAGACCTCGACGTGGCCAAGCCTACTTTCTCGACCCCGGACCTCACGACATTTTGCCGACTCAACGACCTCGACCTCACCTGCATCGGCCAACACATCACCGCCCACAAAGCGGTGCTGAAATGCCGGCCGAACACCACCGATAACTGGTGCCGCCGGTGTGGCGGCCACGGCGAAATCCGCGACACCGTCCTGCGTCGCCTGGCACATGAACCCTTCGGCCACCGGCCCACGACACTCCACATTCGAGTGCGTCGCTACAAGTGCATCGAATGCGGCCACGTGTGGCGCCAGGACACCACGACCGCGGCACCAGCCCGGGCAAAGATCTCCCGGTCCGGACTCGATTGGGCACTGCGTGCACTCGTCGTTGATCACGACACCGTGTCCGTGATCGCTGCGAAACTCGCTGTGTCCTGGCATACCGCGAACTCCGCGGTTCTGGCCGAAGGACACCGGCTGCTGATCAATGATCCGAATCGTTTCGACGGTGTGTCTGTCATTGGTGTCGATGAGCACGTGTGGCGCCACACTCGCCGGGGAGACAAATACGTCACCGTCATCATCGACCTCACCCCGATCAGCCAGGCCACGGGACCTGCACGCCTACTCGACATGGTCCCTGGACGGTCGAAACACGTCTTCAAGCAATGGTTAGCCGCACGCCCGAAGGCCTGGCGTGATGGTATCGAAGTCGTCGCGATGGACGGATTCTCTGGATTCAAGACCGCAGCAGCGGAGGAACTTCCCGATGCTGTGGAAGTCATGGACCCCTTCCACGTCGTCAAGCTTGCTGGTGATGCCCTTGACGAAGTTCGTCGTCGCGTCCAGCAGGAGACAACTGGGCATCGGGGACGGGCGAAGGATCCGTTGTATCGGGCGCGGAGGACTCTGCATACGGGTACCAGTTTGCTCACGACCAAGCAGCAAGCCAGGATCGTGCGGCTTTTCGCTGACGACAATCTCACTGAAGTCGAAGTCACCTGGGCTGTCTATCAAGACATCGTGGCTGCTTACCGGGCCGAGGATCGTAGCGAAGGCAAGAGACTCCTTCAGGAAGTCATCGATACCCTGGCGTCGGGTCTGCCACCAGGGTTGATAGAGCTGAAACGGTTAGGACGAACGCTGAAAAGACGAGCAGCCGACGTGCTGGCGTTCTTCACCCGATCCGGAACATCGAATGGTCCGACCGAAGCCATCAACGGCAGGCTCGAACACCTTCGAGGATCGGCACTAGGATTCCGCAACCTCACCCATTACATCGCCAGATGCCTACTCGAATCCGGCGGATTCAGGACAGTCCTACACTCTTATTTACGATGAGCCGAATACCCTCCAGGAAACACAGATATTTTCCAAGGAACCTCAACTACTCCGATGGTTATACAACCGTTACTATCGCTAGCACCTCTCATGAATATTCGGTCACGTGCGTAGTCTTCAATACTCCCTCAACACGTGATTCTTGTCACAAAAATGAATAGAGTTCATTCAGATCTCCCGCGAAAAAACCCGACACTGCATGAACTTCCCGAGTGCCCAACTCAGCATCAAGCTCTCGAAACGAAATACTCTGCGCGGCCCCCGGCCATCCCTTCGGCAACAACGTCGCTGGCAGCTGCGGGTCCGTACGCGCAAGAGCCAGCCAATCCAAGTGGAGCTCGACTCGCTTGACCAGCGCGTCAACCGGCGACAGTGAATCCGGATCAACAGCTCGCCACTTCTCGCCGAACGACTCATAGTCGGCGGCCAACTCCGCCAGGTCGAAAGCGCCTGCCAGCATCTCTTCGGACGTCGGGGGCTGAGGCTCGCCATAGACGACAATCGGAGAGATCACCGACTGCTCCGGCCCCAGTATCGTGGCAACATCATGCGGCCCGGGAGCCACCCAAGGGCCGCCATCCACCTGAGCGAAACCAGCCCACGACAGCCTCGACGCCATCTGGTGGCGCAGTGTCCTCTTCGACTCGGGCACCTGGATGCGCACAAAGGTCCATCGGCCGTCCCAATCCTGGGGCTGCCAGCCGGCGAACATCTTCTCCTGACCCTCGCGCAGAATCGCCCGTCCGCGATCGGAGAGCGTGTAGAAGGTCTTGCGGCCCTCTTTGTGTCGCACGATGAAGTTCTTCGCCGCCATCCGCTGCAGCACGGACCTGGCCGCCGACTCCCCCACACCCAGCCTGCCCATGACGAACACGATCGAGGCCCCGCTCAGCGGCCTGGGGTCATCAAGCATGTGCAGGCCGGCGAGCGCGAAGAAGAGTGACTGCGGGTGAACCGTCATGCCTCTACTTTACGGTCTCTACGTCGCTCCGAACCATCTATTAATCGCATTTCATTGACGTCACAACATAATATTGCATAGTATTGGAAACGGTTCGGTCAGCGGCGATCGGCCCCCTTCCCGGCACAGGACACCGCACAGAACGACGAGCCACCCACAGCCAAGCCACACAATCAGCGAGGATCACATGGCTTCCGCGAAATCCACACAGACCAAATCGACACCGATGCTCAAACGAGCAGCCGCCTCGGCGTACCTGGGCAGTGTCATCGAGTACTACGACTTCTTCGTCTACTCCGTCTGCGCAGCACTCGTCTTCAAGGACGTCTTCTTCTCCAACCTCACCCCGGCCATCGGCACCCTGGCCAGCCTGGCTACCTTCGCCACCGGCTACCTGGCCCGGCCCCTGGGCGGCATCATCTTCGGCCACTTCGGCGACAAGCTGGGCCGCAAGCGCATGCTCATCGTCAGCATGTTCACCATCGGCATCGCGTCGACCGCAATCGGCTTGCTGCCCACCTACGACCAGGCGGGGCTCATCGCCCCCGTCCTTCTCATCCTCATCCGCGTCATCCAAGGCGTGGCCATCGGCGGCGAATGGGGCGGGGCCATGCTCATGTCCGCCGAACACTCCACGTCCAACCGCGGCTTCTGGGCCAGCTTCACCAGCGCCGGGGCACCCACCGGCCAGCTCGTCTCCGCGCTCGTCATCGCCGGTACCCTCGCAGCCATGGGCCCCGACGCCTTCATCGCCTGGGGTTGGCGACTGTCGTTCCTCGCCTCGGTCCTCCTGCTGGTCATCGGCGTCATCGTCCGCTCCGCTGTCGATGAGTCACCAGAGTTCCTCGCAGCGAAGAAGCGCACGCCCAAGGCTGGCATCCCGATCCTCGCCACTCTGCGCAAGCAGCCGCTGACACTGCTGCTCGCAGTGGGCGTGGGCCTGTCCGCCTTCATGTTCCAGGGACTGCTCACCACCTATTCCATCGCCTACGGCGTGCAGATCGGCATCGAACGGCAGACGGTTCTCAACGCTCTGTCCTTCTCCTCCTTCTTCGCGATCTTCGGCATCATCGGCTGGTCCCGCCTCTCCGACACGATCGGACGCAGGCCCCTCGTCATCGCCGGGGCCGTGTTCATCGCCGTCTGGGGCTTCGCCCTCTTCCCCCTGCTGGAGACGAAGAACGGCATCATCATCACCATCGGCATGGTCGTCGGCCAAGGCATCATCCACCCGATGATCTACGGCCCGCTGGCCGGTCTCTACTCGGAGCTCTTCGACACCGAGCACCGCTACACCGGTGCCTCACTCGGCTATCAGATCGCCGGCATCGGCGCGGGCATCTCGCCCGTCCTCTTCGCCGCGATCATGAGCTCCACCGGATCACCGTCGACCATTCCGCTGTCCATCGTTCTCCTCGTCGTGGCCGCCATCAGCATCCTCTGCATCTGGCGACTCGGTGAGACGAAGTCACGGACCTTGTCCGAACAGCGCTTCGCCGAGACACCGGCTGCCACCGGTACTGCACCGACGACCGACACCCCACCAGCAGCAATGGAAGGACCGACTCAGTGACCTTCACCCACCCCAGCCTGGCCAGGCTCTCCGAACGCCAGGCCACCGACTACGGCGAGAAGACTGCGATCACCTTCGCCGGCATCGACTACTCCTACGTCCAGATGCACGAACGCACACTATCCCGGGCCGCCGACCTCCACTCACGTGGCATTGGCCGAGGCGACCGGGTGGCCTACCTCGGCCCCAACCACCCAGCGCTCATTGAAGTCCTCCTCGCCTGCCTGCGCCTGGGAGCGATCTTCATCCCGCTGAACTGGCGGCTGGCCCCGGCCGAACTGGACTATCAGCTCACCCTCGCCGAGGTGGCCCGACTGTACGTCGCCCCCGAGATGTCTGAGACCGCCGAGCAACTCAGCGACGCCGTCGCGCAGAAACCGGTGCGCTGGGAGGACACAGCCACCTCGGCGAGCGTGCCGGTGGTGCCTGCGGCTGAGGTCACCGGTGACGAACCGGCGTTTCTGCTCTTCACGTCCGGAACGACGGGGCGGCCCAAGGGTGCGGTGCTCTCACACGCGAATCTGCTGTGGAATTCCTTCAACCTTCTGCTCAACTCGGACCTCACCGCCAACGACGTCACGCTGGTCACCGCTCCCCTCTTCCACGTCATCGGCCTCGACCAGCAGGTGATGACCAGCTACCTGCGCGGGGCGCACATGCTCATCGAATCCAAGTGGGACGTGAACCGCGCCTTCGACGCCATCGAGCACGAAGGTCTGACGTGGATGGCCGGGGTGACGACCATGTTCTCCGACATGCTCCAATCACCGAGGTGGAACACCGCCGACCTGTCCTCTCTGCGATTCGTCAACTCCGGTGGCGCACCGATCCCCGTCTCACTCATCGAGGCATTCCAGGCCAAGGACATCATGTTCTGCCAGGGCTACGGACTCACCGAAACCTCCCCCGGATGCACGTTCCTGCCTGCTGCGAACGCGTTGGACAAGGCAGGATCGGCAGGCCGGGCCGTGCCCTTCACCGAGGTGCGCGTCCGTGACCTGGCCGGCAACGACTGCGAAGCCGGAGTCAAGGGCGAGATCGTCGTCCGCGGGCCCAATGTCACCAGCGGCTACTGGAACAACCAGGCCGCGACCGATGCGGCGTTCTCGCCCGGCGGTTGGTTCCACACCGGCGACATCGGCTATCTCGACGCCGAGGGGTTCCTCTTCATCGTCGACCGGCTCAAGGACATGTTCATCTCCGGCGGGGAGAACGTCTATCCCGCCGAGGTGGAATCCGCCCTTTTCGACCACCCTGCCGTGGCCGAGGCCGCTGTCGTCGCGGCCGCCGATGAACGGTGGGGCGAGGTGGGCCACGCCTTCGTCATCGTGACTGTACCTGAGACCGGGGCTGGCGCTGATGCCGGAGCCGACTCTGCAGCTTCGCCCCTGACCGGAGAAGAACTGCGCGAGTTCCTGCTCACCCGCCTGGCCAAATACAAGGTGCCGAAGTACTTCGACCTCGTCGACGAACTCCCCCGCACCGGCTCCGGGAAGGTCCACAAGGTCTCTCTGCGCACCACCGGCGGCCTCGGCGCCCACTCCACAGAATCTTCTCCCTCAACCACCGGCAAGCCAGCACCAACCGCACCATCGAAGGACCACGCATGACCAACTCCCCTGCTTCCCACCTCACGGACGTCTCCTCACAGCCGACCACGCTCGAGATCTCCGAGGCTCTGCGCTTCACCACCGAAGGCAGCATCGGCATCCTCACCCTCGATCGCCCGGCCAAACGCAACGCCCTTGACGATGCCACGGTGGCCGCCCTGGGCGAGTTCTTCCGCACCCCGCCAGAGGTCTCGGCGATCGTGCTGACAACCGTCGGCGATCACTTCTGCGCCGGCCTCGACCTGTCCGAAATGGCCGAACGCGACGCCGTGGCCGGCCTCCACCATTCGCGCGGTTGGCACAAGACGATGAGCATGATCACCGAATCCGAAATCCCCGTCGTCGCTGTCCTCCAGGGCGGGGTCATCGGCGGTGGACTCGAACTCGCCACTGCCGCCCACCTGCGCGTGGCCGAAGAGAGCGCCTACTTCGCCCTGCCCGAGGGCAAGCGCGGTCTCTTCGTCGGCGGCGGCGCTTCGGTGCGCGTCCCCCGACTCATCGGACTCAGCCGTGTGCAGGACATGATGCTCACCGGGCGTAAGTTCGATGCCGCCGAGGCCGAAGCGATCGGGCTCGTCAACTACCGTGTACCAGTCGGCGAAGGCCTGGACAAGGCCAAGGAACTCGCGGCCTCGATCGCCTCGAATTCCCCGGTGACGAACTACGCGATCACCCAGACACTGCCGCGCATCGTCGAATCCGGGCGAGATGAGGGCTACATGATGGAGTCCCTCATGGCCTCCGTCGCCCAGTCGAGCACCGAGGCCAAGGACCTCATGCGCGCCTTCCTCGACGGCTCCGGCCCCAAGGTCAACAAGTGAGGAGCTCCGACATGCCAAAAGTCATCCGCGACGTTCCCACCGACGCCATCGAGACCAGCAGCATCGGTGCCTTCCTCACCTGGGTCAATGCCAAGTTCGGCTACTCGTTTGATGGCTGGGACGATCTCTACGCCTGGTCGATCACCGATATCGAAGACTTCTGGGAATCCGTCTGGGAGTACTTTGACGTGAAGTCCCACAGCCCGTACACCTCGGTGCTCGAGGAACGGGTCATGCCGCACGCTCGCTGGTTCACCGGAGCAACGCTCAATTACGCCGAGCACTCCCTGGGTGCGCCCGAACAGGCCGACGAGGTGGCCGTGACCGCGGTGTCCCAGACTCGTGAGGACTTCACACTCACCTACGCCGAGCTCCGCCGCGAGGTCGCCCGAGTCCGCGCCGGTCTCATCGACCTGGGAGTGAAGAAGGGTGACCGAGTCGTCGGCTATCTGCCCAATCAGCCCGAGGCCCTCGTCGCGTTCCTTGCCGCGGCCAGTCTCGGAGCGATCTGGGCCAGCTGCGCACCAGAGTTCGGCACCCAATCCGTCATCGACCGCTTCAGCCAGGTCGAACCCACCGTGCTGCTGGCAATCAGCGGCTACATGTACGGCAACAAGGCCGTCGACCGCACAGGCGAACTCACCGAGGTCCTCGCAGCACTCCCCACACTGACCCACCTCGTCTCCCTCGACTATGGGGACTTCACCCTCGATGACGACACACGCGAACAGTTCACGAACGGTGCCGGCCTCGACCACGCGATCGACGTCGTTGACTATGCGGGGCTCGGGGCAACCTCGGCGGGTACGGCCGGCGGGGCCCCCTCGGCGGAATTGGAGTTCGAACCGGTACCCTTCGACCACCCGCTATTCATCCTCTTCTCCTCCGGAACCACCGGCAGGCCGAAGGCCATCGTGCACAGCCACGGCGGCATCCTCCTCGAGACGCTGAAGAATCACAGCCTGCACTTCGATCTGGGACCGGGCAGCCAGTTCTGCTGGTTCTCCACGACCGCGTGGATGATGTGGAACGCTCTCATCGGCGGGTTGGTCGTCGGGTCCTCGATCGTCATGATCGACGGCAACCCCAACTTTCCGGATCCCAAGGAACTCTGGCGCATCGCTGCGAACACCAAAGCCACACTCATGGGTGTGGCACCTGGAGCGATCATGTCTGCCCGCAAGGCTGGGTTCAACCCCACCGAGGAATTCGACCTGTCCGCGGTCTCCCAGTTCGGCGCCGCCGGTGCACCACTGCCCGCCGAGGGGTACGAATGGGTGTACGAGCAGTTCGGTGACGATGTGCTGCTCAATGTGGGCTGCGGCGGTACCGATGTGTGTACCGGCATCCTCCAGGCTTCCCCACTGACACCGGTGTACTCGGGCGAAATGTCGGGAGTCTCCCTCGGCTTCGCCGCTTCCGCCTTCGACGCCTCCGGAAACGAAGTGGTCGATGATCTGGGCGAACTCGTCATCACCCAGCCCACCCCGTCCATGCCCGTAACCTTCTGGGGCGAGAACGGTGACGCCCGGTATGAGGCAGCGTACTTCGACAAGTACCCCAGCATCTGGCGCCACGGGGACTGGGCGAAGTTCACCACCGGCGGCGGTGTCGTCGTCACCGGCCGCTCCGACGCCACCCTCAACCGCGGCGGGGTGCGCTTGGGCACCGCGGACTTCTACTCGGTGCTCGACACCTTCGCCGAGGTAGCCGATGCCCTGGTCATCCACCTCGAGGATCCCGATGGTGGGATGGGCGAGCTCGTCCTTTTCGTCCAAACCGAGGACGGGATGTCATTCTCTGACGGACTGTCGGATCGGATTAGGACTGAGCTGAAGTCACGGCTGTCCCCCAGGCATACGCCGGACGAGGTCGTGCCGGTCACACGGATTCCACTGGGTCGCACGGGCAAGAAGCTCGAGGTCCCGGTCAAACGCATCGTTCAGGGTGCGACCGCCGAGTCAGTGGCGAGCACCGGGGCCTTGCAGGATCCGTGGTCGCTCGATGAGTACGTGGAGTATGCACAGGCACGAAAGGCGAAGGTGGAGGCATGAGTACAACTCTCAAGGTCGCGATCCTCGGTACCGGTGTCATCGGGGCCGCGTGGGCGACGGGATTCCTCACTGCCGGGCACACGGTCACGGCCTTCGACCCAGCAGACGGTGCCGAAGCGCGATTGCGGTCCCAAGTCGAGGGAAACCTCGAAGTGACCGGAGAAGGTGACATCACCTCGGCGATGGAGCGTCTGCACTTCGCAGGATCATTGGCCGAGTCGGTCGGCGATGCTGATTTCGTGCAGGAGAACGGTCCCGAGCGTCTCGACATCAAGCAGTCCATGCTCGCCGAAACCGACTCCGCAGTGCCCGCTTCCGCGATCATCGCATCGTCGACCTCCGGGTTCGCGCCGAGCGAGCTGGCGACCAAAGCGACCAATCATCCCGAACGGATCGTCGTCGGGCACCCGTTCAACCCGGCTCACCTGGTTCCCCTCGTCGAGCTCGTGCCGACACCGGCGACTCCCGCCGAGGTGGTCAAGCGTGGGCTCGAGATCTACCGGTCGATCGGGAAGAAGCCGATCCTCGTCCGTGCCGAACTGCCCGGTCATGTCACGAACCGCCTGCAGGCGGCCCTGTGGCAGGAAGCGTATTCGCTTGTCGACCGCGGCATGGTCTCTGTCGAGGACATCGATACGGCGATCTCCTATGGGCCCGGTCTGCGCTGGGCGATTCTCGGTCCCCTCGTGCAGCAGGGACTGTCCGGCGGACAGGGCGGGATGCGGCACGTGCTCGAGCACCTGGGACCACCACAGGAAGTGTGGATGCGTGACTTGGGGCAGGTCCACCTCGGCGAGGAGTTGACTGACAAGCTGGTCGCCGGGGTCGACGATGAGCTCGAGGGCAAGGATCCTGTGCTCATCGCCAAGCAACGCGACGAGATGCTGCTTGAACTCATCGCCCTCAAGCGCAAGTACGGGGAGCTTCCCTAGAGCCAGTTCCTGGGCACTGAGGTACAGCGTCCCTCACCCACGGCTACGATGCTGACAATCCCGTTTCCGGAAGGACACTCATGATCTACCAACCCAATATCGACCTCTCGAAGATCACCGCGATCGACGTGCACACACATGTCGAAGCCGATGCCCACCAACACACCTCGCTCGATCGCGAACTCCTCGACGCCTCGGCGGGGTATTTCAAGGCACCGGTCCCCCGCACGCCCACGGTCGACGACCTCGCCGCCTACTACCGGGAGCGGAACATGGCGGCCGTGATCTTCACGGTCGACGCCAGAACGGCGCTGGGAGATCACCCTCCGGTCTCGTCGGAGATGATCGCGGAGAAGGCCGCCGAGCACAACGACGTCCTCATCCCCTTCGGATCCGTCGATCCCCTCAACACCGCCGAGGCGATTGCCCGGGTCCACGATCTGGCGACGAACTACGGAGTCAGGGGCATGAAGTTTCACCCCAGCCTGCAGGGATTCGATCCCAGCGATCGCACCTACTACCCGATCTACGAAGCCTGCGCCGAACACGGACTGGTCACGCTCTTCCACACCGGACAGACCGGAATCGGAGCAGGACTCCCCGGCGGACGCGGAATCAAACTGCGGTACTCGGACCCGATGCTCCTCGACGACGTGGCAGCGGACTTCCCCACGCTGACGATGATCCTCGCGCACCCGTCCGTGCCGTGGGCCGATGCCTCGATCTCGATCGCCACGCACAAGTCCAACGTGTTCATCGATCTCTCCGGGTGGTCGCCGAAGTACTTCCCACCACAGCTGACCCGCGCCATCGGCTCCATGCTCAAGACCAAGACACTCTTCGGCTCCGACTTCCCGCTCATCACTCCCGAGCGTTGGATCAAGGACTTCGAGGAACTAGGTATCAAGGAGGAAGCCGTGCCGCTGATCATGAAGGACACCGCGGTGCGGGTGCTGGGGTTGTGAGATGACCGAGGCAGTATACGAACTCCGACTCCGCGGCAAGCTGCTGATGTCGATCGGACTTCCTGCCTGAGACGTCAGAGGTGGAGGCCGACCATACAGTTGAGTGCTTCCTCAGACCAGTGACGCGGAGCCGCCCCTCGACCGGTAGTTCGCCCGGATTCTCGCCGCGGAAGATGGGACGACACGTTATTCTACGTTCTGTAGAATTGTTGCTATGGTTGTAGTAGCGAATTCGATCGTCATCAACACGGCTTTCGCGTTCGTCGTGATCAGGGAAACTCCGATGAGAGGATTGCAATGAATAGCAGCGCTGGCACGGCTCCAATCACCACACCCTTCGATTCCGCAGAGCGAGACCTCGATGTCATGGTCGGATTCGATGGCTCCGAACACGCACAATCTGCACTTCACTTCGCAGCTGTGGAGGCTTTGAGCCGCGGTATCGGGCTCACGGTCGTCACCGCATTCAGCGTCCCGCTGATGATCTATCCCAACATGGCATCACTTCCGGCCCAACCCGAGGACCAGTTCAGACGGGAACTCGCCGAGAAGACTCTTAGCGAGGCACGCGAATCCCTCAGGGAATACCCGGGAAAAGCAGAATTCGTGACCACGCAGGGAGACGCCACCGGCGCCCTCGTCGAACTTTCGGCTCGGGCGAAGCTGGTCGTCGTAGGAGCCCGCGGTCGGGGAGGCTTCGTCGGGCGGATTCTGGGATCGGTCGCGGCGGCACTGCCCGCCCATGCCCATTGCCCCACCGTCGTGGTGCCCAGTGGCTATCAGCCGGTCGAGGCCCAAGGCGCCGAGCGCTTCACCCACGGAACGACCGACTCCCCTGTCGTCGCTGCGATCGATGGATCCGAGCAGAGTCGCATGGTCCTGCTCACGTCGGCACAGCAGGCCGAACACCGCAGCGGCAAGTTGCATATCTTCGCCGCCATGCCCCTGATTGATGAATGGGTGTATTGGTACCCTGAGCTCTACGTCGACGAGTCCAGCACCAAAACGCGCCGGAGTGAACTTGAGGAGTCGATCGAGGCCGAACTCTCCTGGCTCCAGGAGCTGCACCCGTCCGTGGACATCACGGCCGAGGTCGCCGTTGGTGAGCCGATCTCCCTGATCGCCGCCAAGACGCGTTCGTCTGCTCTCACGGCCATCGGCACTCGCGGTCGCGGCGCAGTCAAGAGCGCTCTGCTGGGTTCAATATCACGCGGTGTCATCAACAACGCTGAAGGGCCGGTCCTGGTTGTCCCGACTGAGGCGATGCACGACGTCACCGACCGCTGACAAACAGGTCTAGTCCGCTGTGCTGCTCCCGGACCCTGCGGACACTGCGCTGCAGGGTCCGGGGTGGCCCCCCCCACTTCGCAGGTCGTACATGCAAATGACCCGGAGCAGAAGGACGCCGAGGATCGCAAGGACGATGAAACCCAAGCCCCACGCGACGAGTCCGATGACGACTGAACGATCACACTGATTTCAGAACTGGATCCCGCGAGTCAATGCTCCGTCGATCAATAGGTTCGCCCCAGACGTCCGGCTCGACAGAGGACTGGATAGGAAGACGACGCTGGCAGCTGTCTCCGCTGGTGTTCCCATACGTCCTGTGGGGTTCAGACCCAGCGCGAACGAGAACAACTCAGGATCGTTCGTCTCGATTCCCGGCCACACTCCATCCTCGTGATATGTATTGCCCGGCGACACCGTATTCACCCTGATGCCCTTGTCAGCCAGGCTGAGAGCCAACCCGGCCATGTAGCCGATGATCGCGGTCTTCATCGTGCCATACGGCCCGGATGCGAAGTCGGCCTCACGCCCCGAGACACTCGAGATGGAGATCAGCGACGCCACATCGCTCATCTCCAAATGGGGAATGACGAGTTTGGACAGGTTGACCGTGCCCATCATGTCGACGTTGAACGACTCGTACCAGTTCTCCTCGGTGTCCGGAATCGCCAAGGCGCTGACACTGCTGACAACCATGTCGATGGTGCCGAACTCTGCGACTGTGGCATCAACCCATGCGGACAGAGACGTGGCATCTCGAACATCGAGGACCGTGCCGAGGGCCCTACCCTTCGAAGCCAAAGACTCTTCCGCCTCGGCGACCTCTGAGGCGCTTCGTGCGCAGAAGGCCACGTTTGCGCCCTCGGCCAGAAAAGCCTCAACGATGGCACGCCCGATACCGCGTGTGCCTCCGGTGACCATTGCTGACTTTCCGCTGATCTTCAAGTCCATGGTGAGACCCTTTCTCTTCGACGTTCGCGGGTTCTGAGTTCGCTGTCTGGGATCAGACCAAAGAGCGAGCACGATCGCGGAGGTCCGCGTGCATCCCGTTGAACGCGCTCCGCTCCGGCAGCAGGGACTTCGCGATCTTCGTCATCACGCTGTAATTGGTGTCGACGACATTGGCGACGGGGACCAGCGAGATCTGGGTGAGCAGCTGATAGGCGTCCATCCTGTCCAGCCCGTAGAGCTCGCCGAGCCACTGGATCATCTGCACTTGGGAGATCCTCCACGAGTCCTCCATCGGTCGGGAGGATCCGACGACCATCCAATGAGCGTCGTCTTCCAGACGCGGCCACGCCGGAGCACCGCCTTTGATGAGATCGACGATGATCGTCGAGTTCATCGCTCCCTCCACTGCAGTACCGCAGGCTTCACCTTCGCCCTGCCGGTAGTGTCCGTCGCCGATGGAGAACATGGCACCTTCAACGTTCACACCGAAGTAGGCAGTCGTCCCGACTCTCATCTCCGGGGTATCCATGTTTCCGCCGAAGCGTTCGGGTGTCAGAGAGGAATGCACCTCTCCGCCGGCCGGGGCCACCCCAACGGTTCCGAGCATGGGTTCGATCGGCAGGGCGACTTCGAAATCGCCCGTGCATGTCTGGAATCCCACGGTCTGCGCGGTGGAGTCGATTTCATAGATCCAGACGCCTTCGGGAAGATGATCGTGGAGCAGGCTCGTCCTGTCAGTGGCGGTCAGCCCGCCGAAGAAGGGAATCATGGCGGAAGCACCCCAACCACGAGCCGGGGTCAGGTCGACGATGTGGAGAGCCAGCGTGTCCCCAGGTTCGGCCCCTTCGACATAGAAAGGGCCGGTCTGTGGATTGAGACGCCGCGGATCGAGCACCGTGCTTGGAATGTCGGTGGCTGAGGTGATTGCATGGTTGAATGCGTCCTCGGACCACAGTCGCAGGGTGGTACCGGGCTTGATCGCGGCTGCCGGCCGGCAGCCGCCGAAGGTATAGACGAATTGATTGTGTTCAGGAACAAAGTCGACGACGTCCATACTTGATGCTACGTGATCATTGTCACTGGGCCAATGGTTCTGCTGGTCGCCCCAGGGCGCTGATTCGTCACCGTGCACGGGATCTGCACTGAACGCCTCATGAACTTCCTTGGAATGGGCGACGTCTTCGATCTGCAACATGACAGGGCTGAGGCAGTTCCCGAACTACAGCAGTGTCAACAGCAGCACTTGCGACGGACTAGACTTTCCCATGATGGTTGTCGATTCACATACGGCGTCTGATGATCCGGTTGGCATTCCCTCCGATCGTGACAGACTGCGGGCTCAGAGCAAGGGGTGGCTGGATCAGGCGACCTCAATTTGGGTCTTGACGCTGGGTTTCATCGTGCTGACCGTCCTCGCCG
This sequence comes from Brevibacterium sp. FME37, assembly GCF_014897485.1. NCBI lineage: Bacteria > Bacillati > Actinomycetota > Actinomycetes > Micrococcales > Brevibacteriaceae > Brevibacterium > Brevibacterium sp. FME37. The sequence continues at coordinate 396,851 of NZ_JABUYE010000002.1, forward strand.
CCGGGCCGGTACGAGTACTGGACTACCAACTCAATCGGCGTTGGCTCTATCTCTTCAATCCCGATCTGGTGTGGTTCGCACAGAACGTGTTGGATCGCATCGCCGGGCAAGCAGTCTGTCTGCCTGTGCTGGCGGCCGTGGCGATCACCCTCGCGTATCGACGCCGATCCTGGCGTCCGATCGGATTCGCGCTGGCAACGGAAGCAGCGTTCTACATCGGCGTCGGGGGTCTGAAAGTTCTCCTGGCACGGCCGTCGACGACCTTGCACGATCCGAGGTTCTTCCAAGGTGGTCTGCTCGACTTGGGTGATCGTGGAATCAGCTACCCCTCTGGGCATTCCTCCGAAGCGATCCTCATCTACGGGGCAGCTGTCTACCTGATCGCCCATTACAGCGGCGCCTCCCAAAGAGTCGTGCACGGACTCAGCTGGGTCGTGGCAGCGATCGCCATGAATTCCGTCGTGGTGTCATTCCTCCTCGGGTGGCACTGGATCACCGACCTCGTCGGCGGCCTCATCGCCGGTGGTCTGTTCCTGCGAATCCTGACGACGCTCGACCAGCGGCTCCTGGACCGGGAGCGAAGGAAGACCTTCCTCGCTGCAACTCTGTGAGCGGCTTCGATCTCGCCCTAGTGCGAACTCCCTGCGGCAGTGCGCTCGAGTCTTTTGCTGAGCTTCAGCCCCCGCTGCGCCCATTCGATCTCACTGCGGGCACGAGCGGCCAAACCTTCGTAGGCGAACTTCTTGTAGGCGATGGTGACTTCACGGTCCGCATCGGCGGTGACCGCCAGACGGCGATTGAGCATCGGGGATTCGAGTGCCTCGATCGTAGCGATCTCGTCCTCCCAGACCTGCAGCTCACTCTTCCAGTGAGCGATATGTTCATTGAGGAATGCGTAGACAGCCGCCTGGTCGGCTGATTCCAGATAGGCGGCTCGCAGGTGGGCGGCATCTCGTGTGCGTTGGTACTTCAGTGGGCCGTTCATCCAGTCGGTGAAGGCACGCTCCCCCGCCTCGGTGACATGGTAGACGCGGCGCATTCCGGCGGATCCACGGGTCTGCTCCTCGGCGACGATGAGCTCTTCCGTCGCCATTTTCCGCAGTTCCGGATAGATCTGCGAATCCGGGGCATGCCAGACGTGGCCGACGGACTGGGAGAACTGCTTCTGCAGCTCGTAGCCGGACATCGGGCCGATGCGCAGCAGAGCCAGGAGTGCACTTCGGAGACTCATCGTGGTTCCTATTCTGTGAATCAGCGAGGCGCCCGGGCGCTCTGCCCGGGCCCCTTCAGACTACAACTCTCAGGCGTCTTGGCCGGTGCGCCACCCGCCACGGTAGGTCTGACGTGCAACGGTCGAATACGGAACGGGGCTGACGACGACGCCGACCTCGGTCTGCTCATGGGGCTCGACCGATGCCTTCGAGGTACCACCGTCGGGCTCGCCCCAGACGACCTTGAGCTCAGCACCCTCGGGAACGTCGGGATTGACCGTGGCCAAGGACAGACCTCGGCGCTCATTGGCCGAATAGCCGGTGAACATCGAGAACCCGACGACATTGCCATCGGCGTCGATGACCGAGTCATAGTTCGCCGAACCGTAGTTGGCCAAGGGCAGATCGAAGTACTTGTAATTCGGTCCATCGACGTTGAGCGGGGAGGCCAACACTTCACCCAAGTCGTCGGCGTCCCAGGCCAGCGTCACCTTCTTGCGCTGCGCTGCCGGATCCATGGCCTCCAGCGCGCTGCGGCCGATGAAGTCGTGGTCGAACTTCACGAACGACCCGTAGCCGAGCTCCCACGGGGTCAGGTAGTAGTCCTCGATGTTGTCGGAGACGAACGACCCGGCCAGTGTGCCGGTCGCTTCATAGCTGTCAGCGCCGAGCCATTCGCGGTATCCACGCTCGGCCTCACCGGAGTAGATGGCCGGCAGCGGCGAGGGGATCCAACCCGACTCCAGGGTGTTCGATGGGTAGGCTCGCGCACCGACGGGCAGGAGACCGAACTCGGCGCCCGCCTCGACGATGGCATCCCTGATCTCATCATGGTCCTGGTAAGGTCCCCAGATCTCGAGGCCGGGGGCACCGGCCATGCCGTGGCGCAGGGTGCGGACCTGTTTGCCGGCGATGGTCATGGTCGACATGTTGAAGAAGCGCAGCTTCTCCAGTTCGCCACCATTGAGCTTCTCGATGATCGCCCAGGCATTGGGGCCCTGGATCTGGAAGCGGTAGTAGCGGCGGCTGACGGCGTGGCCGTATGGCCGCGATGGGGACCGGCGATCGACCTCGATGTCGAGGTTCGCATAGCCGCCGGTCTCACCGTGGTAGAGCAGCCAGTTCGATGCCGGCGAGCGCCCCACGTACACGTACTCGTCCTCGGCCTCATGGAAGAGGATGCCGTCGCCGATGACGTGGCCGGATTCGGTGGTGGGCACGTACTGTTTGGCCTTGTTCACGGCGAACTTGGCCACGGAGTTGATCGCGGTGTCAGAGATCAGGTTGATGGCATCGGAGCCCTTGAGGAACACGTTGTCCATGTGGTGTGACTGGTCGTAGAGGACTGCAGTTTCGCGCCAGGCCTTCTGTTCCTTGATCCAGTTGGTGAAGTCGGCGGGGACGACCGGGTAGATGTAGGAGCCGATCTGCGAATTGCGCAGGTGGTCGACGGCATTGGTCGAATCGAGGATCTGCTGGAGATTGTCGGTCATGGTCGATGAACCTCTCTGTTCTTGTCGCTGTGTGGGTGCTGCTGTGGAGTGGCGACTTGCTGGGTCGTCGGGTATCGCTGTTATGCCTGTGTGGTGAAGTCCTGGACCCATTCGGCTGTGGCCGCGAGTCCGCCGAAGGTGTAGAAGTGGGTCTTCACCCCTGATGTCGCCGAGGTGATGGACTCATATGAGGACAGATCGGTGAGGAATCTGTCCGGTCCGGCTGTGCCGAGGAGGTTCGTCAGTGAGAACCCGTACTTCTTCGCGATTCCCGCACTGGTGCCCACTCCGAAGCGGCGAGCATAGCCCAGGAGTCGCTTGATGCCTGCGGGCCCTGGCGTGCCGATGCGGATGTCGGCCTCGACGCCGTGGCCACGCACCTCGTGGACCCACGCCACGACTGCCTCGGCGTCGAAGGCGAACTGGGTGAGCACGACTTGGCCCAGCCCCTGTTCCGTCAGCGATGCGCTTTTGGCCGACATGTGCTCCCACAGGGTTTGGGTGCTGATGTCGGGATGGCCCTCGGGGTAGCCGGCGATCCCCACCTCGGCCACACCGTATTCCTGCAGGATGCCTGTGCGAATGACCGAGAGCGAATCGGGGTAGGGACCTTCAGGGGTCGCGGGGTCTCCCCCGACGACGAAGACACGGTCACTGGCTCCGGCCTGCTGGAGAGCGTCGAGGAACTCGCGCAGCTCGGTCTCAGACTTCAGTCTGCGAGCCGAGATGTGGGGCACGGGGACGAACCCGAGTTCGAGCACTTCCTTCGCCGCCTCGAGGCGCATCTCGAGGTTCTCATTGCCGAGGAACGTGATGTTGACGCGTGTTCCCTGGGGAATCGCGTGGGCGGCCTGCTGGAGGCCGGGGACGTCTTTGCCGGTCATCTCCAGCGAGAAGTCGTCCAAGACGTTGGTTGCGGTCGATGCCTCCACGTGGTGATTCCTTTCATGAACACTGCGGTGGGTTCGTGAAATCACTATACGCATAGGCATTTACCTATGTCCATAGGTAACTTGATTATTGACATCGCTCGCTGGCGCGGAGGCACGGACGACCATTGCCCGAGCATCTCGGCGCTGATAATGTGCCCATCATCACGTTTTACCTATCTTCATAGGCATCTTGCAACGATGCGGATGCTTATCTCACCACAGAATCGGAGTACGCGGTGGACCTGCGCGAACGACTCAACACCTCTCGAATGTCGACCTATCAGTGGCTGATCGTCGGCATCTGCACCTTCCTCAACGCCCTCGACGGTTACGACGTCCTGGCCATCTCGTTTACCTCGAACCAGGTCAGTGAGGAGTTCTCCCTGTCCGGAACGGCTCTCGGTCTCGTGATGAGCGCCGCGCTGCTCGGGATGGCGATCGGTGCCCTGACCCTGGGACCGGTCGCCGACCGGATCGGACGACGGAACATGACGATCATTGCTCTCATCGTCAATATCTGCGGTCTCTTCCTCTCCGCCACCGCCACCTCGGCGACGGAACTGGGCATCTGGCGCATCGTCACGGGCCTGGGCATCGGCGGCATCCTCGTGGGCACCAATGTCATCTGCGCCGAATACGCCTCACGCAAGCGTCGTGGCCTGGTCATCAGCATCTACACCGCCGGCTACGGAATCGGTGCGGCGCTCGGCGGATCGGTGATGGTCTCACTCATCGCCACCTCCGGATGGCGTTCGGTCTTCATCCTCGGTGGATGCCTGGCCACGCTGTCTCTGGTGCTCGTCCTCTTGCTGGTCCCCGGATCGCCGTCCTATCTCTACAACCGGCGACCGGAGAACGCGGTGAAGAAGCTGACGCTGATCGCCCGCCGGCTGGGCCACACCGAGCCTGTTGATCTGAATGCCACGACCGCGGAGCAGGAGAACAAGGCGGACGATTCCGGTGTACTGGCACTATTCAACCGTCGCAATCGCCGTGTCACCTTCGTCGTCTGGGCAACGTTCTTCATCGTCATGTTCGGCTTCTACTTCGTCAACTCCTGGACCCCACGCCTCATGAACGAATCCGGGCTCACCGACACCTTGTCGATGATCGTCACCGTCGGACTGACCTTGGGAGGAGCCATCGGATCCGTGGCCTTCGGACTGTTCACCTCACGCTGGTCAACCCGCTCGGTGCTGATGAGCTTCTCCGTGCTGGCCGCGATCCTCATGGCCGTCTTCATCTTCACCGCGCAGTGGATCGTGCTGGTCATCGTCGTCGGTGTGCTGGTGGGAATGTTCAGCAACGGCTGCATCGCCGGCCTCTACGTCCTCACTCCGCAGTCCTACTCGTCTTCCCTGCGCTCGACCGGCGTGGGCTGGGGAATCGGCATCGGTCGCTTCGGCGCGATCATCGCCCCGACAGCCACGGGTGCGATGCTCGACGGTGGGTGGAGTCCGCAGGCGATCTACGTCTTCGTCGGTGTTGTCCTCCTCCTGGCGGCGGTCGTGCTGCTGGGTATGCGCGGAGTCGACGTCGAGGCGAACCGGAAGCCGGAGATTCGGGAAGGCGCTGCGGTGTGAGGTGTGGACCTCAGAGGAGGATTGAGCGTTACAGCACCTGGGAGATATCGATCCTCACACCGTTGGGGCTGCGAACTCCGGAGCCAATGAACAGGACCTCGCTCATCCAGGCATAGGGACCGGACCGGTCAGCACTCAGGCGGGGTACGCACCGAAAGTAGATTCTCTCGGGATCGACGTGTTCACCGTTCATCAGTTTGTTCAGGTCGCTGGTGCTGCCGGTGCGCAGCGCACGGTTCTCCACGAGAACATGGTGCCCGTCATCGGTTTTCAGCACATAGTCTGCCGCGAGGTAGGCAACGGTGTCGATCGGGTACTGCTGGAAGTCGGCACCGGCGTCGAGGACTGTGCCGTTGAGTTCTGGTCCGGTGACTCGGCCGCCGCGGATCGGGACGATTTTGCGCAGCCCGTCGACCGTATTGCCGATCATGATCGGTGCCTCCACTTCAACGTCGATGGTCGCCAGGTACGCCAGTTCCGGAGGCGTGATTTCGTTTGGGGGCGTGCCGGTCGGCTTCCCGGGCACTGCATTCATCCAGGTCTCTCCTCGTAGTCGCCGGTGGTGGCCCTATTCGTACCTCGAGCGGTCACGCGTCGAAGTTGGAACAGCTTTCGCGTGCCTGGTCGAGCGACGTGGAGAGACCGTCGGTGTCCATCGTCGCCCCGTCACTGATGAGCTCGTAACCAATCTTCTCCAGCTCAGCGTCGACCGGTTCGCTCGTACCGCCTCCCCCACTGCCGAACAGGCCTCCTGCAGCCGCCACCTCATTCCACACAGGGTCGTCGCCGAACTTCGGTTCCTCGGACTCCCACGCCGCCGCATCGGGATACTGTTCAAGCGTCTGCTCGACAATTCGGCACCCGTAGACCGTCTGTCCCGTTTCGGAGGTGTCCGCGGCAGACGGCTGACCTTCGTAGCTCGTCGACAGAAAGTCTCCGCAGACAGAGATCGTCGAATCAACGAGGGGCCCGAATTGGTCCCTCTGCAGCGTATTCACGGCACCGACGAGCTCACGGCCCAGATCTTGCACTTCTTGGTCTACGGGATCACCCATCGGTGCAGCCCCACCGAACAGACTGCCAATGGACATCAGCTCAGAAAGAACCCGATCCTCGCCGAGTTCTGGGGGAGAATCTGTCCATGCCTGGCTGTCTGGAAAGTCGGTCTTCACCTTGTCGGCCAACTGGCATCCATATGCGATCTGGTCGTCCGGAGACATTGTCCCGGCCGCCGAGGAATTGCTCTGGGCGCTGTCTTCAGTGCTGTCACCAGATGACCCACCAACGGCGGATTCGGAACCTGAGCAGCCCGAAAGTCCAATCACCAGCGCGAACATCCCAGCGCCGACAGCTCTCGATACAGTCCGCTGTCCCAAGAGAGACGGCCTCGGCGAATCCACGTCACAGGTCTGCATATTTGTCCTCTTCAGAAGGTGTTCGTCGCTCGTCACCGGCTTCACTGCGGGCGTAATGGTCTACGGAGCCGATTCTGCCATAAGAACGGCGTGGCACCGTTGACTGACTCCCGAGCTCGGCGTCTCGCTGCCGCCGGCCCTCGGCAGTCAACGCCGGAGATGACAAGGCGCGCTGTCGCAGAGGATCGAACTTCCGATCCTCTGCGACAGCGCTCGTCATTTCAAGTGTGAACCCGGTCAGTAGTGTCCTGGCGGGTCACTGGCGGGGAATGATTCGTCTTCCCATTCGTCGACCATCTTGTCGTCGTGATCGTGTCGGCTCTGCGCGGATTCTGACCTTTCAGCGGAACCTTCGGTCGCCTCGGCGGGGGAGGTTGAGGACTCGTCCTGCCCGTTCTCTGGCTGGTGATTCTCAGACATGGCTGCACCTCCCCTCGGAAATCAGTGCTCGAACCTGGTATCACCATCATGCGCGCTCAATCGCCCCAGCGATACGGCAACGGCGTGATTTTCGTCAACCATTTCGGACACAATCGCCCGGTAGCGACGGCGACAGCATCAGTCCCCTACTGAGCCGGAGCCTCCCGGAGTAGCATGAGAACCAAGTACGATCTGCGCAATGCGAGGTGTTGGGACATGAACGATGATCAGAACCTGCAGACGAAGGCCGATGAGATCAACAGCAGACTCGATGAGGCGGCCTCGAGGGCCAGCGGACCCGACGTCTCGTACGGATCGACTCCCGGATACGTCCAGGACAATGTCGAAGAGGATGCTCAGGCCGCTGCCGAGGACGAAGGTGTGACGCTCTATCGTCACCCGGACGGCTCGCACGAGGCGGTCGACGAAACGAAGATGACTCCCGAGTCCGACTCAGACGGCTGACCCGCCACGCAAGGATGAAGCCCGGCACCTGAACGACCAGGTGCCGGGCTTCTGAGCATGCCTGCTCCATCAGGCGGTCCAGGGACCTCAGGAACCGGCGGGAGTGAAGTCCGTGCTGCCGGCGAACTCGGGCCGCGGCTTCGGTGCGGCGAAGGGTTCGACGCACGTGTTCTCCACCGAGTTGTAGACGATGAAGATGTTCGACCGCGAATACGGTGTGACATTGCCGTTCGAGGCGTGCATGCAGTTGGAGTCGAACATGACCGCACCGCCGGCGGGCCCTTCGAGGACGTCGATGCCGTACTCATCGGCGAAGTCGCTCAGCGTCTGCGGATCAGGGGTGCCCGCACCCTGCATCACCAGCGACTTCTTGTAGTTGTCCTCCGGTGTGCCGCCGACGCAGCTGATGTAGCGCTGATGCGATCCGGGCATGATCATCAGCGGCCCGTTGAACGAGTAATTGTCGGTCAGCGACAACGACAGGCTCACGGCACGCGGCTCGGGCATACCATCCTCGGCGTGCCAGGTTTCGAAGTCTGAATGCCAGGAGAATTCCTTGCCGACGAAACCGGGCTTGTAGTTGATGCGGCTCTGGTGGATATAGACCTCGGACCCCAACAGCTGTTCAGCGCGGGCGATGACCCGCGGATCATTGGCGATCTTGCGGAAGATCTCGTTGCTGCGGTGGATGTCGAAGATCGACCTGACCTCGTTGGACTTCGCCTCGACAATGGTCGCGTCGTCGTCCTTGATCGTCGGATCGTTGGCCAAACGGTGCAGCTCGGCCCGGAACGTCTCGAGCTCATCCGGGGTGATGAGCTCGTCGATGGTGAGATACCCCTTGTCGTCGTAATGCTGCAGCGTCGCCGCGTCGAGGGGGCCCTGTTCGGCCGAACCGAATGCGATCGGACCCCTGCGGTCGAGAATTTCGGTTTTCTCGCCGGATCGAGTGGGGTAGAGATCCTTGGTTGTCGATGGTGAGATTACAGTCATCATTCTCCTTCCTCGGATTGTGCGAATGCCTCGTCGCCCCGGGACAGGATCTGCGGGAACGACAGAAGCATTCCGCTTGTGCCGCCACGCTAACAGGGGGATCGATTCGGTGAAACCCCCGTTCTGGCTCATCCGTCCTGGTGGTCGAACCGCCGCTGAGACAAGCGCACTTCCTGTTCTCGGGCGGACTAGGATCTGCGTAGCCACCCTCATGTCGTGGCACTTCCCATGTCCCTCGTGTTGAAAGGCAGGACAGATGTCGACCCCCGCCGACTCCGAGCTTCAGCCGCCCGCCTCGCCCAGATCCTCGTCGAGACTTCGCAGCATCCTGGCCAGCTACCGCTTCCCGCTATTCATCCTCACCGGCGTCGTCATCGGTGCGATCATCGGACTGATCTTCGGCGAAAAGGCCACGGTCATCAAACCCTTCGGCACACTGTTCATCAACATGATGTTCACCCTCGTCGTGCCGCTGGTCTTCTTCTCCATCTCCTCGGCGGTGGCGGGTATGTCCTCAGCCACCAGGCTGGGCAAGATCCTGGGCAGCATGCTCGGCATCTTCGCCATCACCGGCATCATCGCCTCGATCGTGATGATCGCGGCCCTGTGGATCACCAAAGCCACCGAGGGCGTCAAGGTCGAGATGACCCAACCCGAGGACGTCGAAGAGGTCGGGTCGATCGGTGATCAGCTTGTGTCGACCTTCGTCGTTGACGACTTCTCGAAGATCCTCTCCGCCGAGCACATGCTCGCCCTCATCGTCTTCGCCGTCATCGTCGGCATCGCCACCTCCAAGATCGGCGCAGTCGGCAAACCCTTCGCCCAGTTCCTCCGCTCCGGCTCCGAGGTGTTCCTCAAATTCACCTCGATCATCATGTACTACGCCCCGATCGGCCTGGGCGCCTACTTCGCAGCTCTGATCGGCGAGCTCGGGGCGCAGCTGGTCGGCGACTACGTCCGAGCCTTCCTCGTCTACTACCCCGTGGCCATCGTCTACTTCGCCGTCGCCTTCACGCTCTACGCCTTCCTCGCCGGCGGCCGGCGTGGGATCACTGCGTTCTGGTCGAACATCATAGAACCGACGGCTATCTCCTTGGGCACGTCCTCCTCGGTGGCGGCAATCCCGGCCAATCTCCGAGCCGGAAAGCGCATCGGCGTGCCCCGCGATATTCGGGAGACGATCATTCCGATCGGGGCGACGATCCACATGGAGGGCTCGAGCCTGTCCGCAATCCTCAAGATCGCTTTTCTCTTCGCCGTCTTCCAGCGTGACTTCTTCACCCCGGGCAACATTCTCATCGGCATCGCCGTAGCACTGCTGGCCGGGATGGTCATGGCCGGAATCCCCTCGGGTGGGTTCATCGGCGAGCTGATGATCATCACCCTCTACGGGTTCCCCGCCGCAGCCCTGCCCATCATCCAGATCATCGGCACCGTCATCGATCCCCCGGCCACCACCGTCAACGCGGTCGGCGACCAGGCCAGTTCCATGATGGTTGCCCGCGTCCTGGACGGGAAGGACTGGATGGACAAATCCGATGACGATACGACCGATGAATCGGAGGTCTCGCCCGCCGAGGTGGCTTCGACCGAAAAATCTTGATCACGATCCGATTTCGACATCGTCCTTGAAAGCCTCCTTGTCGGACTCCCAAATCATCTTTTCCACAAGGATCCATGCGAATATCTCAAAGCTGCGATCTCATCGCAATGTGAAGTTCGCAGAACTGCAACAGTCACTGAGAGTTTTCCCAGGGACTGTTGTTCGTCGCTCACCTGAGATGACGATAATCATCGTGATCGATGACTATCTCTGACAGGCACCAGCACTGTCAGCCACCAGCAGGAGGCAAGGACGCCATGACCACCACCATTCGCAGACACGCAGCAGCATTGGCCATCGCAGGATTCGCCGGAATCGCCGGAGTCGGGATGACCGGCGCATCCGCGCTGGCTGCAACGCACTCCCCAGCAGATTCCGGGTCGAGCTCTGAGGTCAGTGTTGCCGTCGGCGCGCACAGTGATGGTCATCCGACGAATGCCTCCGGCTACGCGGATGCGCTTGTGAAGGCGTGGGGTGTCGGCTCCGAGGAGGAAGTCAACGAGTATGCCACGCCCGGCGTGGTCAAAGCACTGTCTGAGCATGGTGACGTGTTTGCGACGCAGTGGGATCGCATCGCCGCCGACGGGGCCGGGGAATCATCCTCCGTGGTCTACCAGAACAAGGTCACCAAAGAATTGCTGACCTTCAGCGTCAACAATGAGGGCGCCACACATGGCCTGCATCCGGCTGTTCACCATGTCCAGTTCAAAGACGCCACCCACCCGTCACTCTGAGCTGTCGTCTCACTGACCGGCTCTCAAAGATCCTGCCGAGAGCCGGTGGCAAGTAGACTCGGGAACCATGGCTGACCTCAACACACTGCCCCGCCGCCGGTACACCAACGGACCCACCGCGCTTGACCATCTCGAGCGTCTGAGCAGGCAGTTGGGCGGGCCGCAGATCTGGATCAAGCGTGATGACCAGCTGGGACTGACCCAAGGCGGGAACAAGACCCGCAAACTCGAGTTCCTCATCGCTGATGCCCTGGCCCAGGGTGCCGACACCCTCGTCACCGCAGGCGGAGTGCAGTCCAACCACTGTCGACTCACCCTCTCTGCCGCCAGGCGTGAAGGGCTCGAGTGCCACCTGGTCCTCGAAGAAGACCTCGGTTCCGATGGTGCGCCGATCCCAGCAGACGCTGGCGGGAATCCTCCGGAGCACACGGGCAATTTCCTGCTCTTCGACCTCCTCGGCGCGGACTCGGTTGAAGTCCATCCCAACGGCAGTGACCTCATTGCTCGCGCCCACGAGTTGGCTGGCGAGCTCAAGGCTCAGGGGCGCAATCCGTATGTCATCCCAGTCGGTGGCTCGAACGTCACCGGTGCCCTGGGCTATGTCGATTGTGCGCAGGAGGTGCTCACCCAGTTCGCCGAGGTGGGCCTGGACGTTTCGTCGATCGTGACCCCGAGTGGGTCTGCTGGGATGCAGGCCGGACTCATCGTCGGCCTGCACAGTGCCGGCAGTCAGATTCCGGTGGTCGGCATCAACGTCAGCCGCTCGCAGGAGGAGCAGGAGCCGAAGATCGTGGGCCTCGTCGACGAGGTGGCCTCATTCCTTGAACTTCCATCAGTCCCCCGAGAACGCAGTCTCGGCCTCGGCGACTACTTCGGTACCGGGTACGCCCTGCCGTCCCCAGAGATGGTCGAAGCCGTGCGGCTCTTTGCCCAGACCGAGGGAATTCTCCTTGACCCGGTCTACACAGGGAAGGCCGCGGCAGGTCTCATCGACCTTGTCCGGCAGGGACGGTTCGGGACCGACGATCACGTGGTCTTCATCCATTCGGGTGGAGTGCCTGGACTCTATGCTCGGGCCGGAGCATTCGCATAGTCTGGAGCCAACGACGAACGTCTTCTCAAACAATCCGCTTGCGTGACTCACCTACCTGGAGGACACCACCATGACAGTCTCGACCGCCGATCTCTGGGACGAACGCGGACCAGAGCTGGATTCTATTGCCCTGAACTTCGGTGACTTCGGCGCCAAGGACTCATTCTCCGGTCCGGCCCGAACCGTTCGCTGCTACCAGGACAACGCACTGGCGAAGTCGACGCTGTCCCAGCCCAGCGATGGTGCCGTACTCATCATCGACGGCGGCGGCTCGATCGCCACTGCCCTGATGGGTGACATGATCGCCGAGCTCGCTGTGAGCAACGGTTGGGCCGGAGTCGTCATCAATGGAGCCGTCCGCGACCGAGTGGCGCTGTCGTCCATGGGCTTGGGCATCAAGGCCCTGGCCAGCAACCCGCGCAAGAGTGCCAAAACCGGCGAGGGAGAACTCGACGTCACCCTCGAGATCGGCGGCGCCACGATTCGCCCCGGCGCCATGGTCTTCGCCGACCCCGATGGTGTAGTGGTGGAGAAGTAGCGGTGGGCAGGAAACTGCGCGAGATCAGGTACTTTCCCGATCATGGGCGGAAGCATCCGCTATGGGAAAGCGGCACCGACCAATATGCAATGGACCCCAGTGACTACGACCTGTCCGATGGACTTTCATCCGGGCTGAGGGAGTTGATGAGGTTCTGGAACGCACACTTCAGGGATTCACACGGTACAAGTTTCGAGTGGGACTCAGCTGAGAACGAGCAGCACTATTGGGAAGAAGGCGATCGGCTCCTTGAGCAGCTGCGCTCTGAGGTCGCAGACATAGCTGTCGTTAGCGATGAGCGGCGCTACTAGGGCCACTTGTGCATCGCAGTGGAGCCTTGCCGAACGTGCCCTCGGTTCGGTTCTGGTGGCAGGAGAGACTCCGACTGCCGCCCGAGCGCAAAGATTCTCACGAGACGATAAGGCGGCAATACAGTTCGGATGTCGCGAAGTAGAGTCTCGGCTAGGAGCCACGGCCCTCGCAAGTCACCGATGATCTCTGCTGTAGGTCAGACCGGCTTCGCTCTCAATGACGAAAGGGCCGACTCATATGAAGGCAGCACGATTCCATGATCGCAATGACATCCGCATCGAAGACATTCCCGAGCCCGAGCTGAAGCCCGGAACTGTCGCAATTGACGTAGCCTGGTGCGGAATCTGCGGAACCGACCTGCACGAATTCCTCGAGGGTCCGATCTTCGTCCCGCCCGAAGGACACCCACATCCGATCTCCGGCGAATCCGCACCGGTGACCATGGGACACGAATTCTCAGGAACGATCACCAGCCTCGGCGAGGGTGTGACTGATCTTGAAGTGGGCCAGAATATCGTCGTCGAGCCCCTCATCATCGGCGACGATGTCGATACGAGCATCGGGCAGGACTATCAGCTGTCGAAGGACATGAACTTCATCGGGCTCGGTGGTGGCGGCGGTGGTCTGTCCGAAAAGATCGTCGTTCAGCGGCGGTGGGTCCATCCGATCGGTGACATCCCACTCGATCAGGCTGCCCTCATCGAACCGCTCTCCGTGGCCCACCATGCGGTCGTCCGATCCGGCGCGAAGCCTGGTCAGGTCGCCATCGTCGGCGGAGCGGGCCCCATCGGACTGCTCACCGCTGCCGTGCTCAAGGCGGAAGGTCTCACCGTCTACATCTCCGAGCTCTCCGAGGCGCGGAAGAAGATGGCGCTGTCGACCGGAGTTGCCGACGAAGTCCTGGATCCACGAGAAGGCGACGTAGCCGAGAAGGTCCGTGAACGCACAAACGGTCAAGGCGCAGACCTCGGCTTCGAGTGTTCATCGGTACCAGTCGTCCTCGACATGCTGCTCGACGCAGTTCGCCCGGGAGCGGTGATCGTCAACGTCTCCATCTGGGGCCACAAGCCAGAAGTCGATATGCCGAAGCTTGTGCTCAAAGAGATCGATCTGAGAGGGACTATCGGCTACTCCGGTGACCACCCGTCCACGATCGAACTCGTGCGCAGCGGAAAGATCGACCTTGCTCCGTTCATCACCAAACGCATCGGGCTTGATGAACTGGTCTCCGGAGGCTTCGACGAACTCATCAACAATAATGAGCATCATGTGAAGATCATCGTCGACCCGCGAGCCTGATCCGCCTAACGATGTACTGCTTGGGCTTCACCTCAACTGAGGTGGAGCCCAAGCAGCGTCAGACCTGCGTGGCCTGCCTCAGCGATGTACCGAATCGAAGTCCTGATCTGCTGAGTCCCACACGGTGTCGGCTTCGACGACCGAGTCCCCTGCTGTCAGCTCATCCACGGTGTCGGTGCTGAACATGTATGACCAAGTGCCAGTGTCGGTGGTGCCGGTGACCATGAGCACGTCATAGTCGAACTCGGCGCTGCCCGCACCTTGAACCGCATCGGCAGTGGCCTTCTGGTCGGTGTGCAACATCCCTGCAGAGGGGAATTCGACGTGCAGACGGTCGGCGTCTCTGTCGTGGTCGAAGTCCGGATTGCTCTCGGACTCTCGGTGCACATGAACCTCGTCGATGGTCTCGCTCAAGAAGTCACCGAGAGCATCGGTGGTGTCGAAATCACTGCCGGGCACCTCGGCACTCTGGCCCGCTTCGATGTCACCAGTATCGGAATCATCGGTGCTGCACCCGCTGAGTGAGAGGGCAAGCGCCACGGTCAACGCCGATACGAGCTGAGGAGCGGACTTCATGGCTCCACCCTATCGATATACGGCCGGTTCCCTGCATTCGGGTGCCCCTCGCGGATCTCATCGGCTATCGCTTCATTCACCGGCATCGGCCAGCTCGTTCTGATTAGATTCCTCGGCGCTTTCTCACCCGCCAGAGCTATAATCAGTCCATTGGAGCTGCGATGAAGTGGGGCGAATCATCATGACCGCAGAAGTGAAGAGATCACACAATTCCACCAACCCGATCAGCCGCCTGGCCAAACGATTCACCAGCGTGAATATCGGTCAGGGAGAGAAGGTCGGATACACCGAAGACAGCTCGGAAGCCCGCATGCAGTCAACTGCACTGCACGAAGGCGTCAAGCTCTATCGGCACTCGGATGGCTCACACGAAGCCATTGATGAGTCTCGATCAGGAGACACTTTCAGCTGACCGGCTCAGCCTGCCGCGTGCAGAATCAGACGAGGACCTCGATGAGCCGTGGTCCCGAATCGGCCAGGCCTGCACGGAAGTCGCGGTCGAGCTCCTCGATGGTCTCGACCCGACTTGCCGGCACCCCCATGCCGTGGGAGAGGGAGACCCAGTCGATGGCGGGGTTGCCGATGTCGAGCAGTGATTCGGCCTTTGGCCCGAAGTCGGGGACGCCGACGTTGGACATCTCATTGCGCAGAATCTGATACTTCCGATTGGCAAAGATGAGAACGACGACGTCGAGCTGCTCCCGTGCATAGGTCCACAGCGCCTGTGGGTTGTACATGCCCGAACCGTCGGACTCCAAGACGATGACCTTCCTGTCAGGACTGGAGATCGCAGCGCCGACGCCGACGGGAAGTGCCCAGCCGATGGACCCACCGGTGCCGCCGAGGTAGTCATGCGGATGCGATCCAGCGGTCTGATCGTAGAAGTCTCGTCCCGTGGTGATGGATTCGTCGAGGACGATCGCATTCTCTGGGATCGCGCCCGAGAGCCAGGCGGCGAGTTTGCCCACGGTGATGGTTCCGCTGGGCATCTGCGCCGGGGCGAATTCGGCCCGGTGAGTGGATCGGACGAGTTCGAGGTCGGCCGAATGCGCAATATCGGACGAGCCCGACCCACGGCTGCTTGGACCCACACCCACGCATTCGCGCAGGGCTTCGAGAGCCTCTGAGGAATCGGCGCCGATGGGGCTGAGGGTGAAGAAAGTGGTGCCAGGGGCAGTGAGCACGCTTGGCTTGTCGGGGTAGGCGAAGAAAGCCACAGGCGGCTTCGCATCAATGAGGATGAGAGCATCGAAGTCCTTCAGCAGCTCCACCGACGGCTCGACAGGGTAGGGAATCTTCGTCACCGCGGGGCGCCCGGCCCCACGTTCAGTCCGGGCGGCAAAGGTTTCAGCCAGCAGTGTGGCACCGGTGGCCTCGGCGATCTGAGCCGCCGTCTCCAGCTGGGCTGAACGCAGGGCCCGACCGCCGAGGAGGATGGCCGTTCTCCGACCGGAGGCCCGCAGTCGTGCGGCACTGGCGGCAACCTCGGCGGGATCGATGGCTATCGGAGTAGACGCGACCGCGTTCACGGGTTGGGTGTACTCATCGGCGGTGTTCCATGCGGTGTCGGCGGGGAGGATGAGCGAGCTGATCTGCCCGGAGAGGCTGTACCCGATGGCGTCGGCGGCGTCCTTGGCGATCGAGTTCGCCGAGGGCGAGGTGCGCACCCAGTTGCTGAAGGGCCGCACGGCACCTTCGATGTCAGAGGTCAGCGGTGCGTCGAGGCTGCGGTGGTAGCCGGCATGGTCGCCGATGATGTTGACCATCGAAGCCCGGGCACGCAGAGCGTTGTGAAGACTGGAGAGACCGTTGGCGGCCCCTGGCCCCAGATGCAGCAGGGTGGCCGCGGGTTTGTCGAGCATCCTCGAGTAGCCGTCCGCAGCCCCGGTGACGACGCCCTCGAAAAGACCGAGCACGCCACGGACGTGGGGCTGTCGATCCAAGGCTGCGACGAAGTGCATCTCCGAGGTGCCAGGGTTGGCGAAGCAGACCTCGATTCCGTTGTGACCCAGTGTCTCCAGCAGGCTCTCGGCGCCATTCATGCCATCATCTCCCTTGAAGTCGGCCACGGAGGTCTTCGGCATCCGCAGTCAGCCGTTCGTTCTGTCATATCACGCAGTGCCGCTGTAACGCTCGAGCGTCTGAACTGATGGCCGGGAATTTTCGCCTTGTGCTCTCGGCTATACCTCTGTACAGTGGTAGTTGAACGTTAAACTATTTAGATCGCAAGCATTGCTCACCCAGGAGGGCGACATGACCGTCACCGAGAACACCACAGCATCCGCTACTGCACCGTCTGTCGTCAACGACACCCTGCTCAGCGCAGCCACCGGAATGGACGCCGTCACCCTCCGCGTCGGCGATCTCGAGAAGATGTCGACCTACTACTCCAACGCCCTTGCGATGGAACCTCTCGAAGAGGTGGAGCGCGGCAACGAGATCCACCGTGTACTCGGCCGCGGCACCACTCCCCTGGTCAAGCTCGTCGCCACACCCAACCTGCCCGGCGTCGACCGCACCCAGGCCGGCCTCTTCCACACCGCATTCCTGTTCGAGGACCAGGCATCTCTGGCTGCGACTGTTGCTCACGCCGCGCAGAACACGAACAGCCAGTTCGTCGGGTCGAGCGACCACCTTGTCAGCGAGGCCTTCTACTTCACCGACCCAGAGGGCAACGGCATCGAACTCTATGTCGACCGCGCCCGCTCCGAATGGAAGCACTCAGCCGATGGCGAAGTCGCCATGGACTCGATCTACCTCGACCCGAACGCCTTCCTGGCCGAGCACCTCGACGAGCAGACTCTGGCGAAGGCCAATACGCTTCCGGGCATCATCGGTCACGTCCACCTGCAGGTCGGCGACGTGCCGACCGCCCGCAGGTTCTACGTCGACGCCCTCGGCTTCGAACCGACCCTGGCTTCGATGCCGGGCGTCCTCTTCGCCGCCGCCGGTGGGTACCACCACCACGTCGCAATGAACACCTGGAACAGTCGCGGTGCCGGCCCCCGTGCTGCCAGCCTCGGCCTCGGCGACGTCGCCATCACCGTTCCGGGCCGCGAGGATCTCGACGCACTCGTCGCTCGCCTGAAGGCCCGCAACTTGCAGTTCGCCGACGACGGCCGCTCGGTGCAGGTCTCCGATCCATGGGGTACGCAGGTCACACTGGGTATCGGCGGCAGCTCCGTCGATCAGACTCTCACGCGGTAGCCTCAAGGCGATCGCCTCGCACGCGACCCACAGTCCGCAGTCAACCTCGCGGGGAGCCTGCAGTAATCGCAGCGGTGAGTCCTCCGTCACCGCCGTGGGAAGTCTGCAGTAGGCGATTCGCAGCCTCCGCTCCCTCACGCCCCTCCTGTCGACCACCGCGGTCCCGTCGGGCATCGCGGTCCGGTCTGTCACCGCGTTCCGGTCGGGCATCGCGGTCCCGTCGGGCATCGCGGTCAAGTCGGGCATCGCGGTCCCGTCGGGCATCGCGGTCCGGTCTGTCACAACGCTCCGCTTGGCCACCCCTCAAAGAGCCTCCAGCCCGAGCGCTTCGAGTCCACGAATGCCACCAGCACTGGCATTCCAGCGAGCATTGAAAATGCATCCCCGATACAACCCCACACAAGCGCTTCCCGGGAGGACCGCTCATAGTCGGTGCCTCAGGGGCGAAATTCGAGTCGATTTCGCCCCTGAGGCACCGACTATCGCTTCTACAGCGACCACGGATCGGACTGCCGCCCCCTGCCTCGAGCACCCACTTGCGATCTTCTGCCTGTGCACAACGGCACCATTCCCGGCCGCAGCTTCGCCATCAAGATGAGTCGAATATTGGCGGCAAGCAGCTCCAGGACGTCCGCACAGCTGTGGCCTGCACAAACACCCCGACCGTTGAGACAAGATACGTCACTCGATCAGATTCGCTTCGACACCGCTCGTTGGCACTTCGACGTAGATTGCCTGTGGAAGGTTCTGCACTATCCACTGGTCGGTTTCGCACACTAGACGCCGTAGCGATAGCCGCTCAGTGTTGGCCACTATGACTTACTGGCATTCAAGACCGATGAAGTTCCAACCGGTACCGACTCCGTTCACCAGAGACGATGGCGCGTCCAGAGGTGTCACGTCTTATGCGCTGAAGACGAATCCTCAGTACGTGCAGATCTATCGCAATGTGTGGATCGACAGCACTGACGTCGGCGAAGTGCCGACCCCAATTTGGGCCGGAACCAATTGGACTCGCGAGGCGACCAGGCTGTCCGGGCTCCAACTGCTTCGGCCAGATGTCGTCGGCTCACTGTGGACCGCGGCTCGCCTCTTCGGACTACCTGTGCCAAGACGAATCACTGACTCCGATCTTCATGTCGCTGGCAGGGAATCGAGCAGCAAGATCAACCGCCCAGGCGTAGCCCTCCACCGGCATCGACGGATCGATGCCGTCGACTACTTCGCCATTCCTCTCATCTCGGTCCCTCAACTGATGGTTGAGGTGGCCCCGATGCTCTACCTCTCGGAGCTCGTTCAAATGGGAGATGCCGCCATATCCAAACGGTTCACTGGACCAACGACATCAGTTGAACTGATGCGATCTGAGCTGGGTGCACGAAAACGGGTACGAAGTCGCAAGAAGCTGCAGCAGGCCATCAGCCTGGTTCGCTATTCCGTCGACTCGCCGATGGAGACGTGGTTGAGAGTGTGGATCGTCCATCAGGGCTTCCCCGAGCCTCAGGTTCATCCAGTTATCACTTGTGGGTTGAAGAATGTGGTGCTCCACCCCGACCTCGGGTACCCAGACCTGAAACTGGCCATTGAGTACGAGGGCGATCACCATCGCACGTCGCCGGGACAATTCGCCGCCGACATCGAGCGTCGACAGCTGTTGGAGGCCGAAGGCTGGACGGTTCTGCGGGTCTCAAAACGCACCGACATGGACACTTTCGGCAAGCTCCTCGCGGCCTACCTTCCAAAACCACGGCGTGGGTCTCGGTAGTCGGTGCCTGCGGGTCGGATATCAGCGATATTTCGCCCCGCAGGCACCGACCAACTTCCTCGAACAGGCAGACATTGCATATATGTTCATGTATGAGCAATACTTGCTCATGCTGTTCAACTTTACATTCGACTCTCATGTTCATCGCCTGTGCGCGGCTCTCCACCGAGGCCCAGGCAACCTGAATGTCCCGGGCCCCGGGCCACCCCGAGAGTCGACTCGGATCAACCCCGGCTCGCTGACCGAGTCGGCCTCACCGCGGAGGATCTCATGGATCTGCAACTCATTCTGGCGCTCATCGCCGGGATCGCGACGATCGTCGTCATCGTCTTGGCGACCCGTCTCGACGCCTTCATCGCACTTCTCACTGCAGCGGTCGTCACCGGCATCGTCGCCGGTCAGGATCTGCTCTCACTCGTGGACGCCATCACCACCGGCTTCGGCAACACTCTGGCCAGCATCGGCATCGTCATCGGCTTGGGAGTTGGAATCGGCAAGATCCTCGAGGTCTCCGGAGCCGCAGACTCACTGGCCCGTGCCTTCCTGAGCGCCTTCGGCAAGGGCCGTGAACCCTGGGCCATGGGCACCGTCGGCTCGCTCGTGTCCATCCCGGTCTTCTGCGACTCCGGCTACGTCATCATGAACCCTCTGGCCCGCTCCATCGCCCGCGTCAAGCGCGGCGGCTACGTCACCCTCGCACTCGCGCTGGGCTGCGGCATGACGCTGACTCACCACATGGTCCCGCCGACCCCGGGACCGCTCGCGGCAACGGGCATCCTCGGCGCCGACATCGGATCAGTCATCCTCACCGGCGTCATCTTCACCGTCATCCTTCTCCCGGTCGTCGTCATCTACGCTCGCTGGATCGGCCCGAAGCTCGAACCCGTGCTCAACTCCGCAGTCAAGCGTGAGGTGTACGGCTCGGTCACCGCCACCTCGGCGGAATCACACGCTATTGACGGCGGCGAAGTCGCTGGTCACGGTGGCGTCACCACCATCACCGGGGAAGACGCAGATACTGTCACCACAGCAGGCTCCGGTGACAACGCGGACACCGTGAACACAGCGGACACCGTCAATACTGAAACCGGCTCAACGAAGAAGCCGGGAGCCTTCCTCGGATTCCTCCCGCTCATCGTTCCCCTGCTTCTCATCGTCGCCAACACCGTATCGACGGCGATTGACAAGAACGCTCAGGGCGAACTCTCCGGCGACGCCTACGAGCCCTCATCCTGGGTGGCCCCGCTGGCATTCCTCGGCAACCCGGTCATCGCGCTCATGATCGGACTCGTCCTCGCCGTCTACACCCTGCTGCCTCGCGTGACGCCGCGCAATAAGGTGCAGAACTGGTTGGCCGACGCCGCAGCCTCGGCGGGTCTCATCCTGCTCATCACCGGCGCCGGTGGAGCCTTCGGCAAGGTGCTCACCGAATCCGGTGTCGGCGACGCTCTGGCCGAGGCCATCGCCTCGATCAGTCTGCCGGCATTTCTCGTGCCCTTCCTCATCGCTTCCCTGGTCCGGATCGCACAGGGATCGGGCACGGTCGCCATGATCACCGCAGCCTCGGTCACCGCCCCGCTCATCGCACCCCTGGGCCTGAGTCCATTGGTCGCGGTCATGGCCTGCACCGCCGGCTCGATGGTCTTCTCCTACTTCAACGACTCGTACTTCTGGGTCGTCACCCGCTTCACCGGCCTCGACGGCATCAATGCCATCAAGGGCTGGTCGGGCATCACCACCGCCGTGTGGGTGGGTTCCATCCCACTGCTGTTCGTGCTCGACTTGATCGTATGAGCCAGGACAGTCCACGGATCCTCATCGTCGCCGACGACCTCACCGGCGGCAACGCCTGCGGTGCTCTCTTCGCTGAAGCGGGCCTGTCGACGATGACGATCACCGGCACCAGCGGCGGCGAGGTCAGCGTCAGCGCCGCGCTCGACGACTATGACGCTGTCGTCGTCAATGCGAATTCCCGACACCTGAAGCCAGCCGAGGCCGCAGCACTGACTGATGCTCTCATCCGCGAGGCTGGCTCTGTCGACCTCGTGGTATGCCGCATCGACACAACCCTGCGCGGCAATGTCGGACCCACCGCCGAGGCGGCTCTGCGTGCCCGACAGGATCTGGCCTCCACATCGGGGTCGGGCCGAGTGCTGGGTCTGTGCATTCCCGCGTTCCCTGCCTCCGGTCGGGTGACCGTGGGCGGTCAGCAGCTGCTGAACGGGAAGCTGCTTGAGGACACCGAACTGCGCAACGACGTCCGCTCCCCCATGCTCACATCGGTCGTCGCCGATATCCTGCGGGCGAACACTGAGCTCAAGTGCCACACCGTCGAACTCTCCACGGTTCTCGACGGCGCCGAGGCGATCCGCGCCGAGGTGCTCACCGCTCTGGCCACAGGCGCCGAGGTGATCGTTGCTGATGCGTTGACGAACGAGCACATCGACCTCATCGCCCGCACTCTCGCCGACCTCAACCAGGAAGAGAACCTGGAATGGGTGTCCATCGATCCTGGGCCCGGCAGCCTCGCCCTCGCCCAAGCGCTCCTGCCGAAACGAGAACCCGGGATCATCCTCGGCGTCTCCGGCTCGGCGACCGAGATCACCCGCACTCAGCTGGCAAAGTTGGACGAGGATCCCACGATCACAGTGCTCCGGGCCGCTCTCGACGAGGATTACCTCCCGGATGTGCGGGCCACGGTCGAGCATGTCCGCACGGCCGCCTCGAGCGCCTGGTCCACCTCGGCGAACGAGACAGCCTCGGTGAGGGCGGTCATCGTCGCCACCGTCGTCGATGCCACCGACCTGCTCGAGCTCACCGACGAACAGTCCGAGCTCATTCCCCGCAGACTTGCTCAGATCGCCGCCGAGCTGATGGCCTCGACCGCGCTCACCGGCCTCTACACCACAGGTGGAGATGTCACAGCAGCCGTGCTCGGCGAACTGGGCGCGCTCGGCATGGAGATCCAGGCCGAGATCGTGCCATTGGCCGTGGCCGGCCGCATCGTCGGCGGAGTCGCCACCGGGTTGCCGATCGTCACGAAGGGCGGCCTCATCGGTGACGCGGGCACGGGACTCCTGTGCCTGGGCCATCTCATGCAGTCCTCAGAGTCGGGCCGCGCATGATCCCCCATAATTTCGCGCAACTCGGCCTTGTCGACGCGCGCATCACATCCAAGAGAACAACGTTGAGGAGACTGAAATGACCGCACCCGCACCCGTACTCGCTATGACCGTGGGCGACCCGGTGGGCATCGGCCCCGAGATCACCGCGACGGTGCTCGCCGAGTTCTCCGGCCGCGAGGATCAGCACGGTGTCGCCGTGGCTGACCTGGCCGTGATGAAACGCGCCGTGGACGTCCTGGGACTCGACGTAGAACTGCGCTCGATCTCCGACTGGTCGACACCCTCGACCGGTGAGGGCATCATCGACGTCTTCGACATCGGTGTGCTCGGTGAGGACCTGCCCGAGTGGGGCGTCGTCGATGCCCGCGCAGGTCAGGCCGCCGTGACCGCGATCGAGATCGCCACGAAGGCCGCGATGGATCGCGAGATCGCCGGCATCGTCACCGGCCCCATCAACAAGGAAGCCGTGTGGAAGTCCGGCTCCAAGCACCTGGGCCACACTGAAATGCTCGGCGAGCTCACCGGTGTGACCAAACAGGACACAATGTTCGTCGTCGAGAACACGAAGGCCCCGAACCACAAGCTCCAGATCTTCTTCGCCACCCGCCACATGTCGCTGCGCAAGGCCATCGACGCGCTCAGCGTCGACACTCAGGTCGATTCGATCGAACGCGCCCACCGTGCCCTGCAGCTCTACGGTGTGTCCTCGCCGCGGTTGGCCGTCGCCGCGCTCAACCCACATGGTGGCGAAAACGGTGCCTTCGGAGACGAAGAGATCGAGATCCTGCGCCCCGCCGTTGAGCGCGTCGTCGAATCCGGGCTCGAGGTGGCCGGTCCGATCCCAGCGGACTCGGTCTTCCACCAGGGGCTGTCCGGTCGATTCGACGGAATCCTCTCCCAGTACCACGACCAGGGACATATCGCTTCGAAGACCTATGACTTCGACGGCACCATCTCTGTCACCGTCGGGCTGCCGATCCTTCGCACCTCCGTCGATCACGGAACCGCCTTCGACATCGCCGGACAGGGCATCGCGGATGCTGGAACCATGCGCTCGGCCTACACCGCAGCCATCGGCTACGCACCGTTCGTCGACGGCATTCGGGCAGAATACCTGCCGAAGTAACCAGCACCTGCCGAAGTAGGATTCTCATCATGGCAATTCGCACGGGCACACAGAAGCGTCGCGAAGACATCCTGTCTCTGCTCAAGACAGGTTCGTGGACCATCTCCCGGCTGGCCGAAGAGCTGGAGACCTCAGAGTCGACGATCCGTCGGGATCTGCGGGAGATGGCCGAGACCGGTGAGGTCATCCGCACCATCGGCGGTGCCACCGCCGCCGGATACGTCGAACCTCCGCTGGGACAGCGGATGGAAGCCAACGCCGAAGCCAAGGATGTCATTGCCGCCGCTGCGATGGACTACCTCGGCGAGGGGACTGTGCGCACGGTTTTCCTCGATGCCGGGTCGACGACGGTGCGTTTGGCCGAACGCATTCGCGATCGTTGTGATCTCACCATCATCACCCGCGGACTCGAGATCGCGCTGGCTCTGGCCCATCCCCTGGGACCGAAGGTGATCATGGTCGGCGGTGAGGTCTCGACGATGTCCCATGGGACGACAGGTGCACTGAGCGACCATGCGCTTGGTCGGCTCCACGTCGATGTCGCTTTCCTCGGCGCCGACGCGGTGGATCCTGCCCAGGGACTCGGCGAGCCGACCCTCGACGAGGCACGGACGAAGGAGCTCATCGCCGAACGCGCCAAGCGCGTCGTGGTCCTCGCTGACAGTTCGAAGGCCAGACGCGATGTGGCCGCGTGGGCGCCCCTGCCCGAGGGGTGGATCTGGATCAACGAGCATCGGGTGCACGGCCCAGGTCGAGGGTGAGCATCGCGCCAGTCGGCCCAGATCTTCGCTCACTCCATGGTCGGCTTCATTCCATGGTCAGCACCAGTTTGCCTGTCGTCGCGTTGGTCTCCCCTGCCTCATGAGCCTTCGCGGCATCTGCCAGCGGGAACGTGTCTGCGATCGTTGCCCGCAGCTGCCCACTCTCGACGAGGGCAGCGATCTCTAGCATGCCCGCCTGATCGGCCTCGACGAGGATGGTTTCACCGCGAACGCCTAGGGCCCTGGCCTCGTCGAAGAGCCCCTTGGCCGGGACCGGGACCGTCGAGACCATGATTCCGTCTGGCTTGAGAGTTCGGAGAGAGCGCAGTTGGTAGTCATCGCCGATGGTGTCAAAGGCAATGTCGATATCGCGAGCCTTCTCGACGAAGTCTTCCTCGCGATAGTCGATCATCTCGTCAGCACCCAGCCCGCGGACGAAATCATGCTTCGGTGCGCTCGCCGTTCCGATGACATAGGCGCCTCGGGCCTTGGCGATCTGCACCGCCACGTGCCCCACCCCGCCGGCAGCGGCATGGACGAGAACCCGGTCACCCGGGGTTATCTTCGCGGTGTCGACCAGGGACTGCCACGCGGTCAGCGATACGAGCGGAAGCGCTCCCGCCTGCACGTGGTCGACGTTGTTGGGCTTCGGCACAAAGGCTCGAGTCGGACCAACGACGTACTCGGCGTGCGCGCCGACGCCGAAAGGATAGGGCAGCATCCCGAAGACTTCATCGCCCGGCTTGAACAGGGTCACACCGACGCCCACCTGTTCGACCACCCCGCACACGTCCCAGCCGAGGACGAGCGGCAGATCGGGAAGGAACCGGGGGCCACTGCGGTGCTTCCAATCCGTGGGGTTCACTCCTGATGCCTTCACCTTGATGAGGATCTGGCTCGGTCCCGGCTTCGGCTTCGGCAGCTCCTCCTCGTGGAGAACCTCGGGGCCACCGAACTCGGTCTGGCGCATGGCTTTCATCATTGTTGCGTCTGCGTGGGCCTTGCTGTTCTCTTCAGTCATATCCTCATCATGTCGGATGCCGCAGACCAAGACCAGTAACAACATTGACGATATTCGATAGACCAGTGCCACACGGGAAGAAACAGTCGACGAGGATGGGGTGCAGACTCTCTTATTTCAGGCCAGGTTCTGTTCCTTGGCCATCTGTCTGACATAGATCGGCGCCGCGAACAGTGAGGGCAGCATGACAAAGCCCACCGGCACGGCGGTGATGACGATCGCCGATTGCAACGCGTCGACCCCGCCGTCTCCCAGGCTGATGAGCACGGCCGCGGTGACGCCGATGAGGAGTGCCCACGTGGCCCGCAGCTTCGGCGACGGTTCTCCGCTCGACATGCATGATTGCGACATCGCGAACGACATGGAGTCCGTGGTGGTTGCCACGAAGGTCATCGTCAAGAGGAGGAATCCGAGGCTGATGATCAACGACAGCGGCAGATTATCGCTGATGGCCATGACTGCGGCGGGCAGACCTCCGTCCATCAGCGGTTCGGAGATAGAACCGGCAGACTTCTGCTCCAGGAAGATGCCCGTGCCGCCCAGGACTGTGAACCAGAACGTTGTGGCGATGGGAGGAAGAACCGTGGTGCTGATGAGCAGATCACGAACGGTCCGGCCCTTTGAGATGCGGGCGACGAAGATCGCCATCAGTGGCGCATAGCCGAGGAACCAGCCGAAGAAGAACACGGTCCAGCCTGAGAGCCATTCGGTGTCTCCTCGGTAGAGCGTCATGCTGAAGAAGTCGGTCATGTACAGGGCGAAGCCGCTGAAGTAGCTCTTGATCACGAACCAGGCCGAGCCGAGTACAAGCACGGCGGCCATGAGTGCCAGTGCCATCCACACGTTGGCGCTGCTGAGGAAGCGGATGCCCCGGCTGACACCGGAGAAGACGCTGACGCCGGCAACTGCGGTGAGCACTGCGATCACAACGAGCTGCACGGGGTAGATGTCGGGGATGCCGAACAGGGAGTTCAGACCGTAGGAGACCTGCATGCCGAGGAATCCGACAGGTCCGATCGTTCCGGCAGCGACAGAGATGACACAGACAATGTCGACGATGGCTGCGATCGGGCCGGTCCCGGCCTTCTTGCCCAGGACAGGGTAGAGCAGGCTGCGGGGACGCAGGGGCATCCCCTTCTCTGCGGCGCGCATCATCACGATCGTTCCCAGGGAACCGAGGATCGCCCAGGCCAGGAAGCCCCAGTCGATGAAGCTCGTGGCGAGCGCGGCGGCCACTGCATCAAAGCCGCTGTCTCCGCTGTCGGTGAAGTACGGCGGTGTCGTCGCGTAGTGGTACATCGGTTCCGCGGCCGCCCAGAAGACTCCCCCGGCAGCCAGCAGTGTCGTCATGATCATGGCGATCCAGCTGAAGCGGTTGAAGTCGGGGCGGGCCTGATTGCCCAACCGTGCCTTGGCCCAAGGGGTGAAGATGAGGATGATGGCGATGAGTGCCGTGGCCAGCAGGAGGATCTGCCAGTACATGCCGAAGATGTTCGCGCAGGCGGCGAATGCGGTGTCCACCCAGGCGGACATCTTGTCGGGAAGAATCAGGGCGAGGGCAACGAAGATCGCCAGGATTCCGACGCTGGTTCCCGCGACAGGGATGTCGATACGGCTGCGTTGGGCAGCTTCGGTGGGCCCATTTGGGGAATCATGATCGGCAGCGACGGTGTCTGTCTCTTCTGTAGGAAGAGGGTCTGCGTCCTTCTCGGATGATTCCGAATGGTTCCTGGTGTTGTCCACGTGTCGTACTGCCTTCCGAGCCCCGCTGGCCGAAGTTCCGGCAACAGGACAGTGCGTTGTGTTGAGCATTCTGTCAGGATTCGCAGCGCTCAACTCTAGGACATCAGGCGAGTGAACAGGCAGTCCCTGCCGGCAAAACCACCTGAATGTGAGGGGCTCACTCGATATTGCGGACAGTGTCAACCTGGGGCGGTCACTGGTCTCTGCATCGAGAGTCGCTTGCACCTCGGATGCGTCAGCTCCAACAGCCGTTGGGAGAGGCTGGCTGGCGCCGGGGGTTGGGCAGCAGAATCATCGGCACCGGCGAGAGGCGCATGATGTGCGTGTCCGGAAGCCACCTGATCCCACCAGTATGAGTACATACCGTGATCGGTGAATGCTCCCAGGCCGGTGGGTCGAGACGGCCTGACTGCGAAGGTGACAACCTCGACTCCGATGCCCAGCCAATGAGCCAGGCGCGACACGGAGTCGTAATACCTTTGGGTCCTGCGCGAGGGGTCGACAGCGAAGACCAACCGTCGAGCCTCGGTCCGGTACGAGTTGTAGCCGCGAGGCACCAGTGCGATCGGCAACGGCGAGGAATGGACCAAACGGTCGGTCGTGCTACCGAGGACGATGCGCCCCAGTGGCCCACGCACCGAGGATCCGGTGATGGGGACCTGTGCGTTGTGGTCGATGGCTTCGGTATGGAGCACTCGGGTCACGGAGCGACCGGATCGGGTGACCACCTCGGCGTCCACATCCTCAGGCAGGGCCTCCTTGGCATCGGCGATCGCCTGGGAGGACATGTTTCTGATCTCCTTCTTCCAGTCGTCGGAGACCCCAGAGGAATCTGACATCTGGCTGGACGAGAACCGGTCCTGGACGACGAGGCAGAGGATCAGGGGCTCCCCCGTGGTCCGGGCGAGGTCAGCGCCGAAGCGCACAGCGGCGCGGCTCTTCGTATCGATGCCGAATCCGACGAGAACGCTCATTTCAGCGCCTCCTCACGTTCTTTGCGAGCCAATCGCGACTTCCGGTACCCGTAGGCGAAGTAGACGACGTCGAAGGCGAAGAGTGTTCCGATGCTGACCATCTCGGCAAGTATCTCGATCGTCACCAGCCCGGACAACAGCACCACGGATCCGACGGTCAGGGCAGTCATCAGCACCGGTGTGCCCCAGCCGGGGTGGATGCGGGAGAAGATCGGCGGCAGCAGTCCGTCACGGAAGAGAGCGAAGCCGATGCATGCCATCGCGACGATGTCGACGAGGCCGTTGGTCACCCATTTCGACTCGCGAATGCCGCGCAAGGCCACCCAGCCGAGGACGAGTGAGATGAAGATGTCGCCGAGATTGATGATCGACCCTTCCTCGGCGAACCACACCGGCGATGTACCCGGACCAGCCCCGGGCGACGACCGAGGCACCGAGTGCGAATTCGAGGATGAGATCCCATGCGATGATCCAGGCGAAGATCTCACCGATTGTGGAGTAGGCGTAGGTATAGGAACTGCCTTGCGGTGGGAACTGCCGCTGCCAGTTCCGCATAGCAGAGGGCAGCGAGGAGAGCGACGAGTCCTGCAATGACGAAGGAGACCATCACAGTTGGTCCCGCATTGTCTTTGGCTTCCAGACCGGTGAGCGTGAAGATGCCCGCCCTCCCCCGGCTCGTCGTCTTGGTGGATGACGTCGTTCCTGCGCAGCACTCCCATGAGTTCCGGCAGACTACCACCGCGGGAGCCACCGAAGTGCAGAAAAGGCGGTGAGCGGACTTTACGCCTCTTCGCACCTCAGACGAAGCGCGCCATCAAACCGAAATTGTGTCAATAGGGAACAGGTAACGATATCTGCAGAGTTTCCTGTGAAACTATTCGTGCGTTCAGATTTTGCCTGAATTTCACGTCACTCCAGGTCAGAGACTCATGAAATTAGGGAACCGACATAGACACGCCGTTGGCTTGACAACATTTTCGCGTTGATTCGCTCAGAAGATACTCGTAGCGTACATAGTCGCTTCTCTCATGAGGTCCATCACGATGATGGCCCCACACGATCGGAGGAACACGTGAGTAACTCCAATACGCATCCCGATGCCAACATCCCCGATGCCCCACCCGAGCCAGACCTGAAAACCGTCCGCAAGGCAGTGACCGCCTCGGCGCTGGGAAACGCCACGGAGTGGTTCGACTACGGACTGTACGCGGTCTCGATCACCTACATCACCCAGCACTTCTTCCCGGGCAG
Source organism: Brevibacterium sp. FME37 (assembly GCF_014897485.1). NCBI lineage: Bacteria > Bacillati > Actinomycetota > Actinomycetes > Micrococcales > Brevibacteriaceae > Brevibacterium > Brevibacterium sp. FME37. The sequence continues at coordinate 426,491 of NZ_JABUYE010000002.1, forward strand.
CCACGGTCAGCTTCTCGCATTGCTCACCTTCGCCGTGTCCTTCATCTTCCGACCGCTCGGCGGCATCGTCTGGGGTCCGATGGGCGACCGTCTCGGTCGCAAGAAGGTACTGGCTCTGACAATTCTGCTTATGGCCGGTTCGACCTTCTGCATCGCACTGCTGCCCAGCTACGCCACCATCGGCGTCTTCGCGCCGATCATCCTCGTACTGCTGCGCGTCATCCAGGGATTCTCCTCAGGCGGCGAGTACGGCGGCGCAGCCACATTCATGGCCGAGTACGCCCCCGATAAGCGCCGTGGCTTCTATGGCAGCTTCCTCGAGTTCGGCACACTGGCCGGCATGGCCGCCGGTTCGCTCTTCGTCCTTCTGCTCCAGCTCGGTCTGGGCGACGAGAAGATGATGGACTGGGGTTGGAGAATTCCCTTCGTCTTCGCTGGCGTCCTCGGCGTGGTCGGCCTCTACATGCGCACAAAGCTCGACGAGTCTCCCGTCTATGAGGAGCTCAACGACAACGACCAGGGCAAGTCGGTCAAGGAAGTCTTCCGCATCCTGTTCACCGACTACTGGAAGCAGCTGCTCATCCTGGGCGGCATGGTCGTCGCGGTCAACGTCGTCAACTACACGCTGTTGTCCTACATGCCCGCCTACCTGCAGGGCCCGGTCGGCATGGGTTCGAATGCCGCCCTGACAGTGATGTTCCTGGCCCAAGCGTTCATGATGATCCTCATTCCCTTCGGTGGGATACTCTCGGACAAGGTGGGACGCAAACCTGTCTGGTACTTCTCGCTCGTCGGCCTCTTCGTCGCCGCCATCCCGATGTTCATGCTCATGGCCAACGGCTTCGTCTGGGCCCTCGTCGGGCTCGCTGTACTCGGGATTCTCTACATCCCGCAGATCTCGACGATCTCGGCGACCTTCCCTGCGATGTTCCCCGGCCCAGTGCGTTTTGCCGGCTTCGCGATCTCCTACAACGTCTCGACCGCGCTCTTCGGAGGCACCGCACCCTCAGCCAATGATGCGATCATCGGGGCTACAGGAAATACGATCGTGCCTGCCTACTTCGTGATGGGGGCGTGTGCCATCGGCTTCATCGCCACCATCTTCATGAAGGAGACGAAGGGCGCGTCGCTGCGCGGCTCTGGTCTTCCCGAAGAGGGAGCCGACATCGTCTTCGAAGAGCAGGAACTCGTCGAAGACGCGAAGTGACCGACGTCTGCACTCACAAAGCGCTGACAAAGGCTGACAGAGCACAGCGCAGATAGCCTCAGGGTGCTGTTCGGGCCCGCTGGACTCCCAGCGCGCCCGAACAGCATCTGCTGACTATTGGGATAGTCTCGGACCATGGTCACGTTGATCCCACAGCAGCCTGATTTCGCTGATTCCACCGCCGAGGAAACCGTCTGGAATTCCTTGTGCGAACAGCTCCCCGACGAGGCGACAATGGTCCACGGTCAGCGTCTGACCGGTGAAGACAAAGACGTCGAGATCGACATTCTTGTGCTTTGGCCCGGTGTCGGGATCGCCGTCATCGAGGTCAAGGGCGGTCGCGTCAGCGTCGAGGACGGAACCTGGATCACACAGGGTGCGCAAGGGCATCGCAATCGACTCAAGGTTTCCCCACTCGAACAGGCGATGGTCGCCAAGCACACCCTCGTCACCTATCTGAATTCGCGTGTCTCGAAGACACCGGGACCCATCAGTCACCTCGCGGTGCTGCCCTACACCCAGCTGCCCCGGGATTGGGAGCAGCCGGATGCGCCGAGGCGCCAGCTCGTGGACTCCACACAGCTCGATTCGATCGCCGCAGCGATTGCCACCCAAATGCGCTTCGACTTCGATCCTGCCCGCGACGATGTCTTCACCCCACACGAGTTCGTCCTGAAGAACCTGCGGCGGACGAATCAGGCTGTTGAGAATGTACGCATCACGGCCTCAGAGATCTCGGATCGAGCCGATGCACTCAGCCGTGAACAGGCGAAGCTCACCCGCATCCTGCGCCACCAGAACCGCGCAGAGATCAGTGGCGGTGCCGGCTCGGGCAAGACTTATCTGGCGCTCCTCAAGGCCAGAGCTCTCACGCAGGAGGGCAAGAAGGTCGCGCTGATGTGCTATTCGCGGGGGCTGGGGCGTTTTCTCCAGCTCTTCACCGCGCAGTGGCCAGAATCCGACCGGCCGGCGTATGTGGGCCTGTTCCACGATCTGCCGATCTCCTGGGGCGCGGCACCGGGCAGCGATGACGACTCCGACTATTGGGAGCACAATCTTCCCGTTCAGCTCAAGGACCTAGCTGACAGCCGCCCGCGCAAGAGCCTCTTCGACGCCATCGTCATCGATGAGGGCCAGGACTTCAGCCTGCTGTGGTGGGAGGCTGTCCAGTCGTGCCTGCGCAACCAGGTCGAGGGCACCCTCTATGTCTTCACCGATGAGCGGCAGCGGATCTTCGGTCGCGACGGCGAGTCACCGATCACGATGAATCCTATCCAGCTCGATGAGAATCTGCGGAACTCCGAACAGATCGTCGCCGGGTTCGCCCACCTCGCGTTCGAACCACCCATCCCCCGCAACGGACCCGGAGAGGAGATCGAATGGAGCAGGGTCGAGATCGACGATGCCATCGCCGAGGCGGATTCCCAGGTGGAATCGCTCATGGACTCCGGATGGAACCCCGGTGACATCGCCCTGCTGACGACCGGCAGCCGCCACCCTGAGCAGAGATCGATCGTCGAAGCGGAAGGCCCCTCGGCCTATTGGGATCAATTCTTCGCCGCTGAGGACGTCTTCTACGGTCACGTCCTCGGCTTCAAGGGCCTCGAACGTCCCGTCGTCGTCCTCTGTCTCAATGGCTTCCGCGACTCCGAACGAGCCTTGGACATGCTCTACGTCGGAATGTCACGGGCGACCACCAAACTCGTAGTCGTCGGTGATCTCAGCGTCTTCGACCGGATCGAGGACAGCTGAGTGTTCCCGCCCTAGGCATCTTCATCCGGCGAGCGCTCAATCTGTGAGTGCCGAGCACTCAGCCTGCGAATGCCGAGCGCTCAGCCTGCGAATGCTGCAGGATCCGGCAGCTTGCGCTTAACCTGGATCCACCGATGAGGCTGGGCCGATAGCGGCGTGCCGATAGAGAGAATGCC
>NZ_JABUYE010000030.1:0-11923 GCF_014897485.1 Brevibacterium sp. FME37
CAGGCTTGCCTATGAACAAGCCAGATTAGATGTCACCTAACCCTGCATCAGTCCCTTCATTGGGTTTGCTCGCATGTTCGGTGCCTTCCGCGTTGCCCCAATTTGCTGATCGACCAGAGGATCATTTTGTGCATGGCTGGATCATATGAGGTAGTTAGATCAATGAGCTGGAGTGTCTTGATTAAGTTCTCAATTCGTTACCTGCTCGACAGCTGGTTGATCTGGGTCGGAGGGTCAGGGCAGCCAGGAGCACCAGGGCACTGGGGATCGCGGCTTTCGCAACGCTCATCACGCTCATGCCCAACATCCCGAAGGTGACGAACAGGCTGAGTCTCAGCAACGATGTGCTCATGCCGAACTTCAGGTTCTTCCCGACTGCGACGCTGAAGCAGGTCAGCTCTTAGGATCCGGCACCACGCCTGCCGGAACCATCTGAGGCGAGCAGATAGCTGAGCACGTCGGTGACTGTGACCACCGCATGGCTGCCATCAGATCGCTCGACCAGTGCCAGCTGTGTTCCTGCATCCTTCATTGCACCGAAGGCGCGACCGACGGTCATCGTTGCGGGCAGGACCTCGACCGAGCGAGCCACCTCGGTGACGGTGTCCCCGCCATCGAGACCGAGCACATCGCGGACATGGACCACGTGAGTCGGTGGTTGCCCAGACGCTGTGTGCACGAGGACGCGTCGGTGGCGATCGCGGCGCGCGGCCTCTCGCACTGTGTCCGCTGTCGCCTGCGGGCCGACGGCAGTCAGTTTCCCCTGCTTCGCCACCAGTTCGCCGAGGCTGAGCTGAGTCAGCTCGAGAGCACCGAGCAGTGCATCCGAGGACTCCCGTTCGATAGTCCCCGCCTGCGCCGAATGGCGCAGCAGCTCGCGCAGGTCATCAGAGGTGTGGCCCTGATCGACCTCGTCGACGGGTTCGACGCCGACGAGTCGCAGGCAGGCGTTGGCCGCGTTGTTGAGCACGTGGAGCAGGGGCCGGGTGAGGAACATGAACGCCCGCATTGGAAGCGCGAGTAAGATCGCGGAGCGCTCCGGGTGGGCCACAGCCCACGACTTCGGGGCCATCTCACCGACGACGAGATGGAGGAACGTGACGATGATGAGGGCGAGGATGAATCCGGTGAGGTCGGCGATCCACAGGGGCAGACCCAGAGCCTCGGCGACCGGCGTGATCCAATGATGAACCGCGGGCTTCGTGATCGCACCCAGTGCCAGTGTGCACGCCGTGATGCCCAGCTGGGAACCGGCGAGGAGGACGGAGAGCTCGGTGGAGCTGCGCAGCGCCGCTCTGGCCGAGCGGCTGTCGGCCGCTGCATCTTCCAGCCGGTGGCGTTTGGCGGCGATGAGGGCGAATTCCACGGAGACGAAGAACGCGCTGAGGCCGATGAAGAGGACAGTGAGGGTGACGATGACCCAGGGGTTGCTCATCGCTGAACCTCGATTCCGATCCGCAGCTGGGAGGGTACATGGGAGGACACCTCGAGGACGTCGACGGTGAGCCTGACCGGACTCGGCGCTCGTGTGCCGGCGAGCTCGGCTGGGTCGACCGGCAAGGTGATCTCGATCCGGTCACCGACCTCGGGGAAGCCCTTGGCCTCTTCGATGACAAGGCCTGAAAGCGTCTGCGCCGAGGTGGCGGGCAGGTCGCGTTCGAGCGCGCGGGAGAGCTCGTCGAGGGGCATCGCCCCCGGAGCCGTCCAGGTGCCGTCATCATCTGCGACGATCTCCTCGATCGCCTCATCGTGTTCGTCGACGATGTCACCGACGAGTTCCTCGCCGAGGTCCTCGACCGTGACGATGCCGGAGAACCCTCCGTACTCATCGACGACGCAGCCCATCTGGGCCCGGTTCTCAGTCAAGGTGCGCACGGCGTCGGGCAGGGGCAGGGACTCGGGAACGAAGACCGGCGATTTGAGCAAGGGACGCAGATCGTCTCCGTCAGCGGCGGAGAGGACGTCGAGGAGATCGATCGTGCCCACCACTTCCTCGGCGTCGTTGAGTACCGGGTACCGGGAATGACCGGTCTGCATGAGAGTTCGCACCTGATGCAGCGGCGTGTCCTCGCGGATGACGTCGACCCGTGAGCGGGGCACGGTGGCGTGGTCGACGCTCTGTTGTGGGAAGTCGAGGATGCGGTCGAGGATAAGGGAATCTTCGTCGACGAGATCCCCACTCTGTCGTGAGTCCGCGACGATATGTTTGAGATCGCGACGGGTCGCGGAGTGGTCGACATCGTGGACAGGTTCGATCCCGAGGACCTTGAGCAGGGCGTTCGAAGCCTTGTCGAAGATCGTGATGAGCCAACCGAATACGGCGAGATAGATCGCAGTCGATCGCGCAAGCCAGATAGCCAGGGGCTCAGGCCGGGCGATCGCGAGGTTCTTCGGAAACAGTTCACCGAAGACCATCTGGATGATCGTCGCCACGACCAGGGCGAGCACAGTGCCGATGACGACTCCGGTGCCGGTGGGGATCGCGGTCCCGCCGAGGGCCTCACCGACGGCAGTGCCGATGAGGGGTTCGGCGACATAGCCGACCAGCAGCCCGGTGACGGTGATACCCAGCTGAGCACCGGAGAGCATAAACGAGGTGCGGCGAGTGATCGATTGAGCGCGCTCGGCGGCTTTGTCACCGGCGGCCGACCGGGCAGCCAGGCGAGAACGGTCGACGGCCATATAGGCGAATTCCTGGGCCACGAAGTAGCCGGTGGCCACTGTGATGAGCAGGACGACGAGCAGGCCGATGAGAAGCGAGAGAAGCCAGGTCAACGGAGTTCACCTGCCCGCGCGGGGTGTTGCTGAGGTCTGATACTGCCAATGATGTCCCAGCCGGGACTTCGATAGTCGTCCATGTTCCTTCCGGAAGTCTGCATGTAGGCGGCTGACTACGATTATCCAGATGAAAGCTGGCAGCGCGCTGTGGGTGGGTGCTGCGACGAGGTGACGACTCTCGCCACGCTTCTATGACCACTGAACACTTGTGGTGCAGGTGGCCAGTTTGCAAACTGGCCACCTGCACCACAAGTGATCGATCGTCCTCGGGCCCTACGTCCTCGGGCCCTACGAACCCACGAATGCCGTGGCGAAGAACGGAACGAACGTCACCAGCGCCAGAGCAGCCAGCAGCACCAATGCACTCGGGATGGCTGCCTTGGCGACCTTCATTACGCTCATACCCGACATGCCGGAAGCCACGAACAGGTTGAGTCCCAGCGGCGGCGTGATCATGCCGATCTCCAGGTTCATCACGACGATGATGCCGAAGTGGATCGGGTCGATGCCCAGCTCCATGGCGATCGGCAGCAGGATCGGGGCGAGGATGAGGATCGCCGACGACGTCTCCATCACACAGCCCACGAACAGCAGCAGGATGTTGACGAGGATGAGGAACTGCCAGGGCTGCAGGTCCCAAGCTGTGATCGTCTCCGAGATCGACCCTGGGATCCGCTCACTGGCGAGGACGAAGGTGAAGAGGATGCCGTTGGCGATGATGAACATGACCATCGCCGAGGTTTTCACGGATGAGAGCGTGACTTCCCACAGCTGCGAGATCTTGATCTCGCGGTAGATGACCAGGGACACCACCAGTGAGTAGGCGACCGCGACGGCCGCCGCCTCGGTGGGGGTGAACCAGCCTGAGTAGATTCCACCCAGGACCAGGAACGGCAGGGCCAAGGCGAGGATCGCGTCGCGGAATGCCTTGAGCTTGTCCACATTGGATATCCGGAAGCCTTCCCCGGCGTTGCCGTAACCGTTCTTCCAGGCCACGAACACGGCCATGCCCAGCAGCATGACGCCGGCGAGGATGCCCGGCAGGATGCCGGCGAGGAACAGGTCGCCGATGTTCTGCTCTGTGGCGATGCCGAAGACGATGAGCGGAATCGACGGCGGGATGAGAATGCCCAAGGACCCCGAGGTGGCCACGAGTCCCGTGGAGAATTCCTTCGGGTATCCGTTCTTGATCATGGCCGGGATCATCAGCGCACCGACGGCGACGACCGTGGCCGGTGATGAGCCGGAGACGGCGGCGAAGAACATGCACGCAAGCACCGTGGTGATCGCCATGCCCCCGCGCAGGTGGCCGACCATGGCGGCACCGAAGTCGGTCAGTCGCCGCGAGATTCCACCGCGGGACATGATGTTGGCCGCGAGGATGAAGAACGGAATCGCCATCAGCGGGAACGAGTTCAGAGCGTTGAAGAGCCGTTCCGAGACCTGGGTCATCGGGATGAGCGTGAAGTAGTAGAAGTAGACGAGGCTGGTCAGGCCCAGGGCCACCGCAATGGGCGCCGAGGTGACGAGCAGCAGAATGAGGACTGCAATGAGAACGAATGTTGCTTCGAGCATCAGCGATCCCCTTCCTTCGAATCGTCGTCGTCATCGATGGCGACATCCTTCACGTCGATGCCGACTGCCGCGGCTTCCTCAGCGAACACGTCCTTGTCGAGCTCTTCGGCCGGGGCCTTGATCGCTCGGATGAGCATTTCGGCGGCGCGGATGAAGAACAGCGTCATGCCGATCGCCAGTGAGAGTTCGACGACCCACAGCGGCAGCTTGAGCGCCGGGGTGATCGTCGTGCGCGAGAAGGGTTCGCTGATCAGTGCCCAGGACAGGTAGGCGATGAAGCCCGCATAGATGAGAGTCATCAGGCCGCCGAGGACGACGAAGAACTTCTTCTTCTTGCCCTTGAGCAGCGTCGGCATGATGTCCACGGCCACGTGCTCGTTGTGGCGCAGGGTCACGACCGCACCGAAGAAGGTCGAGCAGATGATGAGATAGATGATGGCCTCTTCGGACCAGAAGAGCACGTCTCCGGTGATATTGCGCAGGAGCACTGCGAAGACCGCGAGTGCTGTGGCGCCGATGAGACTGGCGCCGGCCAGGAAGTTCTCGACCCGGCTCAGATACTTGTCGAAGGTCTTCATCGTCACTCACGTTCCTTGTCGCGCTGCAGGAGCTCGTCGACGACCTCAGGTCCGATGACATCGCTGTACTTCTCGTACTCGGATGGCACGACCATGTCCTTGAACGACTGACGTTCTTCCTTCGTGGGCACCACGATCTTCGTGCCCCCGGACTCCTCGATGAGCCGCTTGGATTCCGCGTTGACCTTCTGTGCTTCCTTGCGGTTGAACTCGGAGGCTTCATCGGCAGATTCGTCGACGACGGCCTGCAGGTCATCGGGCAGTTCGTCATACCAGCGCTTGTTCACGGTGAGGATGTAGCCGATGTAACCGTGATTGAGTTCGGTGACGTACTTCTGGACGGTGTGCATCTTCTGCGACTCGATGTTCGAGTATGTGTTCTCACCACCGTCGATGAGTCCCTGCTGAAGTCCGTTGTAGACCTCCGCGAAGGCCAGGGGCGACGGGATTCCGCCCCAGGTCTCGAACTGAGTGCGCAGCACGTCCGAAGGTTGGATGCGATACTTCTTGCCCTTCATGTCATCCGGGGACAGCGTCGCATTGTTCGAATGGATCTGCTTCATTCCCGAATCCCACAGGCCCAGAACCTTCAGTCCATTGGCCTCGAGGTCGGGGTTAGCGTAGATGGCCTTGCCGATCTCGGTGTCGGGACTGACGATCTCCGGGATCTCATCCGGGTGATCGAAAATGAACGGCAAGTCGAGAACCTGCAGGCTCGGCGCGATCGTCGTGAACTTCGCGCTCGCCGGGGCGAGCATCTGCACGGCGTTGGACTGCAGCGCCTGCATCTCGTCCTTGCCGCCGTAGAGTTCCGAGTTCGGGAACACCTCGACCTGGATGCGGCCATCGGACTTCTCTTCGATCTGCTTGGCGAAGAAGTCAGCGGCGAGTCCCTTCGGCGTGCTCGTCGAAGTCACATGGGCGAAGCGCAGTTCGAACTTCTCCTGCTTGCCGCTGCGCGCGGGATTGCACCCGCTCAGGGCCAGCAGGCAGATCGACAGGCAGGCAACCAGCGGTTTCCACCTGGGTCGTCGTATCGACGTCATCGTCAGCTCCAGTAATCGAGACCAGTGTCATGTCAGTCTCCGAGGTGACCAGTGCAGACATCGCAGTCTGCTGCACAATGCACGGCAACGTGCCTTGGCGGTGCGCTGAGTCACACAAGGAGTCAAACGATTTGAGCTTAGACGAGAATCAGTCGATTTCCAATATTATCTACCAAAGAATGCATTATTTCTTGAGATGTGGGAATCCAAGGGCGATGGATACAGAGAACGGGGGAGTGGGGCTGCTCAGTCCGCGTCGAAATCGAAGGGGTCGGAGATCGGCTCACCGGCCGTGGACTCGGCCAGGCGCAGGAATCCATTGGTGATGTGATCGCCGAGGTGCTTCGCCGCAGCGTCCGGATCGATGCGTTTCACAGCATCGACGATGGCCTGGTGCTCACTGTGGACCTGATTGAGTCGGTCCGAACTGTCGAGGGTGAGATCCCAGGGAAAGGCCCGCCACCGGGTGGCGATGTCATCGCGCAGGGCCGGGAGTCCGCACCGATCGTAGAAGAAGAAGTGGAACTCCTCGTTGCGGGTGTTGCGGCCCATGGCATCGCCCTCTTCGCTGGCGGAGTCCAGTGCCTCGAGGAGCTTCTCGGCCTGGCGCAGCTCGTGACGGGAGATCCGGGTCGTGGCGCGGGCGATGGCGAAGGTCTCGGTCAGTTTGCGTGTGACGAAGAGAGATTTGAGGCGGTCGACGTCGACGCCGGCCACGCGCACGCCGCGATGGGCCTCGGAGGATACGAGGCCTTCGGATTCGAGGATGCGCAAGGCTTCGCGGACAGGAGTGATCGAGGCCTTGAACCATTCGGCGACCTCGTCCTGACGCAGTCGTTCGCCGCGTTCGAGCTCGCGGCCGAGGATCTTCCGACGCAGGCCCAGGACGATCTTGTCCCGCTTCGTCGATGCTGATTCCTGCTCCACTCCACAGCCTTCCGTCGCCGCTCGTCGTGCCTCGCCAATTGCCTTCGCTTCGTGAAGTGTATCCCGCTGCAAGGTTTCAGCGTGAATAATGCATGATCCAGAGAATGATGTATTCTATCGTGGAAAGCTTATGAAATCTCGTTGTGGAGGCCCCGTGCACGCCGAACTTCCGTTGTCCGGTATCAGCGTCATCAGCTGCGAGCAGGCCGTGGCGGCACCGTTCGCCTCCAGGCAGCTCGCCGATCTGGGTGCGCGCGTGATCAAGATCGAGCGCCCCGGAACCGGAGACTTCGCCCGCGGCTACGACACCACCGTCAACGGCATGGCAAGCCACTTCGTATGGCTCAACCGCAACAAGGAGAGCCTGAGCCTCGACCTCAAGCACCCGCAGGGCAAAGCGATTCTCAAGAGCCTCGTCGCCGAGGCCGACGTGTTCATCCAGAACTTCGCCCCCGGAGCCGCCGAACGCTTGGGCTTCGGCGCCGATGACCTGCGCGGGACCAATGACCGACTCATCTACGCCTCGATCTCCGGATACGGACCAGACGGGCCGTACAAGAACGCCAAGGCATACGATGCACTTGTGCAGGCCGAAGCAGGATTGGTCTCCGTGACAGGGACCGAGGATCACCCCGCGAAGACGGGGATCTCAACGGCGGACATCTCCGCCGGCATGTACACCTATTCCGGCATCCTCACCGCCCTGTTCAACCGTGAGAAGACAGGCGAAGGCGCCACCCTCCAAATCAGCCTCTTCGACTCCCTCGTCGAATGGATGGGCTACCCCCTCTACTTCACCCACGGCAGCGGCACCCGCCCCACCCGGGCAGGGACCTCCCATGCGGCCATCGCCCCCTATGGTGCGTTCACCTGCGGTGACGGCACCCAGATTATGCTCGCGATTCAGAATGAACGCGAATGGAAGAGCTTCGCCACCCAGGTCCTGGGCCGTGACGACATGGTCACCGACGAACGCTTCGATCGGGCAGCCCACCGCTACGCCCACCGCGATGAGCTGCAAACCATCATCGAAGCAGTCTTCGCCGACTTCACCGGCGCGCAATGCGACGAGCTCCTCGAAACCGCCAAGGTCGCACACTCGCGGCAGCGGGACATGACTGAGATCGCCGATCACCCCCAGCTGGTCGAGCGTGACCGCTGGCAGGACGTCGGCTCCCCGGTCGGGCCGATTTCGATGCTCGTGCCTCCGGTCGAGATGTCCGGGGTCGAACCTCGGATGGATCCGATTCCCGATGTTGGAGACCATACGGACACCATCCTCGGCGATCTGGGATTCAGTCCTGAGAAGGTTGCCGAACTCCATCGTGAAGGAGCCATCTGATCACCATGGCCGAACAACCTGACACAACACCGGCCTTTGCGTATACCCCGTTGCTGCCCACACACGGTGATGGCCCGGCCATGCGGCGCCTCGACATCGACGGAGTCGAAACGGTGCACGCCGAGGTGGCTGGCCAGCCGAGGTCATTCCTGCAGGTGGCGCCGTCGACGCTGACCGGCCTCGCCGAGGTCGCGTTCAAAGAGGTCTCCCACTACCTGCGCACCGATCACCTGGCCAGCCTGCGCGCGATCATCGACGATCCGGAAGCCAGCGCCAACGATGTCTTCGTCGCACTCGACCTGCTGCAGAACGCCTCGGTCTCGGCCGGGGAGATCCTGCCCATGTGCCAGGACACCGGAACCGCGATCGTCTCCGCTAAACGCGGACCCAATGTGCTCACCGACGGTGACGACGCCAAATATCTCTCGGCCGGCATCCACCGGGCCTATGAGGAGCTCAACCTCCGCTACTCCCAGCTCGCCCCGGTCAGCCTCTTCGAGGAGAAGAACACGGGCACCAACCTGCCCGCGCAGATCGAAGTGGGGTTGAGCCCGGCCGATGACTACGAGCTGCTGTTCATGGCCAAGGGCGGGGGAAGTGCGAACAAGTCCTTCCTCTACCAGGAGACGAAGGCCGTGCTCAACGAGGACTCGATGCTCGAATTCCTCGCCGAGAAGATCTCCACCCTGGGCACCGCTGCCTGCCCGCCCTACCACCTGGCAGTCGTCATCGGCGGACCCTCGGCGGAGTTCACGCTCAAGACCGCGAAGCTCGCCAGCGCCCATTACCTCGACGACCTGCCCACCACCGGTGACTCGAGGCTGGGCCATGGGTTCCGCGACACGGACTTCGAAGACACCGTGTTCAAGCTGACCCAGACGCTCGGCTTCGGCGCGCAGTTCGGTGGCAAGTACTTCTGCCACGACGTGCGCGTCGTGAGGCTGCCCCGCCACAACGGGTCACTGCCGATCGCGATCGCCGTCAGCTGCTCGGCCGACCGGCAGATCATTGCCCGCATCAACGCAGACGGTGTCTTCATCGAAGAACTCGAACACGATCCGGCTCGGTTCCTGCCGTCGATGGGTCGCGTCGATGAGATCGAATCCGGCAACGTCACCGCCGTCGACCTCGACCGGCCGATGCCCGAACTCCAGTCCCAGCTGAGCCAGCTGGCCGTAGGGGACAGGCTTTCAGTGTCAGGCACGATGATCGTCGCCCGAGACATCGTCCACGCCAACCTGCGCGAACGCCTCAATGCCGGCGGGGAGCTGCCCGACTACTTTAAGGACCACCCCATCTACTACGCGGGACCGGCCAAGACTCCCGAAGGAATGCCCTCGGGATCGTTTGGACCGACCACCGCTTCACGGATGGACACCTACGTGCGCCAGTTCCAGGAGGCCGGCGGGTCGATGATCATGCTCGCCAAGGGCAACCGCTCGGCGCAGGTCAAAGACTCCTGTGCGGAATTCGGCGGGTTCTACCTCGGCTCCATCGGCGGGCCCGCGGCACGTCTGGCCCAGGACTGCATCACCGAGGTCGAAGTCCTCGACATGGAGGACCTCGGTATGGAAGCCGTCTGGCGGATCACAGTTGAGGACTTCCCAGCCTTCATCATCACCGACGACAAGGGCAACGACTTCTTCGACAGCACTGGACCGGATACGACGATCGGGCTCGGGCGGACGAGAACAGCCAAGGACGGCGCCCGGCTGGACTGAACCGGCCACGGACCACCACGAACACGGCCACGTCGGGCCACCTCGGCGAGGCAGACAATCACAACTTCAGCAGCAGAGGAAAAGGACTTCGAGATGGCAGTCAGCAGCGAAGAGCAGATGATGATCGACACGGTCGCCGAGTTCATCGACCACGACGTCAAACCCCACGTCAACCGGGTCGAGCATGCCGACGAATATCCGGAGAAGTGGATCCAGACCATGAAGGACATGGGCATCTACGGACTCGCGATCGACGAGCCCTGGGGCGACGGCAAAGTCTCGACCGAGGCCTATGCGCTCATCACGCAGGAACTGGCCCGCGGGTGGATGTCCTTAGCCGGTGCCATGGGCGGGCACACCGTCGTGGCCAAGCTCATCGCCGAATACGGCACGGCCGAGCAGAAGGACAAATACCTGCCGCGCATGGCCACCGGTGAACTGCGCGCGACGATGGCCCTGACCGAACCCGGCGGCGGCTCCGACCTGCAGGCCATGCGCACCGTCGCGACCAAGGACGGCGAGGACTACGTCATCAACGGGTCGAAGACCTGGATCACCAACGCCCGCAAGTCCGACCTCATCGCACTGCTGTGCAAGACCGACCCGAGTGCCGAGCCCAGGCATAAGGGCATTTCGATCATCCTTGTCGAGAAAGGCGAGGGCTTCACGGTGTCGAAGAACCTCTCGAAGCTCGGTTACAAGGGTGTCGAAACCTGCGAACTCGTATTCGAGAACCTGCGTCAGCCGCAGTCCCAGCTGCTCGGCTCGGTCGAAGGTGTGGGCTTCAAGCAGATGATGAAGGGCCTGGAGATCGGCCGCATCCAGGTCGCCTCTCGTTCGCTCGGCGTGGCCCAGGCTGCGCTGAACGACGCAGTGAAGTACTCGCAGGAGCGCGAGTCCATGGGCAAGCCGATCTGGCGTCACCAGGCCGTGGGCAACCAGCTGGCGAAGATGGCCACCAAGCTCGAGGCCGCCCGGCAGCTCGTCCTCCACGCGGCTCGCACCTATGACTCGGGTGAGCGCGTGGATATGGAGGCCGGTATGGCCAAGTACTACGCCTCAGAGATGGCCGCCGAGGTGGCCCTTGACGCCATCCGTGTCCATGGCGGTTACGGATACTCCACCGAGTACGACGTCGAACGCTACTACCGTGATGCCCCGCTGATGATCGTCGGCGAGGGCACGAACGAGATTCAGTTGAACGTCATCGCCAAGCAGCTCATCGGCCGCAATAAGGCCTGAGGCAGATCAGCTCAGGGAAACGAGGGAAACTCGCAATGACGCATAAACCCAGACCACGCCCGGATACCCCGCACTTCATGACCGAGGAACGCCTCGAGATTCAAGCGCTCGCCCGGGAGTTCGCCCACGATGTCGTCTTGCCGCTGGCCAATGAGCTTGATCCTGTTGAGGGGCAGTTTCCGGACTGGTTCATCAAGCAGATGGCCGATATGGGATTCTTCGGCATTTTGATCCCCGAAGAATACGGAGGCCTGGGACTCGGCGTCTTCGAGTACTGCCTCGTCGCCGAAGAACTCTCCAGAGCCTGGATGTCCGTCGGTGGACTGCTGGCTCGGGGCAACGGAATGGGCGGTGGCTTCTCACCCGAACAGGAAGCCCGGCTGCTGCCGAAGGTCGCGACCGGCGAATACCTCGGCGCCTTCGCCCTGTCCGAGGCAGAGGCTGGGTCGGACGTCGCGAACATTCGCTGCAAGGCCACTCGTGCCGATGACGGCGGCTGGGTCATCAACGGCACGAAGATGTGGTGCACGTTTGCTGACCAGGCTGACTATTTGATTCTCTTCGCCCGCACCTCCACCGATGAGACCAAGCGCCACCGTGGGATCTCGGCATTCTTGGTCGAGAAGAACCGCGGTGAATTCCCCGAGGGCATGATGCTCCTATAGATGTCAAGCGGCTTGAAGAAGGAAGTCCCGGTACTGCGCTGCGAACTCG
>NZ_JABUYE010000031.1:0-10190 GCF_014897485.1 Brevibacterium sp. FME37
TCAGGTTGCGGAACAATACATGGGTTGCAACCCATGTATTGTTCCGCAACCTGAGGAGCGACAGTTGAGCTCCGGCGCCCGAAGCCCCGGTCCTCTCACTCTCTGTGCAGCCAGGCCTCGTAGACCTCACGTTTGGACAGACCGAACTGCTTTGCGACCTGCCCTGCAGCGTCTTTCGCCCGCACTCCTGACTCCACGAGTTCACCGACAGCGTCGAGGTGGTCCTCCGGGGCAGTCTCGACCGCGGTGGCTCCGGCAAGCACGAGGGTCAACTCCCCGCGCAGTCCGTCGGCTGCGAGATCACGCAGCGAGGACACGGTCCCGCGCAGGGTCTCTTCGTAGGTCTTCGTCAGTTCACGGCTGATACTCATAGGCCGATCTGGTCCGATGACGGTGAGGAAATCGTCCATCGTGTCGGCGATGCGGTGGGGGCTTTCGAAGAACACCATGGTCCGCTTCTCGCTGCGCAGCTCCTCGAGGAGGTTCTTGCGTGCCCCGGATTTACGCGGCAGAAAGCCTTCGAAGCTGAACCGGTCGCTGGGCAGTCCCGAGACAGCGAGCGCCATGAGCACTGCAGAGGGTCCAGGCGTCGAGGTGATCGGCAGTCCTGCCTCCGCGCAGGCTTTGACGACGCGGTAGCCGGGATCCGAGACAGCGGGCATTCCCGCATCGCTGAGCAGGACAACGGTCTGCCCGGAGCGGATGAGTTCGACGAGCTCGGGTGCCCGGGAGTGTTCGTTGTGGTCGAAGACGCTGATGACACGGTTGGTGTGCGTGAGCTCCAGACGCTGCGTCAGCGACAGGAAACGGCGAGTGTCCTCGGCCGCGATGACATCGGCTGCGGCAATGGCGCGCTGCATGCGTTCGCTCGCATCGCCGAGGTTGCCGATCGGGGTGCCGACCAAGATGAGCTGGCCGCCGGGATGCGGTGAGTCATGTTCAGCGGTTTCGGTCATTATCGGGCACCTGTGAATCTGCGAGATGTCGTCTGCGGGGCATTCACGCCTCTAGGCCGACAGCGGGTGGGAGAACAGTGGCTGGGAGAACAGTTGTTTGGAGAATAGTGGCTGCTGGAGCAGTCGCCGGATATACAGAGCTTCGGACTGCAACTGTCTTCAGCACCGTTGTCAGCCCTGTCGTGATCTTAGCTGTCTGCTCTCGACCGGTGAAGCGACGGCAGCGTGCTCAATCAAACGGGCCCGCCGACACAAGTGCGCCCCGGCGGGTGTGGCTGGGCTAGTGCGACTGAGCGATTACGACTGAATTCTTGCGCCGCGGCCATCCCGCCGTCGCCATCACACCGCCGCCATCACTCAACGATTACGTTGTCGATTACGTTGTCGATCACGTTGTCGCGAACATCAGAGCGAACATGCCAAGGTAGAACAGGATCATCAGCAGCCAGAAGACCAGCCAAAGCGCGGTTCCGCCATAGCCGACCCACAAGGCGGCTGTGGTCATTCCCCCGCCGCGCTCACCGGACTCCTGAATCTGCTTTCGAGCAATGTGGCCCATGATGATGCCAGCGATACCGGCGAGGAAAACGCCACTCATCACTCCGAAGATCGAGGTGACGAGGGCGATGATCGCCAAAGAATTCGTGGGCGGAAGCGGCTGGTAGACGACGGCCGGTCCTGGACCTGCGTACTGAGTGTTTGCACCGTACACCGCATTCGCCGTGTAAGCCGAACCCGAATAGTCTGCGTTCGACCCATAGTTATTGTTCGAACCAGTGCCTGACTGCGGCTGCTGATAATACATGTCTGGATTGTTCCAGTTGCTCTGACTGCTCATGGCGCGATCTCCTTGCGTATGCCTACAACGGTACCGAGTCGCTCTCTGTGACAAAAGGTGAGACTGTCGCAGATGCGTCTCAATTCCGACTTCAGTACGACCCTTCAGCGGCCCCTGCCGCAATTGCGAGCACAACGACCACACAGTGGAGGCCCCAGAAGATCAGCCAGAATCCAACACCGAGGTATCCGGCCCAGAGCGCAGTCACCGCCATCGCGTCTCCACGCTCACCCCGCTGGCGTATCTGCTTGCGAGCGACATGACCCATAACGATTCCGACGATTCCGGCCGGGACAAAGGACGTAAAAGCCCCGATCAGCGACATCACCATGCCGATGATCGCCAGGGTGTTCGTCGGCACAATCGGCTGGTAGACATACGTCACTAGTCCTGCGAATCCCGGGTTGGGCCCGTACGCTGCGGGATTCGAATGTGCGGAATAACTTGGGTAGCCACCTTGCGCTCCGCCGTGTGAGTATCCCGAACTCGAAGCTGCGTTGATTCCGCTGGCTGGCAGTTGCAAAGTGTGCATATCTGGTTCGCTCCTGTTGCTGTGGCTGTTCGCGGGCTGATCCCTGTAGAAGGGATGTTCCCCTTGCGTCTGATTTCAACGCTATCGAGCCAAGCAGTCCTCAGAGAGCCAACCCTGTTGCAGTCCTGCACCACGGGTGTCAGAGCAGAAAATGGATCCTCGTGAGCCGGCCGTTCGGGATCCTCGTGAGCTGGCCGTTCGGGAACCGACCGGGAGCCGTTCGTGAGCCGATCAGTAGCTCATCCCCGCAGCGAAGACACCGAGACCCACAATTCCGACGACAATGATGACTGCCAGCAGGGCGAAGGCAATCCCGATGTAGCCCATGATCAGACCGGCGGTGGCCTGGCCTCGGCCGTCCTGACCGGTCCTCTTGATCTGTCCACGGGCCACGTGGCCGAAGATGACGGCAAGGATTGGGGCGAGCCACAAGAACATCGCAATGATGGAGAACAGGACGCCGATGATGGGAACCAGAGAGAGGATGCCGCAGACGAAACCGCCGGCCAGTCCAATGATGCCCATCCACATCGCCCAGCCCGACAGCGAGTTCATTGCTGGCCGCATCAACATCATCGACGCACCGTAGGTCGCTGGCTGGCTGTAGCCATAGGTGCCCGGCTGACTGTAAGTGCCCGGCTGGCTGTAGCCATAAGCGTCCGGCTGACTGTAGACCGCGGGACCGGACTGGGGCTGCTGATACGGGTTCGGGTTCGAGTACTGCCCCTGGTCCTGATACTGGCCGGTGCCGTATCCGGGCTGCGGCTGTGAGGCCCCGTAGCCGTTGTTGAACTGCTGGGATCCGACCTGTGGTGGATCACTCGGACGATAGTTCGGGTTGTAAGACACGCTCGTCACCGTTTCACTCGTTTGCCGCCTGTTGAGGACTACCTTAGTCGTCCTGACGGCTCGAAGGACAATACGTGAACGACTCACCCTGGGGACCAGATGGGAGCGAGCATCTCCTCGGACCTTAAACTTGACGATAATGACTCAACCCGAAGATCCCCAGGCGCCGAGGCGGTCGACCGACCCCACGGATGAGTCCACCGACCCTTCACGCTCCGAAACCCACCCCACAGACTCCCCCGCGGCCCCCACCAAACTCATCGCCCGAGAACGTCGCGCGAACCGGCGCGAATCGATTCGCGCCAATGCTGCTGCCATCCGTCGGCGTACCTTCACCGCCGGAATGTGGGCGACTCGGGCACCGATCTGGATGTGGCCGGCACTGCTGCTCATCACGGCGATCGGCGGCGCCCTCCGCCTCTTCAATCTCGGCTTCCCACACCGGCTGATCTTCGACGAAACCTATTACGTCAAGGACGCCTACTCCGTCTTCAAGTACGGCTACGAACGCTCCTGGCCGGAGAACGCCGACGACTCTTTCAACGCAGGCGACCCGAGCGTCATTGAGTCCACTCCCGAATATGTCGTCCACCCTCCTCTGGGCAAATGGATCATCGGCGCCGGCATCCACATCTTCGGCGCCGACGACTCCTTCGGGTGGCGCTTCTCCGTAGCAATCGTGGGAACGCTGACGATCTTCCTCATGGGCTTCATCGCCTGGAAGCTCTTCCGCTCCGCGTTCTTCGCCTGCGTCGCAGCCGGTCTGCTCTCAATCGATGGTGAGCACTTCGTGCATTCGCGCACGAGCCTGCTCGACATCGTCCTCATGGCCTTCGTCCTTCTGGCATTCGCCTTCATCGTCGTCGACCGAGAGTTCGTCACGAAGAAGCTCGCCCGGTACACGGCCTCAAACGGCCCACCTGAACGATCTCGGGATCGTCGCCCATTGCCACGCAAGGATCTGATCAACTTCGGGCCCCGCCTCGGCGTGCGTCCCTGGCTCATCGCCGCAGGTATCAGCCTGGGTCTGGCGATGGGGGTGAAGTGGTCGGGGCTCTACGCCGTCGCCGCGTTCGGGATCCTCGTCGTCGCCTGGGACGTGCATTCGCGCCACCGTACAGGCATCGTCCATCCCTGGCTGGGCATGCTGATTCGCGACAGCATTCCGGCGTTCATCAAGTTGGTGCCGGTGGCCCTGCTGACCTACATCGTCACGTGGACCGGCTGGATTCGCTCCACCGATGCCTGGGATCGGCAGTGGGCATTCGACAACGGCGGGTGGTGGAGTTCCCTTCCGGACTGGCTGTTGTGGCTGCCGTCTCTGGCCCACTATCACTACACGGCGTACTCGTTCCATGTCGGACTCGACTCCGAACACCCTTATATGTCGAACCCGTGGGGGTGGATCGTCCAGTGGCGGCCGACCTCCTTCTACTACGAATCCCCGGACCAGGGCAGCATGGGCTGCACCGTGGAACATTGCTCCTCGGCGATCACCTCGGTGGGCAATCCGGTGATCTGGGGGTTGGCACCCATCGCCATCCTCGTTGCGCTGGGCGCCTGGATCATCCGCCGCGACGTCCGCGCCGGTGTCATCCTGGCCGGGCTCGCCGCGACTTGGCTGCCTTGGTTCGCCTACCAGGAACGTACCATCTTCACCTTCTACACGATCGTCATGGTGCCCTTCGTCGTTCTCGCATTCACCTATTGCCTCACCCTCTTGTGGGGCCGCGTCCCGACCATCTCCACCCACCTTGCGCCCAATCCGCGCGGTCCCCTCTTCGCCGGTCGCGGCACCCGAATCCCCTGGTCTCTGTTCGGCCGCCGGATGGCAGTGGGTCTCATCCTCGTGGCCGCGATCATGGCCTTCTCCTACTTCTGGCCGATCTACACCGGCGAAGTCATCCCGTTCGAAGCCTGGAACAACCGCATGTGGAACGTCACCTGGCGCTGACCTCGCCACATCAGCGCGGGTGACCGCGCCCCGTCACCTCAGGCGCCCCGCGCACCGTCGCCACGGGTGACTGACCCCACCCCACCAGAACTCGACATACACCCGCCACGAAGGTGTCGCCTCGGCGACATTGCTCGTTCACCTGGGGGCCACATGCCGTCGTTAGCGTCGAATCATTGTGAACTACCAATCGATTCTGACTCCCCCAGCGCCCACCGATCGCGTGGCCACAGCGCCCGCTGACAACGAGAGCGCAGCACGGCCGCATCGGGCCGTGGCCATCATTCCCGCCCGGGGCGGCTCCAAGGGAATTCCGCTGAAGAACCTGCAGAAGGTCGCCGGCGTCTCGCTTCTGGCTCGCGCGATCAACGCGGCCAAGTCGACGCCGAGCATCGACCGAGTGGTCGTCTCGACCGACCATGAAGGCATCGCCGCAGAAGCAATTCGGGCGGGCGCCGAGGTGTCCCATCGTCCCGCTGACATCGCCGGTGACACCGCGACCAGTGAGTCGGCACTGATCCACACACTGGCCAACCTCGGCGAGGACTTCGACACCACCGTGTTCATGCAGTGCACCTCCCCGTTCATCGATTCGGCCTCGATCAACAATGCGGTCGCCGCCGTCCGTGACGGTGACTCCGACGTCGTGTTCTCCGCCGTTGAGGACCATTCGTTCCTATGGCGCCTCGACGAAGGCGAATCGGCGGTCGCCGTCGGGCACGAGGCCAGTTTCCGGCCTCGACGCCAGGACCGGGCCAAGCACTACAACGAGACCGGCGCCTTCTACGTCATGCGCACCGACGGGCTCATCGAACATGGGCACCGCTTCTTCGGCCGCATCACGATCGAAGAGGTCCCGCCCGAGCACGCCCGTGAAATCGACGACATGTCCGACCTGTCACTGGTCCGCGCGATCGCCTCCACACAGGAGACCGCGCAGGTCATCGACGTCGACGCCCTCGTCACCGATTTCGACGGGGTCCACACCGACGACGGCGCTTATGTCGATGAAGACGGCAACGAACAGGTCCGCGTCCACCGCGGCGACGGCATGGGAGTCTCACGCCTGGTGAAGTCAGGGGTCCCTGTCATGATCCTGTCGAAGGAACGCAACCCAGTCGTCACCCGCAGGGCGGAGAAACTTCACGTGGATGTAACCCAGGGCGTCGACAATAAATCGAAGGTCCTGGCGTCGTGGATCGAAGAACAGGGACTCGACGCGGCCCGGGTGGCCTACGTCGGAAACGACATCAACGACCTCGAAGCCTTCGACGTCGTCGGCTGGCCCATCGCAGTCGCGGACGCCCACCCCAAGGTGCTCGCAGCGGCTCGAGTGGTCCTCGATCGGCCCGGCGGAAAGGGAGCGGTCCGCGAAGTCTGCGACCTCATTCCCGTGCCCGACCAGGCAACGCAGGGCCTGCCGGCGCGAGGACTGACGTCGGTGCTGGGCACCGAGCAGTTCGGCTTCGATCCACACAACGCAGGCGCACACCAGACCAATACTCACCGACCATCCAACCCGCAGCAACAGCCGTTGCTCACGAATCACGCAGAAGGTTTGCGTACCAATCGAAAGCAGGTTTCATGACTGATCAACTCGCCCCAGTGGCCTTCGGCAACCACCTCGTCGGCCCGAATCAGCCCGTTTACATGATCGGCGAAATCGGCATCAACCACAACGGCGACGTCGAAATTGCGAAGCAGCTCATGGATGTCGCCGTCACCGCCGGTGCCCAGGCCGTGAAGTTCCAGAAGCGCAACCCAGATGTGGCTGTGCCCGAACACCAGAAGTCGAAGATGCGCTCCACCCCATGGGGCGAGATGACGTACCTCGACTACAAGTGGCGCGTCGAGTTCGGCCAGGAAGAATACGCCGAGATCGACCGCTACGCCAAGGAAGTCGGTCTGCAGTGGTTCGCCTCCCCCTGGGACACTGACTCCGTGGACTTCCTCGAAAACAAGTTCGACGCAGTGACCTATAAGGTCGCTTCGGCCTCGCTGACGGACTTCGAACTCCTCCGTGCGATCGCCGCGACCGGCAAGCCGGTCCTGTGCTCCTCGGGCATGTCCGACTGGGCCACGCTGGATGCAGCCGTCGAGGTCTTCGACCGCGACAAGCTGGTTCTCATGCACGCCACCTCGACCTACCCGCTGCCTCCCGAAGAGGTCAACCTCAAGGCCATCACCACCATGCGCGAGCGTTACGGCGTGAATGTGGGCTACTCCGGCCACGAGCTGGGCCTCGAGATCTCCTTCGCCGCCGCCGCACTGGGCGCTGCGACCATCGAACGCCACATCACCCTGGACTCCTCCATGTGGGGCTCGGACCAGTCCGCATCGATGGAACCACGCGAGTTCACTTCACTGGTCAAGGGCGTGCGCGTCCTCGAAACAGCCTTCGGTGACGGTGAGAAGCGCGTCATGCCAGGCGAAGAGTCGAAGATCGATTCGCTCCGCAAGGTCAGCGTCTGATCTGATCTGACCCTCGGCTGATCTGATCGCGCTTTGACCTGATCAGCTGATTACGGCCCCATCACCTCGCCGGGCTCACATGATCGTCGCAACACTCTTAACGAGAGGTTGCGGCGATCATGTAGATTCAAGAAGACTGCGCTCGGTTCGGTGACGAATCGACGCGACTGGTCGATGCCGAGACTCCGGCGAAAGAAGCCGCGGTCGTGGTAGGAGCTCCGCCACAGCGATTCACCTGCGGCTTCGACTGCCTTGGAGAGGTTCAACGGGAAGAGATTCATCGCCCTGTACGGCTCTAGGTATCCACGGGCCGCCAGAATGATCGCGAGGAACTGTGCACCACCAGAGAACCAAACACGGAATGTCGCGAAGATCGTTGATGTGATAGGCGAGCCAGTCGGATTGCTCCGACGAGTGAGCGGGTTGATCAGATCAGCGAAGGTGCCAGTCTTCTCCAAGATCCCGCACGGGACAGCGGCGACGATCGCTACAGTTCTCAAGGTTAAACAAAAGCCGGCGAGATTGGAGTCCTGTCAGTTCCGGCATCGATGCCAGGCATCAAATAGCCGAGCGCATGCGACATTGGCATCGGACTACATGACCGCTTAATTAGGGGTGGCAGAAGAAGACGGCTCGCTCGCCGAAGCGTTCGTTGGAGCGAATCTCCTAGTCCACCGATCTCGCATTAAAGACAATACTGACACGAGGCTGCCGCACGCCGAAAGTACGCCCGAACGCGCTTCTAAGTTATCGACAATTTCACAGCACCCGCTGACGAATCCTGAATGACATAAAGGGCATGACTCCAATGAGATATTAGAATCATGCCCTTAAACGAATTTCAGTCTAGGATTCCACCAGCCCGCTGCCCGGAACCTATTCAACTATTGGCACCATGAAGTCTCGAATCCTCACTTTGGAACAAACTGAGACACATCCGCGCCCCTGTCCATTCTTCGGTGCTGGACCAGCAACGCGATGAACGTCGACAAAAGGATAAGGGGAAACACAATCACAAACAAAATTGACGTGACCCCGAAGGTGGGTTCACCAACCCCACTTAAAATGCTCGTGGCCAACGACAAACCGAGAGCAAACGACATAATGATATCTCTCATGACTTACGCCTCCACTTCTAACTGCTTTCACGGCTTTACTCCACAAGGGAAGCAAGCTCCACCTTCTTGCTTGTTGCAGCACTTTATAAGCGCAGCCCCGCACGTCGTAGCAACGCACCCGATGCAATTTAAGTTGATCTTAGTGCAACCTGCTACGCAACCCGCGCAGCCAACGCCACTCAAAACGCAGTCAACAGGAGCGGTTGTCTTGCATATTGAGGCAAGCGCCTGATGAGTAGCACTCGTACATCCACCGCAGGGATCTGATGCGTGAGGACTCACCCCATCGGGGACAGGCTCCATACGAATTCCGTTCGAACTGGAATCCACGATCTCAAGTCGGTCCGCACCAACATCAACCACATAACGTTCGGCTCTAATCTCGGTCTCAGGCCCATCTTTGTTGAAGTTGATAACATACATCACCTTCGCGTCTTCGATGGTGACAGTAAGCGTGTCGACGACCCGCCCGTCCTTCATGTTCTTCATCGCGGCCTGCGCGACTGGCATACTCGAACTGTACGTCGAAAGCGCACCCGACGTCGACAACTGGAACTGCGATTCGGTGAGCTCATCGACAGCTTGTGGCGAACTCGACTTCACGAGCTCTACATCCTCTGAGTCAGCGATACTGAGAAAGTCTTCGCTCTTGAGTGCATCAGAAATCAGCTCCGCGACCTTGGGCCGCGAAGCGTAGGATACGGACTTCACAGGTGACTCTGCAGCAGAGGCAGGGCGCACGCCCGCGAAAGTACCGGTGGCAAAAATCCCGACCGTAGCGGCAACCCCTGCGGCGATCTGCCCAAACCCACGTCGCGAGAGGGTCCTAGCTTCGCCCTGACTCTTATCGTGAGCGTGTCCGGACCTTTCGATGCCCAAAATCTTCAGAACCCGAACTGAGGCTTCCATGCCGATTTCTCGCGCAATAAGTGGTGCGATCCTTGGGCCTACCCAGCACCGAGGCTCACCCTGAGTTACTTTAAGTAGTGTGGGCTTGTGAGGCGCATCCTCCCCAAATACTTCTCGTCTGGCTTTAAGTGCAAAAGCGGAATCCAACGGGAGCACCGCCAGCTGTCCTTTCGTGGCTTCTTCAAGCTTCTGCGAGATTTGGGCGCACGTCGAACACTGAGCATCAAAAAGTAGCCAGGTACCCGAACGAGTGACCTCGTCGCTATCGTGTTCATCAGGTCTGCTGGTTGCTGTTTGGGGCTGTGACATCCTAATTTCCCCACTCTCGGAAGTACTCTCGCACAACCGACGCTATCAGGATTTATATGCGATTTGAGCACAATTCCCCTGTCCTTTTAAATCTCCTGAATATGGCAAGCGATCTAGTTTAAACATCAAGCCTTGAGTTCACACCCAAAAGAGAACCTCGAAGGGTGTGCGTCCTCGAAACCGCCTTTGGTGACGGCAAGCCTCGATTTTTCATGGGTAGCTGGTTGCCCATGATTCCGGCTCCGTTGCCGCG
>NZ_JABUYE010000032.1:0-7420 GCF_014897485.1 Brevibacterium sp. FME37
CGGCGCAGGACCTCGTTCTCCTGCTCAAGCAGACGATTGCGCCGACGCATCTCTCGTAGTTCGGCGGACTCGTCGCTGGTGTTGCCGGGTTTGTTGCCGGCATCGATTTCTGCTTGGCGGAGCCATTTGTTGATGGTGCCTTCGTGGACTCCGAAGTCCTTGGCGATCTGTCCGATCGTCGTCTTGGAATCCCTGGTCTGGACGACGCGGATGACGTCGTCGCGGAATTCTTTCGGGGAGGGCTGTGGCATGATGTCTATCCTTCCAGGCTTGCCTATGAACAAGCCAGATCAGATGTCACCTAACCCTGCATCAGTCCCTTGTCCCCAATGGTGCGACCGTGTACGTCGAACAGACTGTCGCGGTGAACGGGCTATGAGCACCGTCGACAAAACCGGGTGGGATCCCGACAAATGCCAAGCCACGTCAAAGAAGCGCGGCGACCAGTGCAAGAACTACCCTGTCCGCGGCCTACGAGTGTGTCTGCGCCACAGCGGAGGCTCCAAGGATGCCCGCGCAGCAACGACCATCTATCGAAAGCTCCAGGGGGCATCAAATCAACCACAGCACCGGGATCGCTACTTTGTAGTGGCGCGAGTTCCTGTCACTCGCCTCGCAGCTCACCCCACGCGAAGTAGGACTCAGCAACATCGTCCTGGACATCATCGAAGAACTGTTGACCGACGCTCTCGACACTGAATCCATTCCCATGCGGCCGAACGATGGGGTAGAACACGTCGCCACCTACGGTGATCCGGTAGATCAAGTCTCGGTCAGAGCGGACCAGCCGTGCGTCGTCGATTTCTCCGGGCTTGAAGATTCGTTCGATCGTCGGCTTCACGAAAGTTTCCAAAAGCTCTTTATCAGTGCAGTTCTCGACATAGCGCTCGTCACCCATTCCGTCAGTCTATTGCGTGAGTTTGCCTCGCGGAACGGTTCCGGCGTAGGGGCGAGATTGCCATGAGTATCGACTGGATTCGGCCACGGGGTATCTATGACCGCTTGATCTGAGTGCTGAATCTCCGGTCGAAGGCACTGGTCACGGCGAAGCTTCCAATCAATGCCGCGACAAGGATGACCAGCAGAACCAGCAGCGTCGGCACCAGTTCGCCCACCAAGTGTCTGTTCCCACTGATGAATATCGTGACACTGGACGACGGGCCCGGGTGGCTCGGGTCGAGCAGATTCGCCGCTGTGTTCCAGACAGTTCCCCAGACAACAGCGCCGACAGCGATTACGACTCCGGCCAGCACCCCCAAAGTGTCAGTCACGGCGAGAATGACAATAGCCATGGTCAGACAGACAAGACAGAGTAGCCCGATGATCGCGATCAGCCGCAGACTCGGGTAGGCGCCGAGGCTGTCGACGATGCTTCTCCCCGGCAATACAGCACTCACGGTGGCAGCCGTTGTCAGCGCGAGTGTCCCGGCGGCGGCCAGCCCGAATTTCTGGCTCAGCAGCGTTCTTCTGGGGAATGGTCTCTGAGGTGACAGTGATCGCCATGGCCCGATGATCGCGACCTGCAGTCCCGCCGCCCGATTGACGGTCGCCGATGACAGCATGGCCAAAGTGACCGCGGCGAGAATGAGTGCACCGAAGATCGCGGAGACTCCGGCGCTGATCGACGACTGTGGAGCGTGCGATTGGGATGATGTGGCATCTGTGTCGGAGGACGTGTCGGCGGGACCAGAAGGCGAGGAAGCTGCCGCGACTGGCGCCGAGGACTGCGAACCTGGCTGAGGGCTCTCCCCATCAGATCCTTCGCTGAAGTAGTCGACGGCCGGTGGTCCGCTGACTTTCTCAATCTTGATGTCGAAGGGGCGCTCGAAGGCGCGTTGGGCCTGTTTCGAAGTACGTGGGCAGGCCTGCTCCCCGGTCTCGCATCCGAACTTCTGGGCGACGATGCGAATCTGCTCGGAGACATGCTCCTCCGCTTGGCGGATGACCTGGTCCCGGTACTGGTCGAGGATGAACTTGTCTTCGTTCAGTGCCTGCGGACTTGCCAGGATGGTGATCGTATAGCGCGGGGCCTCGATGTCACCGCGGTAATACGCTCTGATGCCATCGATGACCTGCGGGGTGAGGTCCTTCGGCAGCACAACTGCGAGCACCGAAGCCCCATCCTCCACCTGAGCCCGGGCGGCCTTAGGCGAAAGCTCGCGTTCAGCCGTAGAGAAATCGGGAGCGACCGCGCCCTGCTCGAGCCTGGTGAAGAACTCATCGGAGAACGAGAGGTAGTCCGTCATTGCGCTCTGGATCGCCGGCATCTCCCGCGGTTCGTCGTCTGTGCCGACTGCGATCGAGAAATTCGGAGGCGAGCTTGGTTGCTGTTCCGCTGTGGTCGGAGCAGGGGCCGGCGTCTGGCCCTTCTCTTCGGCCCCCGCCCGTTCGATGGCGCCGAAGAGAGGAATGAGGGCGGACAGCGCTATGACATACACGCAAAGCGAGGCCATGATCGGCCAGAAATACATCCAGCCTGTCTGTCCCCGGGACAGAATCGAGGTCACTGCGAAGAATCGGCGCATGCTTCATCTTCCCACCGACCGGCGATTGTTCTACGCCCGCAGGCGGCCTACTTCTTCTTGGGCTTGAACGAGGTGGAGCATTTCCAAGTCGTCTTGCCCTTCTTCGCCACTACAGTCACCGACACCTTTTTGCCTGGAGTCGCTCCCGAAATGTAGTACTTGAGGTTCGCGGCACCCTTCTTCGAAGCAGTCGCCTTCTTCTTGGTCTTCGTCGTCTTGTAGTGCGCGGTCGTGGTGACCTTGGCCTTCGCGCCAACCTTGGAAACCTTGATCACGGTATTTGAGTACTGCCGCGGTTTCGCGATCGACATCTTCGCCGCACACTTCTTCGTGGCAGCCTCGGCGGGAGGGGCATCGAGCACAATTGGGCCCGCGAGCAGTCCGACAGCCAATGTCAGCGCGAGGAATTTAGATCCCATCCGCGAGCGCGCAGGACGGGCAGAAGTAGGCGCAGTTGAAGCCGATGTGAATCGGGCAGGAATGATCTCGGTCATGGTTCTCCAGGAAACTAAGAGTGTTAGGTTTCATTAGTATAAGCACTTCGCCCGTGGTTTAAAGGTCACAGAATAGTCACGCCCCGTGAGTGCTCCGTCACAGTCACTGCAGCGTGTTTCCGTGTTGACCATCACACGCAACTGGTATTGAATGGGAGTGCGAATGTTACTGAACGATCGATTAGCCAGTGAGGCTGAGCGAGCGTCATTGACGTATCCACGGCCGAGATCACGAAACCGATCATCGGCCGTTCTCTAGGACTGTGAGGAACAGATGAGCGAAGCGTACATCTACGACGCAGTGCGCACACCGCGCGGAAAGAACCGCGGTGGAGCCCTACACAGCGTCAAACCAATCGATCTCGTGACAGGGCTCATCGATGCCCTGCGCGAGCGTAACCCCGATCTCGACGACAAGGCGATCGACGACATGGTCTTGGGCGTCGTCTCGCCCGTCGGCGAACAGGGCGGAGACATCGCTCGCACCGCGGCTCTCGTCGCGGGTCTCGATGAATCCGTCGCCGGCGTTCAGATCAACCGATTCTGCGCATCCGGGCTCGAAGCGGTCAACATCGCTGCACAGAAGGTCGGCAGCGGTTTTGAGAACCTCGTCCTAGCAGGCGGCGTCGAATCGATGTCGCGTGTTCCCCTCGGCTCCGACGGAGGCGCATGGGCACAGGATCCGACGACGAACTTCGACACCTACTTCGTGCCCCAGGGCATCAGCGCCGACCTCATCGCGACCACTGAAGGATTCAGCCGCACCGACATCGACGAATTCGCTGAGGAGTCACAGAAGCGCGCCGCCAACGCCTGGGAAAACGGCTACTTCGAGAAGTCGATCGTCCCCGTCAAAGACCTCAACGGTGTGACCCTGCTCGACACCGATGAGCACATGCGCCCCGGTTCGACGGTGGAGTCGCTGGCGAAGCTGTCCCCAGCCTTCACCAAGGTCGCCGCGCAAGCAGGCTTCGACGAGGTTGCTCTTCAGAAATACCACTGGGTCGAAGAGATCGACCACGTCCACACCGCCGCGAACTCCTCGGGAATCGTCGACGGGGCCAGCCTCGTCATCATCGGCGACGCCGAGGTGGGACAGACGATGAACATGAAGCCGCGGGCTCGCATCGTCTCCACTGCCGTCACCGGATCCGAGCCGACCATCATGCTCACCGGTCCCACTCCCGCGACGCAGAAGGCGCTCGACAAGGCGGGCCTGACCGTCGATGACATCGACCTGTTCGAGCTCAACGAAGCCTTCGGCGCAGTGGTCCTGAAATGGATGAAGGACCTCAACATCCCGCATGACAAGGTCAACGTCAACGGCGGAGCAATTGCCATGGGACACCCGCTGGGTGCTACCGGTGCCATGATCCTCGGGACCGTCCTCGACGAGCTCGAACGTCGCGATCTCAAGCGTGGTCTCGTCACGCTGTGCATCGGCGGCGGAATGGGCATTGCGACGATCATCGAAAGGGTCTGACATGACGAACACTGAAACGACTTCAACTGCATACTCGCATTCCACCGACTCCGACGGAATCGTCACAGTCGTCATCGACGACCCGAATTCCAAGGTCAACACGATGAACGACCATTTCAAGGCTGCCTTCGAAGGCACCGTGGAATGGCTCGAAGCGAACGTCGATGACATCTCCGGCGTCGTCCTCACCTCGGCGAAGAAGACCTTCTTTGCGGGCGGTGACCTCAACAAGCTGCGTGCGGCCGACCCTGAGAACTCGGAAGCCGAAGCCGCACTGACCAACCACATGAAGACGGTCATGCGTCGCCTCGAAACGCTGGGCAAGCCCGTCGTCGCAGCCATCAACGGTGCCGCACTCGGAGGTGGCCTCGAGGTCGCCCTCGTCGCGCATCACCGCATTGCAGCGGAGGACGTCTCCAGCCTGCGCGTCGGATTCCCCGAAGTCTCCTTGGGTCTCCTGCCCGGTGGTGGTGGTGTAGCCAGGGCCGTGCGCCTGATGGGCCTCCAGAACGCACTGCAGAAGGCCATCCTGCCCTCGACGAAGTTCAAGGCAGCCGACGCTCTCAAGCTCGGCCTCATCGACGAACTCGCTCCGGTGGCCGAACTCGAAGCACGCGCCAAGGACTGGGTCAAGGCCAACCCCGAGGCGACTCAGCCCTGGGACGTCAAGGGCTTCAAGATCCCCGGCGGAGCACCCACCTCACCATCGCTGGGTGCGATGCTGCCCGCGCTGCCGGCGCTCCTGCGCCGTCAGACCAAGGGTGCGCCGATGCCCGCTCCTCGCGCGGCCATTGCCGCCGCCGTCGAAGGTGCCTACGTCGACATCGACACGGCACTGGCAGTCGAAACCCGCTACTTCGTCCACCTCACTCACACGCCGGTGGCGAAGAACATGATCAAGGCGTTCTTCTTCGATCTCGGACACATCAACTCCGGCGGCTCGCGTCCCGATGGCTTCGAACCTCGCCAGGTGAAGAAGCTCGGCGTCCTCGGCGCCGGAATGATGGGTGCCGGCATCGCCTACACCGCAGCGAAGGCCGGCATCGACGTCGTCCTCAAGGACGTCGAGATCGAAGCCGCCGAACGTGGCAAGGCCTATGCGGCCAAGCGTGAGGAATCGGCACTGGCCAAGGGCAAGACGAGCGAAGAGAAGAGCAAGGCTGTTCTAGACCGGATCACCCCGAGCGCCTCGGTTGAGGACTTCGCCGGAGTCGACTTCGTCATCGAGGCGGTCTTCGAGTCCGTGCCCGTCAAGCAGCAGGTCTTCAGTGAGATCCAGGACATCGTCGAGTCCGACGCAGTCCTTGGTTCCAACACCTCGACCCTGCCGATCACGGAACTGGCCACCGGTGTGAAGCGCGATTCCGACTTCATCGGCGTCCACTTCTTCTCACCCGCTGACAAGATGCCCCTGGTCGAAATCATCCGTGGTGAGAACACTTCAGATGAGACCCTGGCGCGCACCTTCGACCTCGTGCAGCAGATCAAGAAGACCCCGATCGTCGTCACCGACTCCCGCGGATTCTTCACCTCCCGTGTGATCGGAACCTTCATCGCCGAGGCTGTCGCCGCCGTCGGTGAAGGAGTGGAGCCGGCAACGGTGGAGCAGGCAGCACTGCAGGCCGGTTACCCGACCGGCGCTCTGCAGCTGCTCGATGAACTGACGCTGACGCTGTCGCAGAACATCCGAAAGGAAACCGAGGATGCAATCACAGCCGCAGGCGGAACGCCAGAAGGCCACCCCTCAGACGGCGTCTTCGACTGGATGATCGAGCAGGGGCGCACCGGACGCAAGGACGGACGCGGCTTCTACGACTACGACGAGAACGGCAAGCGCGCCAAGCTGTGGCCCGGTGTGCGTGAACACTTCAACTCCGGTTCGGCGACGCAGCCTTTCGAGGACCTGCAGGAGCGGATGCTCTTCGCCGAGGCGATCGAGACGATCAAATGCCTCGACGAGGGTGTGCTCACCTCGGTTCCGGATGCGAACATCGGTTCGATCTTCGGAATCGGCTTCCCGGCCTGGTCCGGTGGCGTGCTCCAGTACGTCAACCAGTACGAGGGCGGTCTGAACGGATTCGTCGAACGTGCCAAGGAACTCGCCGCGACCTACGGCGATCGCTTCGCGCCACCTGCCTCACTCGTTGAGCGTGCTGCAGCGAACAACACGTACGAATAGGACTGTCACCGGGTCACTCCGCTGACACAGTCACGGCACTGGGCCGGGTCGGAATCAACCGGCCCGGCCCAGTGCCGTTGAACCTTATAGGAATAGCAGTCGCTGTCATCGTGTTCTGTTTGTGGCAGGCCGGTGACGGCCACGCCTAAGACATGTCGTCCCTTCGAAAGGTCCTCACACATGCGTGCAGCAGTCTATGACCAGTACACCGATGACTTCAGCGACATCACGGTTCGCGACGTTGAAGACCCGAAGGTTCCGCCGGCATCCGTGCTCATCGAGGTCCGCGCCGCGGGAGTCAATCCGGTCGACTGGAAGCTCGTCGGCGGTCACCTCGATCCGGTCATGCCGACCCAGTTCCCAGTCACCCCCGGCTGGGATGTTGCCGGAGTCGTCATCGGACTCGGTTTCGACACCCCGGAATTCTCCATCGGCGATGAGGTCATCGCCTACGCCCGCAAGGACGTACTCGGAGGCGGCACATTCGCTGAGAAGGTCGCGGTCCCCGTCCACGCGGTCACCGCCAAGCCGAAGAGCCTCAGCTGGGAACAGGCGGGTGGACTGCCCTTGGCCGGCCGGAATTTTTCAAGTCAAGCGGTACCAGGGTGAGTGAGGCAGTGGTTAGGCTGCCTCTGTTTCGGTGCCCTCCTTTGGTTGGTTGATCCATGCCGGTCCGGGTAGGGCCAGGATCTTGGGATCGGTGGCCTTGCTGAACCTTTGGGGGTGTTTGGCCCGCGCG
>NZ_JABUYE010000033.1:0-7149 GCF_014897485.1 Brevibacterium sp. FME37
GTCTACGCAGGCTGCGTGACGTAGCACACGTGTCCACGACTTGCGGGGAACCTCAAGGTTCCTTAGTGGCACGCTTATGTTCACGTGCCGCCTGCCGTTGCATATTCCTAGCCTCACGGCGAGTGAGAGACAATTTCAGACCGTCACGTGCGTCGTTGACCGCTCGCTCGTCATCCCTATCCAAAAACGTCCACATCGCTCATCACATCCAATCGCGAACTTCATCGGGCAGAAGCATATGGTCGGGCACGACCAGACCTAACGGCAGACCTGACTGAAAGGTCACGGCCTGATTGCCCAAAGCCTGACGGACTTTCAGCCGAGCCGAAGTCACGAGACCTGGAATCTGCTTTTCGAGCTGCTTGAACTTGCTGGAATCGGCACAGCTCACAGTGATCACCATCCCGAACCGAGTCACACCGGCGCCCTGTGCTTCCTCATGCGCTGACTTCTGCGCCGCCGCGCGACGAATCTGCTGACGCGCAGTGGGGCGATGCCGCTGAGACCCTTCGAACTGGGCATCATTGACACCGCGTTCCACCACATCGGTGGTCCGCTCAGCGGCCACTGGCCGATAGAGCATGGTGATTCTCTTGCGCAACACACCCTCGGTCGGCTGTGTCGCGCGTCGCAGTGCATTTTTGTAAAAGAGACCACGAGGACCGCGATACATCGTCCACGATTTCGAAACCGCCCGATCATGGCGATAATGGTCGAACGCATCCAAAGCGAACGTCGGGCCGGCATCTTCCCAGTCCAACCCCGTTCCGCCCTCTGCACGTGCCTGCTCGACCTGCGCAGCGACTGTCGGATCATAAGCCACACGGGTGTAGTCGATGAGGTCCTGGGCAGTGCAAGCTCTCACCGCCGTGCCAGCCCCGGTGTCGGACAGACCGCCGCGGATCATGGCGAGCCGGTTACCGATGTCCTCTGCCATCTCATCGACTCCCCGGTCTTTTCCGCTCCCGTCAATAGACCGTCCATCGAACGTCACAGAAATGTACGTTGAGATCTGTGGCGAACCACCCGAATATTCCTCCTGAATCGCCTCCGCAACCTGTGCGGGGAACTCCGCTGCACCCGGTGCCTGGTTAGTCTTCATCATGCGCTGTAGCCGCAATCCTGTGTCCGGGGCAATTTCAACGGTGACCTGTGCACCCTTGACCCCATCGTCCACGCCGCGCTGGGCAAGCCACGCACCCCAGTGAGCGACCATTGAGTTGACGCGTTCCTCGGACTGGAGCTCGTCACCATCCGAGTGGGCAATGAACACGACAGAATAGTTCTTAACCCCCTGTCCGCTGACACGCAAAAGAGCAAACGTGTTGCCGTATGGATCGGTATGCTCACTCATCTCAGACGGAGCAAGCAAGCCGGGTAGACGGCACCTGCCGTCACGAGTCTTTCCAGTCGGTCCCGACTGATAGATGTGCTTTCCGGTCTTTTCTTTTCTGCGCTGAGCAAATTTCAACATCATCCGTCCATAGATTGAGCGGTCTTCTTTTCGTGTAACGAGGAGCAAGACGATCAGCACAATGCCGACAACTGCGACAATGAGCGCCTGGAGAAGCCATTGCTTCGTCATCATCAGAATGATGATGACGATGAATGGCACGAGGGAAACAGTGACACCTATCGGAAGGTTGAGCAGCCCTGAAGGACCCGGCTTTGAGATATTGCCGAAGGTTCCCGGCTGTGGTTCGACTTCTGAACTCATATCACTCACTCGTCTTCAATCGCTTTTTCGACGCCAGAGCCTGCACCCGATGTGGCATCTGAGACTGCTCCCATGACTGCTGCCGCGTCAGCTATCGACCGGCCACCTCCACCAGTCCCGGAGCCTGCACCAGTCGCGCCAGCATCTTCGCCACTGCTTCCAGCCGATTCACTACCGGCACCTGCACCAGCTACCGAGGTTTCACTCCCGCTATCTCCGCCACTGCCTCCAGCCGATTCACTACCGGCACCTGCACCAGCTACCGAGGTTTCACCCCCGCTATCTCCGCTAGAATCGCCTGACTCAGACTGTGCTCCTGCACCGGCCTGTTCGCCGCCGGAATCGCCAGAGCCTGAACCTGATGATTCAGGTGCACTCGAACCGCCCTCAGACGATGATGAGCCTCCACCCGGAGGGGTGCTGCCCGAACCGGTTCCAGCCGGTGATTCGCCTCCACCCGGAGGGGTGCTTCCCGAACCGGTTCCAGTGCCACCTTGTGTCGCAGCACTACTTTCGCCCTGAGCTGCTGCCGCTTTGGACCCTGCTCCCGCACCGGCCCCGGCTCCTGCGCCGCCCGTTGATGCGAGGACTGCGGCACCGGCACCAATGGTGACTGCACCTGCAAGAGCTGCACCACCGGAGAAGCCTCCCGCACCAGTAGCAGCTACAGGGATGAGGAACTTCATCAGCGCGGGCAGAGCCAGGGCAGCGAGCGTGAGGATTGTCAGCCCCACCATTGCCGTGATCGCGGACTGGGCAA
The DNA here is from genome assembly GCF_014897485.1 of Brevibacterium sp. FME37. NCBI lineage: Bacteria > Bacillati > Actinomycetota > Actinomycetes > Micrococcales > Brevibacteriaceae > Brevibacterium > Brevibacterium sp. FME37. Next base: position 2,478 of record NZ_JABUYE010000033.1, read on the forward strand.
TGTCACCGAGTACCGAGTCACTCTCCGGGTCTGAAGTCAGCGGTGAGTTGGCAATGCGCAATCCCAACGCGTAAATCACCGCTGCAACTGGCTTGAACAGGACAAAAGCCAGTAGATATCCATTGGCCTTGCTGAACGCCTGCTTACCAGTCTCAGTTCCTGATGCTGCGGCTAAGGTCGGAATAAATACCATCATCACGGTCATCAAAACATTTCGGACGAACATGAAAACAACGTTGACGGTCGAACTCAATAGTGCCAGTAGTGCGAAGATGATCCATGGGCCGATGCCCAAAGACGGGCCGAGCACGACAAGGGTCGAAAGATCCGCGCCTCCTGCTACTCCGGTGGTCGCTCTATCGAGAATCCACTCTGAGAACGCGTCCCCTGATTTGAGGAGGATCCCCAGCCCCGTGGCATAACAAGCAGTTACGACGACGAGGTTCACAATCGGTTGGAGTGCGCTGCCCACTAGCGTTTTGAGGTCTTGTGACATCACCAGCCGAACCACAGCGAACAATAGGCCCACGATTGCAAATGCAGCCGTGTACCAAGACAGATCCCCGGTCACTTGAGCGATTGCCGGAGAATCCAAATCGGGTGCTGGAGCTTTCATCCACCACGAAGTGAACCATTTCATCACTTCGGCCACCATGTCCGACAGGGACTGCGCGAACTCTTTCATCTGGCCATCAAGGATGTCTCCGACTCCGTCGCCAACCTTTTCTTTGGCCTTGCAGTCGAGGTATCCCCATTCCCAGATCTGTTTCTCGCACTTAGCCACGTGGACTCCAAGGTGTAAACCCGTCGTCGTTCTCGACAGGTTCAGGTGGTGTCATATTTTCCGCATCCCAGCGCCAGTCATCAGCGTCTTCGTCCCACACCAGTTCGGTCGGCATGGACCCAAGCTGTCCGTTGACGTTGACCAAAAGCTTCACTGTGGCCGCTGAATCCGAATACGACTCGATCTGAAAACCAGCGATCTCAACAGCCGACCCCTCACTATCGGCTACCGAACTATTTTCATCGAATATCTCGCGCGCACCAGGTGTATCGACAGCGGCTTGATACTCGTGTCCGGTAATGAACGCAGTGGTCAGGTTGATACTGGCAAACAGTGCTCCCGTGGGTGAGTGCGCGAAGCAGTGCCAAAATGCGCCGTCCTTTTGCGTCGGTCCATAACTGCTTGATGTTGGCAACGACGTCACATTTTCGTACAGTTCCCACTTAGATTCAGGTGCTTTAGTCGGATACTGCTGATCGTCGGCAGGGACATTGCACCCACCCCCACCCTCATCTTTGGGTGCAGTCGCTGTCGTTTCGACGGGTTTGGGCGCTGCCTCCTCGTCCTTATCATCTGAGTTCCAATTCATTCCAAGGAAGATGCCGCCAAAGACGAGAACGCCGGCAATGAGGGCCGCAGACAAAACCCACCAGGTGTTGAACTGTGTGCTGAATGGTTCTTTGGACATGCGCGCTCTCTCCCTACTTAACGAATACTGCGAGGATCACGCCAGCGGCTGACACCAGAATGCAGCAGATGATCGAGATGACCAGCCCCTTGAAGCCGGTCGCTTCTCTGCCGGTGAATGCGGCGAACGCGAGAAAGCCTGCCGAGATGAAGAACCCGGCCAAACCGCAGATGATGGCTCCCCAGGCAAGCCAGTTCAACAGCTTCGTGAAGCCGTCCGTGCCGGGAGGCTGTTCAGGATTGACTTTCGGTAGTGCCGAAATCATGTCCAGGGAAGGTGCTAGTAGATCGAGCATGGTTATTTCTCCTTTGGTTCTGTCAACGACACGATTGTGTTGAGAGTTTTGCGAATCCGGCGTGGGAGCCGGCCAGCATCTGGAAAGTCGATGCGCCACTCATTTATCCAGGGCAGATGCCATCCATGTGGGGTCATCTGCCCCAGCTTGCGAGCGGCACGTTTCTGCGAGTCAAAGAGCTTCGGACCATCGTCAATAATGAGAATGCCGAGTAGCCGAGAGTCGGTCAGACTTCCCCTGGCCCATTGCCTGGCAAACTCCATGCCTGCCGTCAGCCCAACGTGATCTGTACGGCAGACCGCTAGGACGTTGAGGACTGGGCGCGGACGTGTCCAGCCTCCAGCAGTTGGCCAACTCGTACCAACGTCTGTGGCACGGTCTTCGAGAAGTCGCGCTACGGTCGATGCTCCTGCGCCTCCATGTAGGCCCATCACCATCACGTCGGTCAAGGCGGTGACCTCTTGCTGTGGCCACGGCCTGGACTCGGTGGAAACGGAGGCGTCACCTGCTGGTGATTCCGGGCCTGCCCAGGCCACGCGATCACCCATAAGGTCATCCGGCACCTCCAGCTCAGGTGGTGGCGGAGCTGTTTCAGTTGGAATGAACGGATTTGTGCTCATTGATACCTGATTTCTACGGTTCCCTTGCCGTATCAGTCTACGGTTTCAGAGGCCAGTGTCAACTCTTAAAGTACGTACTAATTGCACATTCATCAATGTTTCGGAAGTTGACGCTTTAAGGCGCGCCCGTCTACTGTGGAATCATGCGTATTCAGAGGACAAACCGGGCTGTAACAGGCGTAGTCGCTGTGGCAATGATCACCACACTATCGGCCTGTTCTCAGCCGACTCAAACGCCACCATCAGCGACTCCCAGCACGACACCCACGGCGGTATCGCCATCGCAGCAGGTCCCGACTACAGACCTGCACGCGGAAGCGTCAAAAACCGTCGTGACCGTCATGACGGAATATTTCGATACCGATCGTTCCGCCGCCGAATGGTTCGACGCGCTTTCCCCATACCTGAGCATGGATGCGCAATATCACTACGAAGATTCCAACGTCGACAACATCCCGGAAGGCAACATCACGGGAACACCGCAACTCGTATCCGACAACAAGCAAGGTCTGCGCTATTTCATTGACACGTCTGTCGGGCAGTTCACCCTCACTCTTGTTCTCGAAGGAGACACTGGCGGCAGTTATGTCGTTGATGACATAACCACTCCCGATTCCGGCGAGTACGACTGATGAAGAAAGCGTTCGTCGGCCTCGTCGCCTTTGTACTGATCATCCCGGTGGTGGTCGTGATTCTCTTTTCTGGCGGAGAGTGTGCTGGTGGGGCAGAACCTGGGCCCCGCGACCCCGGCTTCAAAGATGATGCCATTGGCAATGGCCCCGACCAGATTCCAACCAAAGCCGTCCCCTGGGTTGAAAAGCTCGCCAACTCCGGTGAGTACCGCTACCCAGTCGCGTTCGCAGCAGCTGACATGTTCGCGGAATCAGGATTTGACCCCGGAACGACTGCGGGAGACTCAAACGGCGGCACCAGGGGATTGACTCAGATCAACCGGCACGAGTGGAAACGTATCTATGGTCATGACTGGAATGCCGATGAGAACGACAACGGCACCCCCGACATTCAAGACCCCCTAATCCACGCTGAGTACGCAGCGAAATTGTGGGATGAAAACATCGATAAAATCCACAAATACAAGGAAGACCACCCCGACTCAGGAGCCGCTGACGCTTCGGACCTCGAACTGCTCCTTGTCGCTCACAACGCGGGTTTCAGCCGCGTGGAGTCCTACCCTGAAATTCCAGCATCCACCAAGGACACCTACATCCCCCGCATCGCTAAAAAGTCGAAAGCATGGGGTGGAGTTGATATTAAGAAGACTGACGTCGGCGCGCAGCCAAAGGGTGCAGACCCGCAGGCTGGCGGCGACATATCACTTCCACAAAAGGGCACGGATCTCGACCTCGGGCCAGTTAAGCCACACGTACAGGAAGCCGCTGAAACCATTTCCGAGGAATTCGACATCACCAACATCGGTGGCTATCGAGCCGGAAATTCACGAGACAAAGAAGGCCATCCATCCGGCCTTGCTATTGACGTGATGGTGCCACTCGATGATGAGGGCAAGCAGCTGGGTGACGAAGTTGCGAAGTATGTCATCGACAACCACGAAGCACTCAACGTCAAATATGTGATCTGGTATCAGCGTATCTACAACTTCGAGAAAGACGATCCAAGCTGGCGCGATATGGAAGACCGTGGAGGCGACACCGCCAACCACCGCGATCACAATCACCTGTCGTTCAATGCCGATGGCGACGGCGACCCCGGAGAAGCCAAAGGTGGTGGCGGAGTTGATATGCCTATTGATTGCCCGAAAGATGGAGGGGGAGATGACGATGCGCCGAAGAAGGGCAAGAACAAGCCCGGGCCATGGGGAGGCCATGACAACGGACGCATCCCTACCGATGAACTTAAACCCATTCCCTGGGCCAGTGACGAGTTCCTGCGCGGCGATGCCGCCGACGCGCTCATGAAGATGAACAACTCATTTAAAGACGAGTTCGGCACCGACATGGGCATTACCGATGCGTACCGCGACTATGAGGAACAGGAACATCTGTTCGAGACTAAGCCCCCGGGTATGGCAGCGACTCCGGGCAAATCCAACCATGGTTGGGCGCTAGCCGTTGACTATGGGTCCGGCATCAACAGGTTCGGCACTCCACAACACGAATGGATGAAGAAGAATGCAGGCAAGTTCGGGTGGCAACACCCCGACTGGGCGAAACAAGGACAGCGCAACGCTGAAGCGTGGCACTGGGAATATTATGGTCACGAATAAACTTAAAGTTGCGTCCCTGGAGCCCGTTGGGCGACCGAAT
>NZ_JABUYE010000034.1:0-5145 GCF_014897485.1 Brevibacterium sp. FME37
TGGTCGGACTGATTTGCTCTGTCACCGTGGTCCCGCTCCAGCCTGACACGTAGGGTTCGGGCAGACGAACTGGCTCTCTTGCAGTACAGCTTCAGCAGACATGTCGAAATAGACGGCTGGCCAAGGCGTGGTATCTACAGGGTCGAGTTCAGTCTGAAACACTCCGAAGATAGACGTTAAGCGCTGCTGCCCGTCGAGAACGTAGTCAATTGGATAATCCGGTTCCACATCCGGGAGTTGAAACGGCCCAAGGTGACGCTCGTGCGTCAGCTTTTCTTTCGTTCGCCAGAGAATAAGAGCCCCATAGGGGAACTCCTTGTAGATTGAATCCATCAGATACGCTACACGTTCAGTATCCCAGACGAATCCGCGTTGAAAAGCTGGGACTCGTATAGTTCCGTTCTGCACGTTTGCGAGGATCTTTCTAATTGTGAGTCCCACCGATACCCCTTCATCATTTATACCAATATAGCGCACCGATAAGTGAACTGAGCCATGCTCGTACCGTCTCAAAACCCTAGGGTTTGTAGACAGATCTTGTTGAGGCTATTTGAAGAATCGAACTAAGCGATATCCAGCGACGCACAACGAAGCAAGGAGGCAACCGCTTGCAAGAATGAACAGGAAGAGAGCTGGGCCGAGCCAGTGGATTTCAACCTGGTCGAAAGTGGCGGTTGCACTATTGACTACCTGGTGGCATGCAGCCGCAGGAGGCAACGGGTTCATCGTGACACCATATGAAGCTACTTCAGTACCCGGTGGCGGTGTGGCGCAACCGCGCCCACCCGCAATCCCATTCAACACGTGAGTCTGAATGTAACCAGCGACGTATGAGCAGACAAGAAATGCAATTCCGATTCCAGCCAGCGGCCATGGGGAAAAGAGGTGCTTCCACCTTGCTGATTGATGTTCCAAGGCTTTGGTCATTTCAGTGCTTTCGGTCGTTTATCAGCGTACTCGTCCCACGAGAAGTGGGTCGGTGTCCGCCAGTTGCGGTTAGCATTCAGCAACAGCATGTCGGTTGATTTAGTGGATCGCCCCGAGTTCGGTGGAGAGCTCATAACGGTACGCCGACAACTGCTGGCCGACTGATTTCAGTGTAGTAGTGATCCTCGAACTGTGCCGGGGCGAGGTCTCCGCAGTACGAATGCGGACGGGTGTTGTTATACCAATGCACCCATTCCAAGGTCGCGAATTCCACAGCATCGCGACCAGTCCACGGACCTTCGCGCCACACCACCTCTTTCTTAAATAGTTTGTTTAACGCTTCAGCTGCGGCATTATCATAAGAATCGCCCGTCGAGCCGACCGAGGCTTCTATCCCGGCTTCACGTAGTCGTTCTGTGTAAGCAATGGAAACATATTGACTTCCCTTGTCTGAATGGTGAATTAACTGATTGATATTACGGTTCTTTCGTCTCCTTTCCCATAAAGCGTGCTCCAGGGCATCCAGCGCCAAATCGGTCCGCAGCGTCGTATCGACTCGCCACCCGACAACCATGCGGGAAAACAAATCCATCACGAACGCGACATAGACGAAACCACTCCACGTCGAAACATACGTAATGTCAGCGACCCAGCGGGTATCTGGAGCATCGGCGGTGAAGTCCCGGCACACAAGGTCACTCGGGTACGAGGCGGTCTTGGACTGCCATGTCGTAGTCGCCGACCGGGCATTGCTCACCCCTGCCAGACACAGGGCGCGCATGCGTCGTTCGACTGTGCACCTGGCGATCGGCTCGTCTGGATAGAGCCGGCGGAGCATGACCCACATTTTCCGTGCTCCGAATAATCCTCGATTCTTCGCATGCACTTTCTGAATCCGTTCATCCCACACGGCGTCAGTTTGTTTCCGTGCCGAGACCGGTCGCGACCTTCTGGCGTAATACGAACTCGCAGCGATCTGCACCCCGGTATCCGACAGGACACGGCAGATCGGCTCGACTCCGAATTCGTTGCGATTGTCATCGATGAAGCCATCGATATCCGTCAGTGGCGGTCGAGCTCCGCCTGGGCAAAATACGCACTCGCTTTCCGCAGGATCTCATTCGCCCGGCGCAGTTCCCGAATTTCCTTTTCCAGATCTGTGATGCGTTGCTTGTCATCAGTCGTCATTCCCGGCGTCATTCCAGAATCAACATGATTGTGCTTCACCCAATTGCGCAGGGTGTTCTTGTTGATCCCGATCTGTTCACCGACCAGCCGGCACGCGGTGCTCACGGCCAGGGCCGGATCATCGGTGAGCTTCTCGTTGACCATGCGCACGGCGCGGTCTCGGACTTCTGCAGGGTACTTACTTGGTGCGGGCATGGTCCTATCCTCTCGGTTAGATCAAGCCCTCCACCACACCCGGGGCGATCCAGACCTGTTGACCGGTAAATCTTGACCGCCGCGATGACAACGAAGACGACTGTTGCAACCCCCAACAAAAGAGGAATCAGGCCGTCGAGAATTGCTGTGATCGGACTGAAGTAGCCAGCCCACACGAGACCGGCAGCCAGCAAAACAGTCAGGGTCATGCCGGAAGCTACCCACTTCCTCGCTGACACCGGAGCTATTGGTGACCGGTGGATAGCTAGAGCGACGAGTACACCAGAGACCAGAACGAGCACGATTGAAACGAACGCTGGCACAGAGAGAACATAGAGCACCATCGCAGCGACAAAAGCAACAAGCCCTCCGAGGACAAGACTTCTTGATGAATTCACGACTGAGTGCCCCTACAGCTTCTTGACGAAAGTATTTGCTGTCACTGCTGCATAGTAGACGCCTACCGTGATGTAGCAGTTCTGGCGGAAGACCGTACCTTTGGAAAACTGATGCTGGCACTGCTGCTTCATCTGCCTTTTGAGTTTTCCATTGGCGCTGTACCACTGCTTCTTTTTAGTAGAGTTTGAGATTTTCTTCCCCATGATTGCTTGGATGTTCATATCGTGTCGGGCACACGGTCCACGGAAATCGACTCGATACTTACCAACCACAGGCTGGTCTGGAGAGGAGGTGCAATAGTCATGCCAGCTCTTTGGTTTGCAAGACTTCGGGCAATACCGGTAATTCTTGGGGATGGTGACTCTCCCTGGCTTCTTGGCGTAGGGAGTTAGAGGACCACCAGGTTTGACCTTCAGGGGAGTGGTTTCAGCTTCAAAGAGGTTGAGTCGTAACTGGCGCTTACGATTTGCAGGAAGGCATTGACGCCGAGGCGGCCGAAGCTGCAATGGGCCGCAGTGCCGACGAGACTACCAAGGCTCACAGTCGGGCCATCCTCGTGCTAGCTGAAGCAACGAGAAGAATGGACAAGGGACTTCACCCGGCAGGAGTGTAGGCTCCTGAGCCTTTGAGTGCGTTGTACAGCGTCTGCCGAGAGACCTCATAGCGTCGGGCGACCCCGGCCACCGAGATCCCCATGTCGACCATCGCCCGGCAGGCTTGCACGTCCTCGTCGGTGAGCTTGCGCTGATAGACCCCCTGAGCCTTCGCCAGCTCAATCCCCTCCCGCTGCCGTTCAAGGATCCGCGCGCGCTCGAACTGCGCCATGCCCGACAGAAACGTGAGGAACAGTTCCTGCATAGGGGAGCTGCCATCTTTGGAGACGGTGATGTTCTCCGAGACGAAGGTGACCGTGCACCCTTTCCCGGTCAGTGTGTCGACGAGCGAGTAGAGATCTCGGGTGTCTCGTCCGAGGCGATCCAACGAGGCCACACGAATATGGTCACCCTCGCGGGCATAGTCGATGAGCTTGTTCAGGCCTGCGCGGTTGGCGCGTGATTTCCCGCTGAGCTTGTCCTCGAACGTCTTATCGCACCAACCGATGGTCTCGTATTGCCGGCCAGGGTTCTGATCGGCGCTACTGACGCGCACGTAGCCGAGGGTCTGTCCGAACAGGGCATCTGAGGGGTTCTCGGAGTCGGTAGGCATATGTGTCCAATCACTGGAATCGCAACCCGTTTGACAGCATTCTTCCGGCCGAGATCTCGAATGTCAAAGGGGTATACCCGATTGACATGATCGCACTCATCCGGCCTGCTGGGCCGAAGTTTTCTCGAAATTTCATACTTTCGTGCGAGGCGCCCGCGGCGCCCACACTGTATGACCGGACCTGCGGCAGGTAACGGTTTGATTGCTTTCACACGAGCGACCCCGGAAGCCAACTCAGGGATTGTTAGGTTTAAGGACGGCTTATCCCCATGAAAGATCGTCCCCACCTTTCTTCACAGACTGCGAGACCATGCGAGAAGACTCCCGGATGGCCCTGGCCCCCGTTCATCCCCGCCGGTGGGTCCAGCGTGCCCTGGTGGCAGTCGTCGTCATCGTTTTCGCCATGGCCGCCATTTTCATCGTTTTCACGCCAGTAGAAACTGTTTCGAAGGTTCGGGTCGCAATCATCGATGGAGGAATTGACCCCACCTACCCAGCATTGAATAAGGCGAAGATCGAGGTTCGTTCGGTGCCGGGCGCCCCGTCGAGAGTGAGCGAACACGGGTCAGCCATGGCCGCGATCATGGTTGAAAGCGCGTCAGCAAAACCATCTACACGATCTCCGACGATCGAGATCGTCGATGTCCCGGCTCTTGATGTTTCTGGTGTCGGGGAAGTTGAAGACTTGGCGACTGGGATCACGACTGCGACGCAACAAGATGTGGATATGATCGTCGCCGCGCTCGGGACCGAAATGGACGTGCCAGAGCTGAAGGAAGCGGTCCGTCAAGCTCAAAACGATGGCGTGACCATCTTTTCCGCTGCCGGGAACGGTATTGGAGATTTCGCCTCATACCCAGCCCAATATGAGGGAGTGATCTCAGTGGGGGCACTGAACAAATCAGGCCGCCGCCTGAGATTCACGAATACTCGAGCAACGAATCTCCTTGCTTCCGGTGAGGAGATCCGCGTTGAGAGCCCGGGAGGTGGGGCCCAGCCGTATTCAGGGACGTCTCCTGCAACAGCGATTGCTGCGGGAAAGATTGCCGCGTGCTGGCCACTGATTGCTCCACACACTCTTGATCAGACCCGCAGGAACACTCCTGTCGATCAAGCGATAGAAGAATCCATTGAAGAACAAGGAAAGGATCCGAGGGAATGCAAGTCTCTTTAAGCCTGGATCCACCGATGAGGCTGGGCCGATAGCGGCGTGCCGATAGAGAGAATGCC
>NZ_JABUYE010000035.1:0-4541 GCF_014897485.1 Brevibacterium sp. FME37
CAGAGAACCAATTAGCTATCGCATAGCCGCTGGACTGCTAACAGGGGCCCAATCACTCCGCCTCCGGGTTCAAGCGAGATTCCAATTCCGACATGGCTGTGGCAACTTAGTCAGCCAGTGGGAGCTGCGGCCCTGTTCTTCGTCGCTGTCGTCGACACTCCTAATGTCATCACAGGTTCATCATCAGCCAATGCCAACGCAACCGGGGGTGAAGACGCGTGATCGCCATAACAATCAGCGTCGTCCTACTGATTCTCATCCTCATCAAGGTTCCTATTCCTTTCGCGATCCTGGGCGCAGCTGGTATTGGTCTGTTGTGGGTGGGAGGTAGCGAGAACCTCATCGGAGTCTTCGAAGTCATTCCGATGAGCTCGGTCGGTAGCAATTCGCTCGCTGCAATCCCACTCTTCATCCTCATGGCCCATCTCGTTCTCAAGAGTGGGGTCTTGGACACCTTGTTCAACTCGGCGAGTACGTTGATCGGACGAATTCGAGGCGGAACCGGCATCGCAGCGGTATTGGCAGGCGCAGGCTTCGCGGCAGTGTCGGGGTCTTCAACAGCCGCAGCAGCCACACTTGCCCACACTTCTACAGGCACAATGCTCAAGCAGGGTTACAGTCCCAGACTTGCGAGCGGAACGGTCGCAAGCGCGGGCACACTGGCTGCGATGATTCCGCCGAGTATCCTGCTGGTCTTCTACGCCATCACCGCTGAAACCAGCGTCGGAAAGACGCTGCTCGCCGGAGTCATCCCCGGCATACTCATGAGCTTGGGACTGGCAATCACAGTCTGGGTGATGGGTCTACGTGGACATGCTCCTGCAACCGAGCGCACTCCATGGATGGCCAAGCTCACCGCTTTGAAAGGCCTACTGCCGATTGCCTTCCTGTTCGCCGTAGTCGTAGGAACGGTCTTTCTCGGGATCGCAACCGCCACCGAGGCCGCGGCGCTTGGATGCTTAGGCGGGCTCTTCCTTATGGTGTCGATGAAGACGATGACCTGGTCAAACCTCAAATCCGCTGTTGTGGGCAGTGTCTCCAGCAGCGCGATGATACTCTCCATCGTCTTCGCGGCACATGTGTTCGGGATCTTCCTTACACAAACTCAGGTCGCTCCAACAGTGGTGGAATACGTCCAAGGTCTAGCGATCGCTCCGACCCTCGTCATCGTCATCTTTGCGCTCATCTATTTAGTGCTCGGGTTCTTCATGGATCAAATGGCGATTATCGCTCTGACAGTTCCGGTGACTCTTCCAGTTGTCGAAGCGCTCGGCTTCGACCCGATTTGGTTCGGCGTAATCGTCATACTTTTAGCAGAGATCGGGCTGATCACCCCACCCCTGGGGCTCAACGCGTTTGTCGTGTCTCGCGCGGCCGGAATCAGAGTCGAAACCGTTTTCATGGGCTCAGTTCCCTTCATTATTGCAATGCTCATCGTCACGACCCTGATATTCGTGTTCCCCGATCTGTCATTGTTTCTGACCACAAGTGTGAATTGAGGAAATAAGCAGTGAACTCCGCTCCTTCTCAACCAAGTTCGGACAAAACCGATCCTTCAGCGTCTACCCGGCCCGTCTTGGACGGTTTGAAGGTTCTCGAATTGGGCACTGTCATAATGGCGCCGTATGCAGGGAAGATCCTTACCGATCTTGGTGCCACGGTGATAAAGGCCGAGCAACCGGGCGGGGACATCGGCCGACGCATAGGACTTGGTGGGGTATCCGGAGACAGCGTGCTATCGATGAACCTCAATGCTTCAAAACACAGCATCGAGATCGATGCCGGCTCCGAAGCCGATCGGCCGGTCCTCGAACACCTCATCGGCTGGTCGGATGTCATTATCACCAATCTGCTGCCCCGGCGACGACGTCGCTACGGGCTTGACTGGGAGAATGTCCGCCGACTGAATCCTCGAACGATCCTGTGCACTGCGCAGGGCTTCTCCTCCCATTCCGACCTGGGTGATCGGCCAGCTTACGACGACATCATCCAAGCAGGGTCTGGTGTCGCAGACACATACAGCTTGCGCGATGGCAGGCCAAGCTATTCTCCCTATGTCGTGGCCGACAAAGTCTGCGGAATGACCATGGTCCAGGCAGTTTTGGCAGCCCTATTCAAAACGCAGGCGAGCGGAAAGGGCACGTGGGTCGATGTTCCGATGGTCGAAACCATGGCGGCGTTCACGTTGGTCGAACACCTTGGCGGCCAGACCTACTCCCCTCCCCGCGGAGATGTCGGATGGTCGCGTGTACTCTCCCCCGAACACAGGCCTCATCAAGCTCTCGACGGCTTCATGTGTGTAATGCCCTATACAGACAAGAACTGGGCTGATTTCTGCACAATCATTGATCGACCCGACTACCTGGACCACCCTGATCTACTTTCAAATCAGGCAAGGACTCGCAATCCGAGAGTCTATGAGTCCGTTCTCGCCGAGTATGCCTCGACACGTACGTGTACGCAGATCAAGGAGGAATGCGAGGTTCTTTCCATTCCAGTTCAAAAGGTCATGAAGGTCGAGGAAATACCAACTGACGAATATCTGGGAACGTCGTCGATGCTCTCGCGTGCCTCACACTCAAACGAGGGCGACTTCGTCCACGTAGGATCACCTCTCACTTTCGTCAACCATCCACGGCCCCCGGTGAGAGGGACGTCGGCAATCGATGCCGACCGCGCCGAGGTCTTCGACATGATCGGCTATTCGAATTGACTCTGTACGCTGTCTCTCACACCACTATCCGGTAAGAGAGAGTCCATGACATCGACACATCGTACGGTCAATCGTATTGTTCGAATACTTGAGTCGGTCGCCCGATCGGGAGATACAGCTGTCAGCCTGACGACCCTGGTACGCGAGCTCGAAGCCCCCAAGAGCAGTGTCTACGGTTTCGTGAAGGGGTTGTGCGCGGAAGGATACCTCGACGAAGTCCACGACGGCTACATGCTCGGCACAGGCGTCGCGCATGTCCTCGGCCCAGCTGAGAACTCGATTGTGCTGCTCATTGAGGATGTGCTCGAAGAGATCTCAGCTCGCACTGGTGAGACCGTAACTGTGGCCATTCGTGTTGCCAGCTCGGTTGTCTATGTTCACAGTCTGCCCGCTGACTATGAAGTCTGCTATGTCCCGCAGCTCAAAGTCAGACGCCCATTGTTACCAACGTCCTCAGGAAAGCTGTTCTTCGCACTACAGCCGAAACCCGGGGACGAAGAACTGCTCGCAAAATTCGAGCCCAACCAGCGGTCGAAGCTGCAAGCAGAACTGCCTGGAATTCGCGCCTCCGGAACCGCACTCAATCGCGGAGAGACAGTTCCCGACGTGGCAGCTACCGCAGTAGGAGTGTTCGTCGACTCGGTGCTCAATGCAGCGATCACAATCGCGGGCCCAACCACCAGGACAGAACCACGCTTGCAACACTACGGAGATATTGCGCGCGAGCTGCTCGAGCGCGCGGGGTTCGGTCAACCCTGAAATTATGGTCATCTACTTCCACGTGGTGTAGCGCCGGGAAGCAGCTGCCCGTAAAACCAGTTGCCACCGGAGACCGGTGTTCAAGTTCGCCTCGCTTCCAGAAAGAGGTCCTCTTCCCGCAAGCATGATCTGGCACGCTCAGCTTCCAGCGGGTGGAAGCCCAGGCACCTAAAGCGGCTATAGTCCACTCCAACTCATTCGTCGAAGAGTGTGTCGATGACGTCTTGAGCCACGAACCTCGCATGCAAGATCGGTCGCCTACCCGGATCGATCGAGGCAGGAGGCACCCACGCAGGACGCCCATCTTTGAGCATCACAGTCTCCCAATCCGACCGATCCAATAAATGGTGATGAGCCGAGCAACTCAAAGTCATATTGTTGATATCGGTCCTGCCACCTTGTGCCCACTCCACAATATGATGGGCATCGCACCACCCCGGCGGAGCATCACAACCCGGAAACGTACACCCCTGATCACGAGCAGTCAGCACCGCGATCTGCCTGGCATTCGCGAACCGATTCTCCGTGACCACCTGCATCGTCTTCGCCTTCTCGGAGATCAGTTCGAAGAACACCGCCCCATTCAAACCATGACGAACAAGTTCGCTGATCGGGACCGGATTCTCAGTCCCCGTGGTACCGACCCCGGTTCCATTCCCAAGATCTTCTGCTGTGGCTGTCACGACGAGTGCGTATTGCGAGCCTTGACCAGTCCGCGCCATATCGATGCGCCCGATCAGTGTCGCGAAGCGTTCGTAGATCCACTCCTGAGCACTCAACCGCTGTCCCGACATGTCAACGAGAGTTCCATCCTCGAGAACACCGCACTCGCTCGCGGAATGATCGTTACTGCCAGCAATGGTGTTTCCACCGTTTGCATCGATTGCACTGTCGTTCTTCGCGATTTTGGTTCTTAGCGTCAGTAACCCGTTGAGCTGACCACCGGTGACAGGGTCGAGGAGACCCGTGATCTCCCAGTCCCCGTTCTCACACGCATGCATGTTCACTTTGTACTTGGTCCGGTCCGTGGCATCGACGGGTTCTTGACCATCGGGATCGATATGGGCCA
>NZ_JABUYE010000036.1:0-4457 GCF_014897485.1 Brevibacterium sp. FME37
ATTATCGGATGCGAAACTCACATAGTCACCGGACTCCTACTCGGGGACCCAACCAGGAACCCCAACGACAAGGCCAATTCAGTCGCCAACCGTGGCAGTCGGTGTGCTGTAGTCTTTTACCAGAACACCAGCCACAAGGGTGCCGGCATTCGGTTCAATCGGCCAGCGAGTGGCGGAATCACGTCGGACCCCTACTTGAAAAACGGAGGCGGCTACAGCGAGACATCAGGCGCTAGCTCGAAAAACTTCCAGGATAAAATCAGTAGTCACAAATGGGTAAGGTGCTCGTGAAGACACTTAGTTCAAACCGCAACCGCTCGGCTGTGCGCCGGGCGGTTGCCCTTTTGGCCGTCGCGTTTCTGACAGCGGGTGTTGCTGGTTGCGGTAACGCAGACGACGAACAGACCGACAGCTTGGCGGGTATGACCTCGACTATCGACTACGAAGACGGATCGATAGAAACTCCGGGCCGACAACTGACACTCACATGGGACGAAGAGACGACAATCGGGTACGCCAACAGCATTGCGTCTTCAAAGTGCGCGGATAAACAAGGGATCGAGTATTCTCCCTACGATCGTCGCAACGAAATTTCGGAGAAAGCTTACACCGACATCGGCGTCTGGTCACCTACTCTAGCGGCGAAATATGGTTACGACTCCCTCCCCGATACAGAAGCCAAAGACAATGTCACTAGTGAGCAACTCTCCGAAGATGACATAGCTGTTCTCCGGGACTGTGCGACCAGTGATCCTTCCGTGAAGCAGTTCTCCGAAGTTGAGAACGAGTTCGCTAACGAAATCCAGCCCACCTTGGTCGATAACACTGTCGTTAATGACGAGGCACGGGAAGAAATTCGGCAAACTTGGGTTGACTGCATGGACTCTAAGGGAATCAAGATAGACGGAGAAGGATTCATCCCGTCTGGGGTCTCCACGATGGATGAAGAGGAAGCGATCAAGACGGCCCTAAAGGACGTCGATTGCAAGGAGTCAACCAAATTTGTTGATGCGTGGGCTGCCAATCTCTGGGAAGAGCAAAAGCAATATGTCACGAAGCATGCTTCGGAATATCAGGAGTTCCGATCACGAGCTGTTCCAGTACTAGAGGACGCAAGGCAAGTCATCAAGAGCTATGAAGGCTAATGGCAAATCACGACCACTTGGGTGGTTGAGTACACCACTGGGATTGGCCTCCGTTGTCGGATGTGTCCTCGCTATCGTCGGCTTCATGCTCGGCTATTTTCTCCGTGCTCCGCTTGATGATTTGAAAGACACAGACGAGCAAACTGTTACAGGACTCGCCAAAGTCGAAGAAAGGGCGCTGACCAGCGACACAACAATCGGCGGCAATGTCAGGCGCGGCAAGACGAGCGACATCACACTTCAAGCTAGCGAAGGCGAGCAGGTGGTGACTCGTGTCGAGGTGTCGAAGGGCGACGTGCTCAACTCAGGCCAACTGATCGCGATCGTCTCTGGGCGCCCAATTTTTGCCGTGAGCACAGAGTTTCCGCTCTATCGAAATCTCGACCTAGGAGACTCTGGCGACGATGTTCGCGAGCTGAACTCACTGCTCAGCAATCTTGGCAAGGCCTCCGCCCGGTCTGAGAAATTTACCCAGTCCACTCGCGATGGCATCGCCCAACTGTATTCCGGCTACGACCTTAAAGCTCCGTCATCCGGACAGGACGAAGTCAAGGAAGCACAGGCTGCGTACGACGAGGCGAAGTCAGATTCTGAGGTTGACGACGAAGAACGCCAAACGCTTCGTGAGCAGCTCGACTCCGCAAAAGCGAAGGCGGGAGTGCAGTTCAGACTCTCCGACTTTTATTTTCTACCATCGGGGAGCCCGAATATCGAGAAGATCGTCAAAAGAGGCTCGATCATCGATTCTGAAGAACCCGTGCTCGGGACCGTTCGCTCAGGTGAGAGCACGGTCAAAGCCCGCGTCGATCTGTCTCAAGCCGAGAAATTCGAAACAGGGACAGAAGTCACCGTGAGCACGACCGACAGCACGGTCAGCCAGGAGATATTCACAGTTAAAGAAATATCGGACTTCAAAGAGGCCAGCGGAGAAGACGACAAGATCCCTCCCGGCTACGATGTAACATTCGAATCTGAAGACGACTTCCCCGACGAACTTCAAGACGCTGCAGCCGTAAGCATCACGCTAGCGGGCGACGATAGCGATAAAAGCACCGCTATTCCACTAGTCGGGTTGCGAGAGGACCCTGAAGGAAACTACGTACTATTGCCGGGAGCCGACGAGAAGTGCCGTGTCAGCACTGGAGAAGAGGCATCTGGGTGGATAGAAGTATCCTCTGACTGCATCACCGTAGGAGACAAGATTGTCGTCGGCCCCTGATGAGTGAACCCATGGCCGTGTTCACTGACATTTCGAAGTCCTATGCCGGTCATCCACCTACTCAGGTGTTGACCGGTTTCAATCTCACCGTGTATCCAGGCGCAACTGTCTCAATTGTCGGCCCCAGCGGGTCAGGCAAGTCAACGGCTCTGAACATAATTGGCCTTCTCGACCGACCGACATCTGGTGTTGCCTCAGTGATGGGAGTGAGCACAGAAGAAGCTTCACCTCGAACAATTGACCGGCTCCGCGCTGATCACCTGGGGTTCGTTTTTCAGGACTCACACGTCCTGCCAGTACGAACATGTTCGGACAATGTTGAGCTAGCGTTGTGGGCTTCGCGAACTCCTCGGCACGATCGCCTCCAGCTTGTTGAAGATGCTATCGAGAAGGTCGGGCTTTCTCATCGCTTGCACCAACCGGCTCGAGTTCTCTCCGGTGGTGAACGTCAACGACTGGCTATTGCGAGGGCGATAGTGCGGGGCCCAGATATCATTCTGGCTGATGAACCCACTGGAAACCTTGACCCCGATAATTCGCAGCGCATCATCGACATGCTCAACGCTGAACGAGATCGTGGCGTTGCCGTCGTCATAATCACCCACGATCACCGGCTCGCAGAACAGTGCGATCGCTCGTACGAGTTAAGACACGGATCTCTCCAACAGCGGAGCACGCATGCGTGACCTGCTTCTTGATGTTGTCAGAGACGCAAACGCGAGACGCGTGAAAAGCCTCATTATCGTTGTCGTTGTCACCTTATCAATCGCCGGCCTCATTGCGTCACGAGTCGTCGCAGTCACGGCAGCAAACCAAATTGATGAGCAGCTCGCGGCTACAGCCTTAGATGAAGTTCGTGTTTACCAAGTTCACGACAGCTCCGCATCGGATGATACGGGCGCGACCGCCTCAAGTCTGGACCTACTTACCGAAGGATCCGCGGAGGCTGTGTCAACTATCTCTCATGTCAACTCCGCAACACGATACCTGCCTATCAGCCCCGGAGAACGAACGATTTCTCGTTTACCGGGCGGGCCAGAAGTTGAGGACGTGCGCGTGCTCGGTGTGGACGAAAGCTACTTCGGAGCCAATGATGTCGATCTGATTCCCGCCTCGATTGCAAAGACCTGGAGCAAGGCACCTGACGATAACATTGCACTAGTCGGTGCATCCGTCGCCAAGCAGCTCGGAATCGGCGCGCATAGCTACGATCAGACCTTCAGGTTTGGTATCCAAACGTTCACCGCAATCGGAATCGTCTCCAGCGAACGAGACCCAAAACTCGCCCAGTCGATACTTATCCCGCCACAAGTCGCTGAGGAGTTTCGGGACTACGACGATCACAGCGAACTCCTCGTGAGAACGGATTTGGGATTCTCGAGCTCGGTTGCGGCACTTGTTCCAGACCTTGCAGCTCCAGGTCAGGCATCGAAGATCGCTGCGTCCGGCGCTGAATCCCTTGGGGACCTGCGTAAGGGAGTTGCTACAGACGTCGA
The DNA here is from genome assembly GCF_014897485.1 of Brevibacterium sp. FME37. Lineage (NCBI taxonomy): Bacteria > Bacillati > Actinomycetota > Actinomycetes > Micrococcales > Brevibacteriaceae > Brevibacterium > Brevibacterium sp. FME37. The sequence goes on from NZ_JABUYE010000036.1 coordinate 3,861, forward strand.
CGGGCTTCTCATGGGCGTGGGAATCGTTCTTTGGATCCTCACTCTCTTGATCGTTGCCAACGCAACACTGTCATCAGTTATGGCCAGAACATCGGAAATCGGCCTAAGGCGCGCGATAGGCTTCTCTCGTGAACAAGTCGTGGTGAAGTTCCTTGTAGAGGGCGGGTTGCTGGGCTCGATAGGTGGCCTATGCGGCGTGGGATTCGGTGTCATCTTCGCGATCGGGATAACCGTGGCTCTTGGGTGGAATCCTCTTGTGCCGTTCTGGTTCCTCGTCGCGGGCCCTATAGCTGGCACTTTGACTGGAATCATCGCCTCAATTTACCCGTCATTGAAAACTGCAACCATTCGCCCAGCCGACGCAGTCCGCAGCGATTAAAGGGGCGATACAGTTCCCGCAGGTGGGAAACACGTACCTTCCCCCGGTGCTTGCGGTCGAGCTCCCAATTTCGCCGAAAGGTGCGGGGGAGCCTCGGGGGATCTTACGCGGCTGTGCCCTCTTGTAGGCATAGCCCAAGCTTCGCCCACAGGTGCGAGATATCCGGCTCATCGTAAATAAGAGTGTAGAAGCGGCCTGAAACCACCGGATTCGAGTAA
>NZ_JABUYE010000037.1:0-4302 GCF_014897485.1 Brevibacterium sp. FME37
GATCACTGGCGCCCAGAGGCACGACTGGTGGACCCCAGCGAAGCGAATATTCAGTAACGGGGCAGTCCAGTTCGAGCGCTGGCGGACCCTCGAACCCCAGCGCGAGGTGATCGAGCTGGCCAAAGCTCAAAGCGTCTATCAGCGCAAGCTCACTGACGAAGACGTGCAAGCCTGCCGAGCGAGGGCCGGCATGGGAATCTCGGTGGCCGAGGCTGCCCGACGCTACGCGGTCTCTCGGCAGACTCTCTACAACGCAATCAAAGGAACGGGAGCCTGCTCTCCCGATTCCTGAGGAGCTGAGCGTGTCAACCTATTGACGCCGAACGAGATGCTCGCAGTCGATTTTATGCGAAGCGTTTTTTGACAAGATCGCTGACACGGACCCGGTTGATGATCAACACCCCGGACAGCGAAGCTGCTGCCGTGAGCACGGTTGTGCTGATGAATGGGACTGCAAGAACTCGCACCGCGATTGCGAAATCCATTCCAGGTATCCATGGCAGCACTGCGATGCACAATAATGCGGCCGCGCCAGTGCTGAGTACCCCTCTCAGCCCTAACCGTGACCACCATGCTCGAATGAGGGAGTAGCCGTGCAATCGCTGCACCCCCAGCGCCGCAGCGTCGCGAGCTAGCGCACCGATCGTAGCCACAATGACCAGCGCGGCGAGGGTGCCAGAAAGCGCTAGAAGGGGCGTTGAAGACAACGGTTCGGCATCCACTGCATCGCCAGTGTCTTCAACGAACGTGGCGGGGGTGGTCAATGCTGCATCTGGATCTGTTTTGAGGATCTCTTCATTTACTTGCCGGCTGACTGCTTCAAGGAAACTCTCGAAATCTCTCCGAATATCGGTTTCGGCTTTGTAGACACCAATCGCTGGGAGGTTCGCGAACACGTCTTCTAACGGGCGGAATGTGAGGTCGTAGCTATTCGCGAGACTCTGCGGAGTCTCCTTCGTAGCACCGGGTTTAGTCGACAGCACTGTCCCTGTCGCCTGCGTTTCGGAGTTGGTCAGCGTGTTTCCGCTTACGAGGCGTGCACGGTCAAATATCTTCGTTGGGTGGTTGAGTCGAATGTAGTAGGTGAGGTCGAGGCCGTTTCCATCTGACTGGCGAACGGTTCTTCTCACGAGATTGACATTGTTCTCATCCGCCGCGGTAGTGAGAATACGTTCTGTCGCCGAGGGATCCTGGACAGGTACATCGCGGGGCCAGATGAAGACCGCCATGTCTTGGGTGAGACCCTCAGCCGCGGTTTCCTGCGCACGCTTAATCTCGGTGGTCAGTCCAAGAGCTGCTGTAATGATGAACGTGAAGAAGAGGGTGACCGCGACGAAATTTCTCACGAAGGTGCGTCCTCGTGGCCTGCGTCTTGGTTTGATGTTCCTTCGTGTTTACTCAGGGAGGCGACTTCTACGGTTCTGGTACAGATTTCAGCTACTCGAAGGTCATGCGTTGCGAGGAGGATGGTCCGTCCGTCGGCGCTCATTTCCCTCAGGAGTTTGACGATTTCATCGCGGTTGTTTTCATCGAGTGATCCGGTGGGTTCGTCGGCGAGAACGAGTTCGCATGGTTTCAGCCAAAGGCGCGCGATGGCTACTCTCTGCTGTTCTCCTCCGGAGAGAGAGTAGACGCGGCGATTTTCGTATCCAGGCAGACCCACGCGCTCGAGAATGCGGGCGATCTGCCTTGCGTGATCACTGCGGTCGGAAGAGTAGGTCAAAGCGACTTTCAGGTTTTCGCGCACCGTCGCGGAGCCAATGAGAGCGAAGTTTTGAAACAGGTACCCGAGGCGATGCCGCAAGAACAGAGTGGCGTCTCGTGAGCGGGGCCGTGGTGCTGTGGTGCCGAAAAGTCGAACTTCGCCTGCATCGGGAGAATCGAGGAGTCCAGAGAGATTGAGGATCGTCGACTTCCCAGACCCGCTGGGCCCGGTGAATGCGACCATTTCCCCGGGACTGACAGAGAAACTAGCGTGACTGAGTACAGTCCGTCCGGTGTAGGTTTTTTCGACGTTATCGAAAACGACAGGGTCTACTTCTTTACGGCTGGGCATATCAGATTTCCTTGAGGCGGAGAGCGGGATGGCGGCGATCGAAGACCATGACGACAGCGATGGCGATGACTGCCTCCACGAGCACAACGGAGCCAGTGACAGCAAGGAGAGCCGGCCATTCATCGAGAAGTACCAGAGGATGGAAATACTCTGGGATCGCCACATGGCCTCCGAGAACATAGAAACTGGTGGTTGCCACCAGAGCGGCAGGGATGAGAAGCAACCAGGACGTTGCGAGCCCCGCGAAGACCTCCCCGAAACTCTTGAGCCTCGAGTAACCGTGGAGTCTGCGGATAGCTGAGTGCACACGCCATCGTTCATAGGCGACTACTACAGCCACGATGCTTAAGACCACGGTCAAGGCTCCGGCCACAACTGCGGCAGTGATCAACCAACGCGCATCCTCAGATGAGAGGGAAAACTGCTCGTTGATTGCATCGGCAGGGTAGACGAGTGCAGTGAAGTTGTCATCGAGTTCGTACTTCTCGAACAGGGGCAGCAGCTCTTGGTAAACCTTCTCAGGGTCTCCATCGACTCGCACCTTCATTGGAGTGTCGATTTCACCGGTGATCGTGTTCTCCCAATCGCTGGCGATTGTGTTCGAGCGTGTCATCACTGTGACGATGGGGTCAGGCAACGTGTTGCCCTCTTTCGGTCGTATTTGGGTGTCAAACGTGAATAGATCTTGGCCGGGCTGTGTCCATACGATGCGAACCTTCTGTTTGCGGACTGCGTCACTGACTTCGTAGCTATTTGCTTCTGCGTATTCGACGTCGCTGTCGGATGGGCCATTGCGTGATTCCTGCACATAGTCTCGGATCAGATCCTCACGATCCTTCAAAGTCTCCGGAACAGCGATGACCCAGTCAGTTTCTTCATCTGAAACCGCGATGGGTTTTCCTGAGCTATCGAGAATGGGATACTTCTCAAGATAGTTGGTGTTCACGCTCATCTGAACATAGGGCAGCACAGGGTCGTCTCCGACAACATCCATGTCAGCTGCCTCGACGTAGATCCCTCCGCGATCGTCAAGCTCGGGGTAGATGCGTTCGGCTACGGTTTTGGAGATTCCGTCAGTGCCGTCCTTGATGGCCTGGAGGTCGTCTCCATTGCTTCGTGGGAAGTAAACGGCATAGTCTGTGCTTTCACTCCAGTCAGTGAGTGCCGAAGCATCGTCTGAAACGAGGGCGAAGGCGCTGAAGAGGCCGACAGCCACGGCAATGAGCACCCCCGCGGCACATGACTTTATCCCGAATGCCACCAAAGTCTTGATGCCACTCTTGGAAGGTATCCGCATAGGTTTCCTATCGTTAGCAGAAGATCATCCGAGCTGGGGTAGGCCGACTTTTCGGCCTACCCCAGCTCGGATGAGGATACTCGAACGGCTTTGACTACGCGTTCGCGCTCCACTTCGTCTTGCAGGTCTGTGATCTCTTGCCGTAGGCGTTCGCGTTGGCCCATTTGCCCTTACTGGCGGTCTTCGTCACATTGACGGAGCCGATGATCGCAGTGCCAGAGTGGCGCTTTGTGCGGTGGAAGTAGTGGGAGTAGCACTTCTTCTGCTTTCCGGCCTTCGTCGTCACTTTCTCGCTACCGAAGTTCCATGTTCCACCGCCCGGGCTCTTCTTCGCCTGGGTAGTGAAGCCTTCCCCTGTTGCCTCATCTTGCACAATGGCTTCACCTGAGGTCGCTTGTTCGCTTGAGGCGCTGACGTTGCTGGAGGAGGTGTCACTTGCCATTGCTCCAGTCGCACCAGTTGCCGACAGAGCAAGCGCGAGAACAACCGTCGCTATCGTCTTTGAAGTCTTCACTCCACTCTCATGTTTCTATCAATCATTCTTCAGTGAACGGTCAGGATTGACCAATTAGTCACGCTAACGAGAAGTTCCGCAAAGCACATCGCACGATAGTATGAAGTTTCGACCTTTTTCACTCAGCAACCAGAGCCGTGGGACTGATGCACGGATCGGTACTCGGCATGAGCCACGACGTCCACTTCAAGCTCGTACGCTCGAGGTGACCTGTCGTATCGATCCGACAGGTCACTTTGGCAAGTAGACGTGAAGTATTCGGCGAACATAGACACTTGAGGACTTGCTCTACCGCAGGATACCGGTCCTGTGGCTACTACACGGTCGGGAATCTACTATTTTTCTTGATCGACGCACGAACTAGTAACCCTATGGCCACTTGATTGGGCCCCTGTTAGCAGTCCAGCGGCTATGCGATAGCTAATTGGTTCTCTG
>NZ_JABUYE010000038.1:0-3843 GCF_014897485.1 Brevibacterium sp. FME37
TACCGGTGGGGTGTCATATTCAGATTGCATGAGTTTCTCCTTTTTGGCCTGCCTGATCACGGTGCTGGATATATGCACTCCAGTCGCGGCCGGCTAACTTGGCCCATGCCGCCGCGTTCCTATCGGTGATCCCGAGCAGCCCAGCAAGCACGGGTGCAGGAATTCTGGCTGCGAGGTGAAACATGGAAGCCTTTCGACTCTCGTACGGCTTAATCCCGATCACGGTAAGGTCCCGGCGGAACACCTCGGTAACGAGATGACGACCGGGCTGGCCCCCGGGGAAGAGCCATCCCGGATCGCTGGTCTCGACCAGCCTTTCTGCACGGGTAGTCAGGTAGTTCCGTAGTAGGTCGTCAAGAATGGGTGGCATTTCAATCGGGTCATTGGCGAAAGTGACCAACACGTCGGTTTCGGTGACATGGATCTGCTGAAGCCTCATTGCCACAATGCGATTGAGGGGTTGAGCAAACAGGAGGGTGAAGAGCCCGGCCAAACGAATATGAGCAGGATGGTGGTCCTCGTTCAGAAGTCGCTCGACATCGGACCAGTGTTGCTCAGTGCTGATAGTGACAGTTGCATTCGGCCACGGCTCACCAGACGCGGTCAAGTTTCTATTGACTCGAGTCTTTCTGGCCCAAGCGATGAATGAAGCAATCGTTTTGGTTCGGTTATAGCCGGGAGAGTTGCTGATGAGTTCTTCGAGGTCGACCTGTGTGGCATCTTCAATAGAGACTCCACGACGAGCTAGCAGCTCGCAGAATTCAATTGCTGCGCGAACCCGGATACGAGCAGAATTCGCAACCGCCTGCGTCAGTGTTCCGTTGCTCGCATGGCGGTGGAGGTTGCGCAGGATGTGCCATCGGGCATAGCTGTTGATGGTGAAGGCACACTCGGTTTCCAGTCTCGGGGCGATTTCGGTGTCGAGCCACGAGATGAAACGGTCAACATGTGGTTCCCACGGGCCGAGGATCCCGATCGAGACAAGCAGATTGCGCAGGTAGTCATTGGGCTTCGTCGGTGGCAATTGCCGGAAAGCAGTATGGCTGATAGACGACTGCCCGCAGGCCATTTGTCTCAGGAGATCGGTGCTCGCTTGGGACTGGGAGACCCAGCGTAGTGGGGTGCGCGGGTCAACTGAATTGATCCAGTAGTCAAGCAACGGTCGCAACTGTTGATTGAGGTGGCCTGTGGCTGGATCGGTCAGGAGCTCGGTGGCGCGGGTCGCCAGTGTGCACCGGGCGCACACCTTGCCATAAGGGTGAGATTCCTCCCCACAATTGGGACATTCAAAGAGCGGTGGTGCTCCCGCACAAGTGGTGCACACGGCTTGTTTACCCAATGGGAGAGCGAGCACACGGACCAGGCCGCAGGATGGGCATGGGGCTGGATGATTGCGACGGCGTTTCGTGCAAGGTCGACACATTTGCCATCCGGTGATGCGTTGGTCGATCGGTGTATCGGTGCGGCCACAGTCGATGCAAGGACTGAGACGGGTTTTCTGTGTCGACGAAGTCATGTCAGGTGAGACGTGTCGCCCAAGCTGACGACCTGTCGGTTATGGAAGAAATCGTCTTCCCTGAGAGTGGTGATGCTTCCGGAAGGCGCACGGAGATTGATGTATCCCAGCGATTCGAGTGGCATCTTGATCCAAGAGGCTACAACGAACGTGAGGGCGTATCCGTGCGTCACGATGACTTGGTGTTCTGTCGGGCTTGCCAAGATGTCGTCCATGGCGGCGTACACACGATGGGCGAAAACACGGTTTGGTTCCGCCCCCACTACGCCTTCGTCATGGTTCAGGCGATCACCTGTGCGCGGTGGCGGAATGAACCGACTGTCCAGCCATGATTGGGGCCTTCCTTCTCCTTCGCCATACGATTTCTCACGCAACCTACGATCCAGTACTGGCTGCGCCCGGAGTATCGCGGATATTTGGTCCGCTGTCTGAGCCGTGCGTTTCAGGTCCGAAGAGAACAAGTCGACTGTTGTATTTTCCGGAAGTTTCGACCGCAACGCTTGAGCAATCGCGACGGCGGCTTTGTGTCCGGCGAGTGTGAGTTCGGAGTCATGCCACCCACCGACCAAGTTTTCCACGTGGTGTGTTGCTTCGGGATGGGCGACGACGTGGATTGTGCGCATGTCCTGTGCCTTTCAGTTACGGGGAATGTGGGTCAAGGGGCGCTAGCAGTTACCTGACAGAGCGATAGCGTCCAGTCATAGGCCCTCTGGGCGTCGGACAGTGGATCGAACTGGCCGGAGGTCGCCGATGCCCGCAGTACCGCTGGGCGACTGCGGCGCTGGCTTTTGGTCATAATTCAGTTCGAGGAGGTCGTTGGGTGTGCAGTCCAAGATGTCGCAGAGCGCAGCGAGCAGCTCAACATTGATGCGTTGAGGGGTGCCAGTGACGACTTTGTGGATCATCTGCTTTGAGATATCGACGCCTCGTGCGGAAAGCGGTTCGACAAGGTCTGTGGTCTTGAACATGCCAGCAGAGGCCATGACCTGACGCAGATTCCACTGCAGAGAAACCTGCCGGCCTGGTGTCGGGAATTTGTTGCTTGCTGTATTCATTGTTGCCCTTCTTCGTTGTTGTAGACCCGGCGGAGAGCAGCCTGCAAAGTTTTGGTCTTGAAGTCGTTTGAAACTGAGGTGTAGATAGCAGTAGTCGAAGCATATGAGTGGCCGACTTGCTCGGTGACGAATCGTTCGGGGTAACCGAATTCGATGAGGTGGGTGACGTAAGAATGTCGAAGGCAGTGAAGCGTCAGTTCGTCTGGTAGCTCGGCTTCGCGCCGTAACCAGGCGAACCGTAGGTCCATGGTTCTCGGGTCAATGCGTCCGCCGCGTTCGGTTGGCCACAGTTCAACTCTTCTTTCAGCGTCGGTACCGAGGACCAGGGGTCGTGCTTGTTCGACCCACTGGGTCAGTCCAGTCACGACCCAATCGAACTCAGGGACTGTGTGAACTGTGCGTCGTCGAGGAACTCCTCCGCGGACAGCTTTGCCGTAACGGACGTGGACTGCTCCGTACGTTCCCCATTGAGGCATATCAGGACTGGGTCGCAGATCAGCAATGTCAAGCATGCAGACCTCGCGACGGCGTAGTCCATAGGCATAGATCGTTTTTACGATTTGGGAGTCGCGCAGCGCCGCCCACGCGCCTTTACGGCCCGAGGCTTTGACACGCTCGACTCGGGTATCGAGGAAGTCGAAGAGGTGCTGGATCTCGTCGTAAGTAAATGGACGGCGGCCCGGGCGTCCCTCGTAGTCGGTGGTGTGAGCGACTGTGTTGTAGTCGTGACAAACCTGCGACGGGATCTGATCGAATCGTTTCTGGCACTCTTCAATCCACCCGTAGCGGCCGTCGAGAAGATAGTCGCAAAACATACGAATCACAAAGTGATAGCCACGGATCGTTGATGGCGCAGCCTTCTTAGAACCCGACATCAACGACAGCGTGAAGTCTTCCATATCACCGGGGGTCCAGGACCAGGGGTGGGATCCTGCGAACTCGTTGAAGCGGTGGATCAACGAGATTCGACTGTCCACGGTTTGGTTACTTAAGGATCGGGATCGTAGTTGTCGCTGCCACCCAGCCACCATTGCGTTGAACACAGCTTCTGGTTCGTTAAGGTGGCGAACACCGGGTACGAGGACCAACTGGGCTGATCCAGGAACATCCATCATCAACACTCCAAATCGTCTATTTGAAGTAGAGATTAGCAACTTAAAGTAGAGATTGGAATAGACTGCTTGATGAGAAGCGCGTCGCGTTCTTCGTTCTGGAGCATTCGGTCGCCCAACGGGCTCCAGGGACGCAACTTTAAGTTTATTCGTGACCATA
>NZ_JABUYE010000039.1:0-3503 GCF_014897485.1 Brevibacterium sp. FME37
GTCTGCGCAAGCCGCGTGAGACAGATCAAGTGTCCACAACTTGCGGGGAACCTCAATGCATCCTGCGCAGGACTGCTTTGCAGAGTTGTACCATCAACGAGAACGATGAACCCCGAGATAGCGATCCCGACCACAGCGGCACATGTGAGTCCCGCGAGTAGCAGGGCCGTCCCTATGGTGTTCAGCCGGCGCAGCTGGTCACGCCCTCTAGCCTCCCAAGGCCGCTGGTTCAAGACCGAGATAATGAAACTCGTGGCGATGAGTGTGAGAGCGGCACCGAAGCCCAGGAGGATCCACATTGTTGAGAAGACTGCAAGGCCAGTGACAAAACCAGCTAGGAGTGCGAACAGGCCCGCAATGATCAGCACGACGGATAAGCGATCGCTACTCACGAATCTTGCTTTCTGGAAACCTGCCTGCGCATGAGATCGAGCATCTCTTTGCGGTCAGCTTCCTGCCGCTTGAGGTACTTGGTGATCCAGACAGTCGCAATTACGATGCCCGCTACGATGACGAGAAAGACAAACACTGGCAGAAGTGTCAGCAGCATGCCAAGGACGCCAAAGCTCGATTCGACGAATCCAAAGCCTTCCATATGCTCGATCCTTTCGGTGCATCTGCGGGCTCTGCCTCATTAGTTGAAAGCGATAAGGCTCATTCTATAGTGTGCGCAAACATCGCATGAGCACGATAGAAGAGGTGCATTGCCGAGATTCAGTGGCGCAACGCCGGGCAGTCAATCCGCTTTCGAAACCGTTGAAAACGGACGCGGGCCCCTTCGGGCACACGTATTTCTTGCCTTCACCTGCACAAAGTGTCCTGCGGGCGGTCACTTTCCGCCGCGAGCGTTCAATCGTGATCGCGACAATTCCCGTCACGGCCCTGACTCTACGACGAGTGTGCCAAGATCGGCATATGAATGGTTCCAAACCAGATTCGCTCTGGTCTTCGCCCACCAGTTAAGCAGCCTCTCAGTTGCTCAGGCCGTGTACTACGACTCGACCGGAATTGGAGGGACGCTTGTGTGGGTGTTCGCCGCGTTCATGTTCCCCCTGACCGCCGTACTTTTTCTACTGATGGCCCTGATCATCAAGATCCGGTCCCGCCATGGGTGGACCCGCACGAGTTCGGGACATCTCTAAGACGGTATACGAGGACGGGTAAAGGATTGATTCGGGCTCTCTCCCCAGTATCAGGGCTGCAATCTCTGCGATTTTCGAGTGCGGTCTCTCCACCGGTCTGAAACGTTGAGACTCACCCACACAACCACAGCGATGATCGCGACACGCACCCATTCCCGGAAATGCCAGACCGAGTCTGGTGTCAGGATGATCCGGCCGTAAATGAACTTCTCACAGCTCACTGCTACCAAAGCTGCCAGCAGGCATAGGGTGATGCGAAACAGGTGGTGTACCACTACGCTCCCTCGTCTGGTCTTCGGAGTCACGTCGACTTCGATGACAATCAGGCCATCGCCGCGTTCAGGGGCAGCGAGGACTTATTCTGCGGATTGCGGGTTCTCGTTCTTCTGCTCGACCCGTTTGGCCAGTTCGAGGTCGAGCAGGTTGTTGACCTTGAGCAGAACAATCAAACCGAGCACCAGCAATGAGAGCACCAGGCCACCGCTGAGCACATAAACCCCGACGGTCACAAAACTAAACACATCCATGGTCATGGGACTATACCGGCTACCTAGCCACAACGGAGGTGAAAATTCATCAGCTCGAGTTCTCGGACAGCCATATCGTGAACGGAGGTTCGACGGAACGTGTCCTTCCTCGGCAAGCAACGACAACGGGCTTGAAGCGTCAGTGATTGTCGCGGTAGTTGGTCACGAATATGTGACCTCCAAGACGAATTCGGTGGAGCCGGTCACGACGGGCGGAAATGTCTACCGGGTATCCCCGCTCACCGAATCCGTCCAAGAACTGGACTAGATTGCGAACGAAACTGTCAAGGACGGCACCACCTAGACGCTGGAAAGTCGCCCTCTCGATCTGCGAAGCCGATTTCGTCAGCTGTCTGCACAAACTCCAACAGCCGCACCCACAAGGGCGGGACCGTAGATTTGCGGCCCCGCCCTTGTGGGTTTAAAGCTAGCTCCTATTCGTCCGACTCGATTTCATCAGCGTTCTGCTGTAGCTTCGCTAGCTGCTGAGCCTGTGAGGTCAAATCGTCAGACATCTGAGCCAACGGACCGTCAGCAAGTTCTGTCACCCGCGCGGCGAAGGCCTCATTGAAACTAGTATCGGGGCCTCCAGCAAGATCCTTCACGTAGGAAAGATGCTTGCTAATTACACGAACGGCATCCGCAGAAGCTTCTAAGAGCCTGGTCGTGAACCGGTCTTCCGCATGTGGCAGAACCACTAAATCGTTGCTGTAAACACCGTCGATGGCGACAAGCGCGGCAAGTACTTCTACTGGGTCGAGCGAAGAAACCCACCGCCAAATGAACCGATCACGGATCTCTTCGAAATTGTGAACGGGGCTCCCAGTATCTTCGAACCCTTCGACAAGGGCATAGGCGACGTCCTTTATCGACATAGCGCCCGCAAGCTGCAACGCACTGTCAAGTGAGCCCTTTTCCGCAGCGACGATCGCCTCAGTCAGTGCCTGTGCGCTATCACGGTTTACCCCACCAGCCATTACTGATCTTCCCACCCTTCTTCGCATATGTGACAACTATGTACTTACCCTTGTAGGGAAGGACAGCCTGCATTCCGTTCGCACCACGTTTCGAGTGCTTGCCGTTAGCCATAGCACGAGACATTAAGTTCGCAATTTTCGATCGCGAGGTGCCGCCAATCTTCCCCCAGTTGTGCTTCTTCGCCCGGATATGCTTCCAGGTGTTCGCGTTGGCCTTCTGAAGAAGGTACTTGGAGGTGGCCTTCTTGATCTTCGACTTCCCTATTTGCTTGATCGCTGCTTTAATCCCGACACGAGCGAGGAGGCCAAGAACCCACAGAATCGGGAATGCCTGCGCATTCACCTGGGCAGAAGAAACCTCAATGGTTTCTCCGGACTGAGCATCTTCGAGAGTTGCGGTGAAGGCTTCATCACCTAAATAGGTGAAATCACGGACGAGTAGTTCGCTTTCAATGTCTTCACCATCGACGACTGCTTCAACCGTCACCGACTGGATCAGCTCATCAAGAGGAGCATCGGAATCCGTGGCGACATCCACACGCGAATCAATACCTTCAGCCTCAACCGAGGTGGAGACTGTGCCACCGACCGCGTCGACGTCTACAGTCGTATCTAGGTTGTCGCCGCCCTCATCAAGCGACTCAACACCTGAGGTCGCCTCATCAGGATCAACAGAGACACTATGTGTGCTGACGCTTGGTACTTCGGTTGGCTCGTCGGCCGCGACGGGTGAAATATTTGCCGTCGACAGCCCCACCGCTAACGCGGTCACCGCTGCAACAGCAGCAACGCTCTTCCTTAACCTCGATCCACCGATCTAGGCTGAAGCTGCACGCTGGTCTGGATTTCGGTGTTTG